>NZ_DATJWR010000049.1:0-6051 GCF_035501035.1 Paraburkholderia sp.
TGTAGCCGGGGTGGCGCTGCTGGTGGGCATCGACCGCTTTATGTCCGAGGCGCGAGCCTTGACGAGCGTGATCAGCAACGCCTGCGCCGTGATCTTCGTTTCGTTGTGGGAAGGCGCATGCGATCGTGCGCGTCTCGCGCAGATGCTGAGGCGGACCGGGTCAGGCCGCCAAGGTGGTGCCAATGACGCCGCGACAGACATGCCCGGGTGACACGAGAAGGCTGTCTGACGCAAGCCTTCCCATGGTTCTGCCTCAATGCGTGGAGACGGAATCGAGCCCGGTCGATTTCACCTCTGCTTGCACATCGGGTGACGCGAGATAGTCGAGCAGCGCCTTCGCTTCCTGCGGATGCTGCGCGCCGACGGGAATCCCGGCGGCGAAGCGCGTGACGGACTGCAGAGACTCGGGAATCTTTCCGACGAAGGTCGCGCCCTGGACCGGCAGCAACTCGCTCACCTGCTGGAAGCCGATCTCGTAGTCGCCGTTCGCCACCACCGATGCTACGGGAATCCGCGGAATCATCTTCGCCTTCGGCCTGACCTGATCCTCGATGCCGAGCTTCTTGAACAACTCTCGCTCGATATAGACGCCGCTCGCGCTGTCCGAGTAGGCGATCGACTTCGCATGCAGTAGAGTCTGCCTGAGGCCTTCAGTCGAGCTGATGTCGGGTTTCGCCGCACCTTCGCGCACGACCATGCCGATGCGCGAATCGGCCAGCTCGACCCGCGATCCGGGGATGACCTTCCCTTGCTTGATCAGATCGTCAAGTGCGTAGCCGACCATGATGACGGCGTCCGCAGGTTCGCCACGCGCGAGCCTGTTCGGAATCGCTTCGGGCGACTTGCCCATCGACGGGCCGAGCGCAGTGTCGAGCGTGTTTCCCGTCTGGGACGCGAACCTGGGGCCGAGGACCTTGTAGGCGGCGGTGAAGCCGCCCGAACTCATGACGTGCAGGTCGGCGGCGTGCACGTTCGCGGTAGCCGCCGAGGTTGCGACGAGCGCTGACGCGCATAGTTTCAGAAGCAGATTTCTCATAGTTGTGGTCGTGCGGGATCGTGTGTGCTCGTGAGTATGCGGGACAGGCTGAGCCTCAGTGCGCCGGAGTCAGCGTGATTGCGCGACGACGATACAGCGCGAACGTCGCGAAGAGTGCGCACACCGCGGCGAAGCTTATCCAGTAGCCTGGTGCAGCCTTGTCGCCGGTCATGTGAATGACCGCCGTCGAGATTGCGGGCGTGAAGCCGCCGAACACGGCGGTAGCCAGGCTGTAGGCAAGCGAGAAGCCTGCAACGCGTACCTGCACCGGCATCACTTCCGTGAGCGCGACGACCATCGCGCCGTTATAGATGCCGTACATGAACGAGAGCCAAAGGAGGACGAGCAGCATATTGAGGAAGGTCGGCGCGTGAGCGAGCAGCGAGAGCGCCGGATATGCGGTCGCAATGGTGAGCGCCGTCATCCCGACCAGGAGCGGCCGGCGGCCGATCTTGTCGGAGAGCGCACCGCCGATCGGCAGCCACACGAAGTTCGACACGCCCACACAGACGGTCACGAGCAAGCTATCGGCGGTGCTCAGGTGCAGGACCGTCTTGCCGAAGGTCGGCGCGTAGACTGTGATGAGGTAGAAGCTCGTGGTAGTCATCGCCACCAACATCATGCCGGCGATCACGATGCCACAGTTTTGAACCAGCGTGCCGAATACTTCCTTCACGCCCGGACGATGCTGGCGCGCCTTGAACTCCTGCGTTTCCTCCAGATTGCGACGCAGCATGAAGATGAACGGCACGATCATGCAGCCGACGAAGAACGGTACGCGCCATCCCCACGCGGCGATGGCTGGTGCGCTCAGCCATTGATTAATCGCGAAGCCGAGGCCCGCAGCGACGACGATCGCTACCTGCTGGCTAGCGGACTGCCAGCTCGTGAAGAAGCCCTTGCGGCCGGGCGTGGCCATCTCGGCGAGATACACCGACACGCCGCCCAATTCGGCGCCCGCCGAGAAGCCCTGCAGTAGCCGCCCAAGCAACACGAGCGCGGGTGCCAGAAGTCCGATCGTGGCGTAGCCGGGTACGAACGCGATCAGGATGGTGCCGCTTGCCATGATGGAGAGCGTGACGATGAGGCCCTTGCGGCGGCCGACGTCGTCGATGTAGGCGCCAAGCACGATCGCGCCTAACGGCCGCATCAGAAAGCCAGCGCCGAAGACTGCGAACGTCATCATCAACGAGGCGAACTCGCTCTCGCCGGGAAAGAAGACGTGGGCGATCTGCGTGGCGTAGAAGCCGAACAGGAAGAAATCGAACTGCTCCAGGAAATTCCCGGCCGTTACGCGGAAGACCGCAACGGCCTTTGAATGTCCGGTCGAAAGGCTGGACGAGGGGTGCATCAAGGTGTCTCCTGAAATCCAAAAAATGCGCGGTGGTCCGGTCAATTGTCGTTTCAGCAATCTTCGCCGGGAGCCTGAAAAACGATAAGTGCAATTTTCGGAACGATTGATGTTTTTTGGTTATCAATCGACGTCCGTCGATGCCGCCGCGCCTTTTGCCGTGCGGGCACGCGGCGGCGGTCGTCACAGGCCCAGCGCCCGCGTATTGATACTGACACGTGATCATGACGCACCAAGGTCGAGCGCCCCAGCGCGCTTGAACGAGAACGGCTTTACTGCTCGGCCCTCAAGCCCGCATCTTGAGGAAAGAAATCGCAAAGCGATTCCAGCTGATTGAGCCATAACGTTAGGCAAATCCAGCCAGAATAAGACCGTCCTCGACCAGGGATGGGCTGAGTCCCGGCGCCAGCTCGAATACAGGTTCGACTGGAGCCGCGGCCGGCTCTTTGCCGTTTGCGTACCGTACGGTTCGCGGTCGTCAGTAAGGCGGCAGGGTCGCCAACGGCGGTGGATCCGGCGCCCCTCGGCTCACCGAAAGGGCTTTGCGTACTCTGCAAGAGATCTTGCGCCGGCGGCCCCAACGAAAGCGGTGTTCCCCCATCCTCCGCCTAGCGCGCGGATAAGGTTCACGGTGGCAGCGGCCTGAACCCCGGAAAGCTGAACAGCCGTCAATTGCGATTAAAGTACTGTGCGGTCGGTGTCAATCACGTCCAGATAATCGACGGCGCCATCCGTGTATTGGGTGCGCGAAATATGTGCAGCGCGCATCGACGCCTGCACTGCCTCGTTCTGCGTCCGGGTCTGCTGCTCAAGTATCCGCAGGTCCGACAGGTTATCTTCCACTTCCTGAAACGCCTGAAGCACCTGTTGACGGTATTTCGCAACGTCTTCGTCGAACTGTGCTCTTGCATTCGCGAGATTTCCTTTCCGGCGGCCTCCGTCGAGCACGGGCACTGTCAAAGCAGTGCCGGCCAGAGGACCGAGGAGAAACGCTCGACTCGACCATTTGAAAAGATCGCCCAGCGTCGCCGACTCGAATCCGGCATCACCGGTGATCGATAGTGATGGGAAATACGCCGCCTTGGCTACACCGATGCGTGCGTTGTCTGCAGCCATTGCGCGCTCGACCGCGGCAATATCTGGCCGTCGCTCAAGCAGCGCGGACGGCAGGCCTGGCGGAATCCGAATCTGAACCGGTTGCAACGGGTTCGAGGTCATCGAAAATTCTGATGGCGCCTCGCCCAGAAGAACGGCGAGACTGTGCTCGGCAATTGCCCGTTCTCTTTGCGCCGTCATCATATCGGAGCGTGCTGTTTCGAGTTCGACCCTTGCACGAGCCACATCTAGCTCGGAGATATCGCCCTCGCTAAACTTCGATTGCACGAGCTTCAGCGCCTGTTCGCGCAGCGAAACAGTCTGCGCATATACCTGCAGTTCTGCATCCAGTTCGCGGATCTTGAAGTAGTTCGCCGCGACATCAGCCTGCAAGGAAAGCTGCACCGAGCGCAGCAGCGCTTCCGATTCCTGGCTTTCCGCACGACTCGCCTTGACCGCGTCCGACACCCGGCCGAAAAGGTCTGCTTCATAACTGGCGGTCGCTTGCGCGCGCCACAAGGTTTCAGCCGGTATATTTGTACCATCTGGCTTGAGGAGCGATGTGGGCGAGACCTTTTCTCTGGTGGGTCCGAAGCCCGCACCGATAGTGGGGAAGAGGTCCGAGCGCGAGACTTGCAGGATGGCGCGTGCCTCATTGAGCCGTGCCGCTGCCGCAGCCAGATTCTGGTTGGCGGAAAGCGCCTGTTCTTCGAAGTCGCTAAGGGTGGCGTCGTCAAAAATCACCCACCACTTTCCTCTCGGAATGTGATCAGACGGCTGCGCGATCTTCCACGTGCCCATTTCGCCTTGCGCGCCGGGCGTGGACGTTGTGGCCGGTGCCTCCTTGAAAATGGTGGAGGGGGCCACGGCGCCAGGGACCTTATATGCCGGCGCCAGTGAACAGCCCGATGTCAGGAGTGCTGCGCTCACGAGCGTCAGCGAACCGAGGAGAACGCGTTTCACTTTAATTTTCGTCATGATGACCTCACGCTTCGACCGAGGCATCGATACCGCGAACGTGCGGGTGATGTCCGTGCTTGTCTACGATGTGCTCTGTCCGCGCAAGCTTTCGCAGCACGACATAGAAGACGGGCGTAAGCAGCAACCCGAACAAAGTTACCCCGAGCATCCCGAAGAACACGGCGATACCTATGGCGTGACGCATCTCCGAACCCGCGCCGCTTGAGACGACCAATGGCACCACGCCCATGACGAACGCGAAGGACGTCATCAGAATTGGCCGCAAGCGCAATCGGCTAGCCTCGATGGCAGCCTGAACAATCGAACGTCCGCCCATCTCCAGTTCACGGGCAAACTCGACAATCAGAATCGCATTCTTCGCCGACAACCCGACAAGCACCATGAGGCCGATCTGCGTGAATATGTTGTTATCCCCGCGAGTCAGCCAGATGCCGAGCAGCGCTGAAAGCACACTCATCGGGACAATCATCAGAATGGTCAAAGGCAACGTCAGACTTTCATACATCGCCGCCAACACCATGTAGACGAGCAGAACGCTGATAGGGAACACCCAGAGTGCGGCGTTGCCGGCAAGAATCTGCTGATATGTCAGGTCGGTCCACTCGACTTTCATACCGCGTGGCAACGTCTTGGCGGCAATCCTTTCGATGGCGGCCTGCGCCTGCCCCGATGAGTAACCGGGTGCGGGACCGCCATTGATGTCAGCCGCGGTGTAGCCGTTGTATCGAACGACCGAGTCGGGGCCATAGGCCGGCGTGACCTTAGCAAGCGTCGATAGCGGCACCATCTCCCCCTTGTCGTTGCGCGCCTTCAGCAATCCGATGTCGTCCATATGCGCGCGAAATGGTGCATCCGCCTGCACACGGACCTGATAGACACGGCCGAAACTGTTGAAGTCATTGACGTAGAAAGAACCGAGATAGATCTGCATCGTGTTGAAGATGTCGGGCACGGAGACACCTAGCTGCATGGCCTTGACCCGATCGATATCGACATTCACCTGCGGCACATTAATCTGGTATGTCGTGAACAACGGACCAAGCTCAGGCGCCTTCGCTGCTTCCTTGAGGAAAGCCTGGTTAGCGTTATCGAGCGCGGTATAGCCCGCGGCATGCTGGTCCTCGATCTGAAGCTTGAAACCGCCAAGCGTGCCCAAGCCAAGAACCGGCGGCGGGGGGAAGACTGCAACGAATGCTCCCTTAATGCCGGAGAGTCGCCTGTTCAGATCCGCGGCGATGCTCGGACCACTCATCGACTTGCCCTTACGCTCTTCAAAGGGCGTTTCGTGAAAGAAGATGACTGCCGAACTCGACGAGTTGGTGAAGCCGTTGATCGACAGCCCCGGGAACTGTACGGCTGCGTCGATGCCCGGTGCCTTCAGAGCAATGTTCCCGACTTCTCGCACAACCTCCTCAGTTCGGTCGAGGGACGCACCGTTGGGAAGTTGCACGATACCGACGAGGTACTGCTGGTCCTGACTGGGCACAAACCCACTCGGCACAACTTTGCCTATGAGGACCGTCAACCCCAGCAAGCCGGCGTAAAGGCCGAGGATAACTGCCTTGCGGTTGACAATTCTGGACACCCT
>NZ_DATJWR010000050.1:0-9420 GCF_035501035.1 Paraburkholderia sp.
CGGTTGCAGGCAGTGCGTTTCCGGGACGCTTCCGGCAACACATGGGACGGTAAAGGCGCGCCGCCGCGATGGGTAGTTCAGGCGACCAGCGCGGGCCAGTCTCTCGAGCATTTCGCAATTGATGGGCCGTCGAACCGGGACTCCGGAAAACGCACCGGCACGGACTGGCGCAATGACCCGTTTGCCGGCACGAGACTCGCTACGGTCGGGACGGAGGACATTGGAGCCGCCTGAGAAACGGGAATGAGAGTCGAAGCAAGGCATCATCCCCTTGAACATACGCTTCCGGTCGTCAGCCGGCGCCAGGCGCCCCGATCGCGCACGAGACCCTGCGGGTCGCCGCGTCGCTCAGGCAGGATTGCCAGATTGTGGTGGGCATCCGCGTACGCGGTGCCACTCGTCGTTGAGCGTCGCGAAGACAGGCGGGATAAAGTCGTGTCTTTCAAACGAAACCGGCTGGATCGTGCGTATAGCCGGCTGCTCGCGGCGCTCGCCGCATGTCCGGCCGCCTCCGGATGACCCTCCGCCTCCAGCGGCGGAAGGACTTCGCGCTGCATGTGGTGAAGAAAGTTCCAGGTCAGCATGACGATCTCCGGCGCCATCAGTTGAACCTACGCCCGTGCTGACCAAAGCTTTTCCATTCCGCTTCCTGCTCGTTATCCGGAATCTGGTGCGTCCGCGAATTGACCATCGGAAGGTGAATGGGCTCCAGTGCAGTAAGCGGCTCGCGAGGGCCGTTCCTCATCTCGCGCGAGCTTGACGCATGATTCGAGCAAGCGGCGGACATCGAGATTCTCGTCCGCATTGGTTCGGACTATAGAGGATATGCCGAGATGTCGAACGAATCATCCAAAGCTCGCCATACGCATCGCGTGTACTCGCTCGAATTCAAACAGCAACTCATCAAGGAAACTCTGGAGGCAGGCTCGTCGGTCTCGATCGTGGCGCGGCGGCATGACATCAATGCCAACGTCGTGTTCGAGTGGCGACGGCTGTATCGGGAGGGCGGGCTGAAGCTGCCGGACACTGGCACTGCCCCGGCGCCGCCCGCCGAATTGCTGCCGATCAACGTGATCGATCTGCCCGCGTCGCGTCCAGTACAGCCTGTGCCGATCGAGCCGCCGGAGACAACAGCGAGTGCGGCACCGGCACCCGTCTGCGAAATCGAGGTCGAGATCGGCAAGCGTCGCGTGCGCATCCGCGGCCTGCCGCTCGAACGCGCGGAATCGTTCCTGCAGGAGTGCCTGCGGTGATCCCGGTTCCGGTCGGCACGCGGATCTGGCTTGTCGCGGGCATCACGGATATGCGCTGCGGGTTCCAGGGGCTGTCGGCGAAGGTGCAGACAGCGCTCGAGGAGAATCCGCTCGGCGGTAACGTGTTCATCTTCCCGGGCCGCCGCGGCGACCTCGTCAAGGTTCTGTGGGCAACCGAAGACGGACTCTGGCTTCTCGCGAGGCGCCTCGAACGTGGCCGCTTCGTGTGGCCGCAGGCCGATGGCGGCAAGGTCTTCCTGAGCTCGGCCCAGCTGTCGATGTTGCTCGAAGGCATCGACTGGCGACAACCACGCCGCACCGCTGCACTGTCGATGTTGTAAACCGCGCGGAAGACTCGTAAGCTGCGCCGCATGTCGAACGGCGCCGACCTCCCCGACGATGTCAATGCGCTGCAAGCCATGGTGCTTGCACAGCGCGCGTCGCTTGCTGAACAAAGTGGCGAGATCGAGCGACTGCTGCGGGAGATGGCTGAGCGGGAGCTCAAGATCGAGCGGCTGAAAGCGCAGATCGACAAGCTCAGGCGGATGCACTTCGGCCGCAAGTCCGAGCAGCTTGACCGGCAGATCGCGCGGCTCGAGACCGAACTGGAGGATCTGGCCGCCGGACGCGGCGTAGCCGATGTGCGCCGTGCCCGCGCGTCGACTGCGAGTACGCCCGGCGGCGACACGTCTCCGAAGGAAGCGCTGCCGCCTCATCTGCCGCGCGAAGCGAATGCGCTCGAGCTCAACCCGGGTTGCCCACGGTGCGGAAACGCCATGTAGTTGATCGGCGAAGACATATCCGAACAGCTCGCGCGTGTCGCGGCCGCGTTCAAGGTCATTCGCACAATCCGGCCCAAGGCGGACTGCACCTGCTGCAATCACTTCGCGCAGCCGCCCATGCCTGGCTTGCCGATCGAGCGCAGCATCGCCCACCCGAGCCTGCTCGCGGACATCCTGGTGTCGAAGTACGCGGACCATCTGCCGTTGTATCGCCAATCGGAGATTGCCGCGCGCGACGGCGTCACGCTCGATCGCGCCAGCATGGGGCGCTGGCTTGGCCAGTGCGAGGAACTTTGCCGCCCGCTGACCGAGGCGCTGCGTCGTTACACAATGGCTGGCACGAAGCTGCACGCGGACGACTCGCCGATTCCCGTGCTCGCGCCGGGCAACAAGAAGACGAGGACCGGTCGCCTGTGGGTCTACGTGCGGGATGATCGGCGCGCAGGTTCGACGGAACCGGCCGCAGTGTGGTTCGACTACTCGTCCGACCGCAAAGGCATCCACCCCCAGATCCGTCTCGCCGGATTCGAGGGCATCCTGCAAGCGGATGGCTACGATGGCTATGTTGCGTCCAAATTTATGTGGCGGCGACGGCTTCGAGTCAGGGCTGTCATCGGCAACTTGAAAGTCGTCGAAACTTGACGGTGTGAAACTCACCGCGTGGAACTGACTTTTCTTGGTACATCTTCTTCGGATCCCGTTTATCTATAACTTGGTTCTTCTTTCGTTTTCCTTCGCTCCCTTCCCTTGTTCCCCTTGTGGTTGCGGCATTCTGACCAGAGACGCCCCCGAGGTCAGCCTAGGCGCAGGGCCTGCTCGTCGCTACTGTGCTATCGCTTCGTCAACGTGAATTTCAAACCGTCCGTTTTGCGCGAATTTGACGCCGCCGCTAACAAGGGCTTATCCAATCACCCCTGACTCGTGCCCGCACATAAAAAATGCCAGCGAACAACTAAAGTTGCTTCAGGAACGTCATCAGTGAAGGCAGCCTGGTCGCACGCATTGATGCTGCGGGGAGGCCCGAGATGTCGACGCGAGCAAGCGCCTTTGCTTTCATTTCCAGGTCGACCTCGGCGTAGATGTGTGTCGTATCCAGAGAGACATGCCCTAACCAGGCTCGGATCGTGTTGATATCGACGCCGGCACGTAGCAGATGAACCGCGGTCGTGTGTCTAATCGAATGCGGACTGATACGTTTATCTTTCATCGCAGGATGTGACTTGGTCACGAGCTTGGCATATTGGGTGACGATACGATGTATACCGAACCGTGTCATCGGCTGATTTGTCCGTCCACGGAACACGGTGTCGTCTGCACTACGCCCGGTTACGAGTTGAGACAATCCTAATACGTTCTACACCTGAACAGCTGGTCGCGTCGCGCGGCGGCGTGGTTGGTACACAGCGTCTCTTCGATTTACGCCACGCGCCCGTGGTCGCTGACGCAAGCGACGCATACCGGTTCACTCCACGAAGGTGGTTTCGTCAAACAGGTCTGGTACCACGTGAGACACGGTCGGTTCCGGCACCGTGCCCGAGCGTACCTGCGCCAGCAAATCGGGAGGCAGCCATACCTCCTCCAGCGCGCTCACACCACCTTCGATCAACTGTTGCAGGAAGAAAGACGGTTTGCGTCCGGTCGCCTCGGCCAGGAACCGGACTCTGCGCTCGATGACCGGATCGATGCGGACCGCCACAACCTTCAACTTCTCTGCGCTCTTTTTCCTGCCCAACATGTGCTCCCTGATATTCCGCGTCATCGCATTCTAATCGGCGCCCTCGCTGGCACCAGCCATCGGCCGCTCCCTGTCCTTATCGCGACCCGTCAACAGCGGCCCGGGAAGGTCCGTGCAGACCTCCTGGGCTGGCGTCGGGCTTCAGCTTGTGATTCAGCCGGAATTGGTCAATCCGCCGCATCCCGCTCCAGTTGCACACCTTGAAAGCAGGAACAGACGGCGACGCCGCCGCCCCAGACATTACCCGCGGCGCTTCGGCGGTTTCGATGTCGCGCACGCCCGTGCAGCGGGCTTTTTAGATGCGGCCGAACGTGTCGCCTTCGACGCAGCGGGAGCAGTTTTACCCTTGGGCTTTGTCAGGGCGGCAGCGCGAGGCTTGACGTCCGGCGCCTCGACCTTGCCTTTCGGTGCCCGTTTCACGGTCGCGGACGGCTTCGATGTAGCTGACGTCGACGTACTGGTTTTCTGCGAAGCCGCTTCCTTGCGCGTGCGCTTGCCCCGGACCGGGGGCGCATCGGCAAAGGGTTCCATGTCGATATCGATACCGAACACATCGCCCAGGACTGCGTTGTCGAGCACCTTGCCGGACGCCGGGGCGGCTCCTGCACCGGACAGATTCGCACCGGCGCTGTTGACGAGATCGACGGGGTCAACGCCACGTAATGTAAAAAGCAATTCGGGCTGCTGATCGAGCCGTGCCCCGATGCCGTAGAGTACGGCAGCGACGTGCTTGCACATCGCCGCCCAGTCCAGGCAGTTGCAGCCGAATCTGATGTCCTTCGGCGCGGGGAAAAGCCCGCTGCCCGGCTTGCAGATGCGGCCCATCACTGCAGCCGACAGCTTGCCCTGCAGCAATTCGACCACGGAGTCAACCGACGCCGCACACTCGGCGCTCAACGCCCGCCATTGTTTTGCCGGGCAGGCTGTGACATTGATTTCGATCTCGTACAGGCTTGATCCCATGACCTGCGCACGGATCCTGCCCGTCGTAATCTGCAGGTCGATCACCGAACCATTGCGCACATACGTGCGACCGCGTGGCAAGCGACTTTCGTAGTCGCTGTAGTGCTCCAGGTTGTCGCACCACGCCTTGCCCCAGAAGGTCTTCGCGATGGCCCCGCGATACGGCGCGACGGGCGACAGGTTCTTGCCCGCCTTGATCGCTTTCGCGACCAGCTGCTCCGCCTTCTTTCTGCGTTCGGCCACCGGAACGTAGGGTTTCCATCCACCGTAGTCAGCCATCTGCGTTCGTCTCCATGATCAGTTTTCCTGCGCGGAATGAATATCGAGCCTGACAAGATCGAGCAGCTCGCGATCACTCATCTCGGTCAGCAGCAGCTCCGCACCGCCTTCAAGCACGTCCTTCACCAGCTGCTGCTTCGTTTCGATCAGCTGGTCAATCCGGTCCTCGACCGTACCGCGGCAAACGAACTTGTGTACCAGAACATTCCTGCGCTGGCCAATGCGAAATGCCCGATCCGTGGCCTGATTCTCGACTGCGGGATTCCACCAGCGATCGAAATGAATCACGTGGGACGCAGCGGTCAGATTCAACCCCGCTCCGCCCGCCTTCAGCGAGAGCACAAAAAACGGTATCGATTCATCCTCCTGGAACTGCCGGACCAGTTCGCGCCGTTTGCCTACGGGCGTTCCCCCGTGAAGAATCAGGCCTTCGCGGCCGAAAAGCGATCCGAGGAACGCGGCAAGGGGCTCGGTGGTTTCGCGGAATTGCGTAAACACCAGGACCTTTTCCTGTTTCGCCGCGATCACGTCGACCAGTTCCTTCAGGCGCGCAAATTTGCCGCTGGCTTCCGGCTTCCACGCCGCGTCGCCGAGCCACTGGGACGGATGATTGCAGATCTGCTTGAAACGCATCAGGTAGCTTAATACGATCCCTTTGCGTTCAATACCCTCGGTACCATCGAGCGCCGCCGCCAGGTCCTTGACCGCGCGTTCGTACAGGGCGGCCTGGACGGGGCTCAGGTGGCACCATGCCTTGAGTTCGGTTTTTTCAGGGAGATCCGCGATAACACGCCGGTCTGTTTTCAGGCGACGCAGAATGTAAGGCCGCACAAGGTTGCGAAGCGGACCGAAATGTTCGGCTTTCGCCAGACGCCGCGTGAGCCCGGTAAAGTCCTTCACCGAGCCTAGCAGCCCGGGATGCGTGAAGTCAAAAATGGACCACAGATCGGACAGGCGATTTTCCACCGGGGTGCCCGTCAGGGCGATGCGTGACTGGGCCTGAAGCTTCTTGACCTGCTTCGTCTGCCGGGTGCCGGGATTCTTGATCGCCTGGGCCTCGTCGACAATCGCGATGCGCCACTGCGTCGTTTCCAGAACGGGCTGACGCAGCAGCGACCCGAAGCTGGTAATGACGAGGTCCGTCTGCATGAGCCGCGCGCTGTCCAGCGCGCGCAGTTCGTCGGCAGGCGTCATGGACGGGTGCGCCACCAGCACGCGCAGGCCCGGTGCAAAGCGTTCCGCTTCCGCGGCCCAGTTTGCCAGCAGGGACGCGGGTGCGACCAGCAGGCTCGGACGCGGGCCGGCCGGGTCGCGCTTGAGGATCAACAGCAGGGAGAGGACCTGCATCGTTTTTCCGAGGCCCATGTCGTCGGCCAGACACGCTCCCAGCCCGAGCTGGCTGAGCAGGTAGAGCCACCGCACACCCGCCTGCTGGTAGGGACGAAGCTGCGCCCTCAGGTCGGGGCCCGGATCGACCTGCGCCAGCCCTTCCGGCTGGCGCAACTGCCCGAGCGTCTCTGCCAGCCAGTCGCCTGCCACGACCTGTGCCCAGTCGCGCTCGTCGGAGCCTTCAGCTTCGTCATCGGATACGCCTGCCAGGAGACGCAGGGCGTCATTCAACGGCAGCCCCGCCTGCGCGGCCTTCTCCAGACCTTCAAAGCGCTGGAGCAGGCGGCCGAGCTTTTTTGTGTCCACCTCGATCCAGCGCCCACGAATCCACTGGAGACCGTCGGCCCCCTTGAGCAGACTCCGGATCTCGGCGGAACTTAACGGCTCGCCATCGAGCGACACCTCCATCCTGAAGTCGAGCAGCGCCTGCCTGCCAAGGACCGACGGCGGCTGCGTCCCGACGCTCGCCCTGACCGCCGGTCGCGTGGGGCGGCCCGTCGCCCAGGTCGCCGGTAGTCGAACCATGATGCCGGCAGATTCCAGAATCGGCAGATCGGAGAGAAGACGCCAGGCATCGGCCGGCGTCCAGCGCAATGGATGGTAGATTTCGCGCGACTCAAGCATCGCACGCAGCCAGTCACAGCGTTCAGCGGCACGCTGAACCGGCATCAGGAGGGAAAGCAGCTGCGCCTTGTTGCGCGCCCCGGAAAATTCCTCGAGCGCCCGCGAAAGGGGTTGATGTTGCGTCTTGCCATGAGCCGACAGGCGAGCCGCGTAGGTTGCCAGGAACGCGAAAGGCGCTTCGGGGTCCTTGCGGTTTTCGGCAAGGTTAAAGTGAACACGGCCCACAAGATTCCAGGCAGGATGACGTGACCTGAGAAATGCCTGGAGCGACTCTCCCGTATCTGCGAGCTCGTCTCGCAAGGCGCCATCGATTTCGCGCCACAGTGTCACCAGGACCTCCGCCGTGAGATATTCGGCGCCCGTCATGGGCGGCGCATCGTCGATCAGTCGGTCGAGGTCCGCTGTATCTGGATGGGCGACCGCGACTTCCCCGCCTTCTGGCGTGGCGCATAAGGACGTGACATAGCGGGCACCAAAGTCGCGCCACCATGCCCATGCCGATGGCAACGCCCGCCCTATCGTCGCGCTTCCCAGATAGAGCAGCCCATGACCTGTGCCGCGCCTGAAGGATGCGCCCAGTGTTACGTCATCGGGCAGGGCTGGCGCATCGGCGTCAGGCTCGGCAAGCAGATGGCCCGCCGGTGTGATTTTTGGCGCGAGACGTTCGGTATCAGTCAAGGACATGGACAGTTGATGGGGAAGTCCCGGGTTCGAGTGCAGGCGGAAGACAGGCTCGCCTGGAGATCAAGTACCTCCTGCGCCGCAGGGAACATTGCCTGTCCTGATCATGGAACGGGTTTTCCGCAGCATTTTGTATGGCATTGCCGGGCGGGGCTTCTATGCGCGCCACGTAAAGCCCAGCCATCTTGACCTCGCCGACCACATTCTGAATGGTGACGGAAGCGGATTTGAGCGCGCTCAGAGTTTTGACACGGGTGCAGGTATGTCTCCCGCAAGAAAGCGCTCGAGGAAATCAAGCTCTTGGTCTGTCAGCGGATCGTTGAGTTCGGGATCGGGATGATTGAGCTTCATGGTATTTCCATGGGATAGGCGGTAGACGCGATATGAATCGCCGATGCCGTCATTTCCGCCAACGTTCAGCGCAATGCCATGCTTGCTGCAGGCTTTTTCGGCAAGCGTCAGGGTGTCGATATTTTACCCGACGGGACGCTACGCAAACTGGACGCAAGGTCGGCGGGCGATGAACGCTTTTTGCTGCGCTGTCGGCAGGCCTTCTTTCAAGATGCACCTGGCTTGCCCGAATCGATCTGGCGTCAGTATAAGCGGCGAGGAAATCCGGCAGGTGCGCTCAGTCCTCGTGTATCGCATCAGCGCTCAAGGACAGCCCTCACGAGGACAGCAGGGCTGCGACCACGTTCAGACGCTTACCGCGCCGGGCGTCAATCATGTGTTGCTCCGCGACTGGCGTCCAGGCACTTCGATTCGGCTGCGCTTGCGCGAAGCCAGCTTCGTCTACGCAGGCGAGTTCGATTTCGCCACGCTGGGCTTGCTGGACCAACTCCCCAATTTCAGATTGGGCTTGTCGGAACCGCTGTTCGTCCCGCTTTTTTTTAAGCTATGCCGGGTTCGCTTCCATACCAGCCCCGCTCGCTTGAGAACCCCTGTCAGCGTATTGCGATGAACCCGAATCCCGAACTTTTCTTCGAGTCGTGCCAGCAGTTCGGGTGCCGTCAGCGCCTCCTGCGCCGCCCACACCTTCAACTGCTCAACCTGCTGCGGCGACAGCTTCGACGGCGCACCGCTACGCGGCGCGTCCGACAGCCCTGCCATGCCTTAGAGGGTAAGGAGACGGCATTCCTGCCGCCCCCTCCCCAAAGAACCCACCAAGCGACTTTCACCGCAATGGGCTCGCGCATGGCTAAAGCACCGTTACTCGATGCCGGCCTTGCCAGACAGCGCAAGTCCTTCGCTAACGTCGTATTGTTGGTCCGTCCCATCGCTGAGACGAGGGCGCCGAACTGCAACGAGGCAGTCTCTTCCAAGCTGCCCTACGTCGGACCTCAAATACTGGCTCACGACAGCCACACCTCGCGGAAGTCTGCACCCTTTCGGGTCAGGGCAAAGTCTGAACCCCTATGCGAACCACTACAGCCCGCCGTTCGCTTTCTCCGTGTTCTCTTACCCGCTCCACCACCAGCGTCCCTTGCGGTTTGCCTGCCATCTCGCAATATTCCGCGAGTTTGGCGGTGAATCGGACTTACCACGTTCCCACTTCTGTCGACCCGAATGCCTCCGGGCCTATCCGTTTAGCGCCCGTCTATTCCCCGGCAGTGCTATGACGGCGTACTCCCATGGAGAAGGGGAGCAACCGACTGCATACCTTTTTGGTCTGGGCCTGCCAGCCGCTTTGGCCCACTCGCTGTTACGAGGTTTA
>NZ_DATJWR010000051.1:0-38319 GCF_035501035.1 Paraburkholderia sp.
TCCTGCATGCGGCGGTCGCGGCGCGTCGGATCGTAGTAGACATCCTCGACCGTGGACGCGTCGTGCCGCAAGCGTGCGGTCACCGCATGAAATCCGTAAAGAACCTTGAGACGTGACATGACTGAGACAACCCCTGATGAACGGTTTGCAGCGCATACCCTGCGCCGCTTGCAACGATGATGCTGCTGGCCGCGCTGCGGCCCGGCGCGTGCGAGGCAGGCCCGAAGCGCTCGCGCTCGCATGAGAAAAACCGGGCTCGCGCACGGCGGCGCGGCCCGGAAAGGAAACAGCTGCGGCGCGCCTCAGGCGCCCCGCATCGCGGCTCAGCGCTTCTTGCGTGCGGCCGGTTTCTTGGCCGTCGGCTTGGCGGGCGAGCGCTTCTTCGCGGTCTTGGCCGCACCGCGCGCCGCTCGCGCCTCCTTCACCGAGGCGCCCGGCGCGCTCGCGGCTCTCTTCTGGCGCGCGAGCTCGCCGCCCGGCAGCGCGCGCACGCGCGGAGCGCCTTCGGCGCCGCCCTTGTCGAGCAGCATCGGCCGGTTGCCGCCAGGCTTCACCGGCGTGTCGCGCACGAGGCGGAAGTCGATCTTGCGGGCGTCGAGATCCACGCGGCTCACCTGCACCCGCACACGATCCGAAAGCCGATAGCGAATGCCGGTGCGCTCGCCGCGCAACTCGTTCTTGATCTCGTCGTACTGGAAGTAATCGGAACCCAGCTCCGTCACGTGTACGAGGCCTTCGATGAAGAGCGCGTCGAGCTGCACGAAAATGCCGAACGACGTCACGCCGCTCACCATGCCGCCATACTCCTCGCCGAGCTTGTCGCGCATGAAGTAGCACTTGAGCCACGCTTCGACGTCGCGCGAGGCTTCGTCCGCGCGGCGCTCGTTCGCCGAGCAGTGCAGGCCCAGTTCTTCCCAGATCGCCGTGTTGTTCGCGCGGCCGCGCCGGCCGCCGCGCTTCTCCTCGTCCTCGGCCTGCAGTGCGCGGGCGCGCGGCGAGAGCGCGGTGTTGAGCTCGACACCTTCGGGCGCCTGTGGCTGATACTTCTTGCCCTGCAGGATCGCGTAGATCGCGCGATGCGTGAGCAGATCGGGATAACGGCGAATCGGGCTCGTGAAGTGCGCGTAGGCCTCGTACGCGAGCCCGAAATGCCCGATGTTGTCCGGACTGTAGACGGCCTGCTGCATCGAGCGCAGCAGCATGGTCTGCAGCATCTGCGCGTCGGGCCGGTCGCGGATGTGCGCCATCAACGCGGCGTAATCGCTCGCGTGCGGCGTGTCGCCGCCGCCGAGCGAGAGGCCCATGCCGCGCAGGAAGGTGCGCAGATTCTCGAGCTTCTCGGCGCTCGGACCGGCGTGCACGCGGTACAGGCCCGGGTGCTTGTGACGCTTCATGAAATCCGCCGCGCACACGTTCGCCGCGAGCATGCACTCCTCGATCAGCTTGTGCGCGTCGTTGCGCTGGCGCGGCACGATCTGCTCGATCTTGCCTTGCGCGTTGCAGACGATATACGTTTCGGTCGTGTCGAAGTCGATCGCGCCGCGCTTCTGGCGCGCAGCGAAAAGTGCCTTGTACACCCCATATAGGTTCTGCAGGTGCGGCAGCAGCGCGGCGCGGCGCATCGCTTCCGGCCCCTTGGTGTTGGTCAGGACCGCCGCGACCTCGGTATACGTGAGGCGCGCCGCCGAGTGCATGACACCCGGGTAGAACTGGTAGCCCTTGATCTCGCCGCGCGCGGTAATCACCATGTCGCACACGAGCACACACCGATCGACGTGCGGATTGAGCGAGCAGAGCCCGTTCGAGAGCTTCTCGGGCAGCATTGGAATCACGCGGCGCGGGAAATACACCGACGTGCTGCGCTCGATCGCGTCGATATCGAGGCCGGTGCCGGGCAGCACGTAATGCGAGACGTCGGCAATCGCGACGATCAGGCGAAAGCCCTCGCCGCGCCCGACCTGCATCGGCTCGCAATAAACGGCGTCGTCGAAGTCGCGCGCATCTTCGCCGTCGATGGTGACGAGCGGCACGTCGCGCAGGTCCACGCGGTAACGGATATCGGCGGGACGCACGGCGTCGGGCAGCTTCGCGGCCTCGTCGAGCGCCACCTTGCTGAATTCGTGCGGCACGCCGTACTTGCGCACGGCGATCTCGATCTCCATGCCGGGATCGTCGATGTCGCCGAGCACTTCCATCACGCGGCCGAGCGGCTGCGAATGGCGGCTGGGGAAATCGGTGAGTTCGACGACGACGACCTGCCCGACCTTGGCCTTCTTCGGATTCTGCGTGACAAGAATGTCATGGCCGATGCGCTTGTCCTCGGGGGCGACGATCAGCGCTCCGTTCTCGTTGAGCAGACGCCCGATCACGCTGCGGTTCGCGCGGTCGGTGACCTCGACGATGTGCCCTTCCGGACGCCCGCGGCGGTCATAGCCGACGATGCGCGCAAGCACGCGGTCGTTGTGCATGACCTTCTGCATTTCGCCTTGCGGCAGGAACAGATCGTCCTGCCCGTCGTCGCGCACGAGGAAACCGTAGCCGTCACGATGCCCCTGCACGCGTCCTGCGACGAAATTCGAGGGATGGGCGAGCTGGTAGTGGCCGCGCGAGTCGAGGCGGATCTGCCCGTCGCGCTCCATGGCGGCGAGCCGCCTGAAGAACCCTTCGCGCTCCTGGCGCTTGATGGCGAGCGCCTCGGCGATATCGTTCGCGGTGCAAGGCGAGTCGCTGGTCCGCAGCACACCGAGGATCTCTTCGCGGCTGGGAATCGGGTACGGATATTTGCTCAAGGGCTTGTCGATGGTTGTTCTCGTTGCGTGGACGTCGGATTTCACGCGGCCCCAATGTGCGATACATGCGGGCGGCGCCCCGGCCTTCGAGTGCTGCAACCCGCCGGCCCGCGCGAGGTCTGCTCGACCGCTCGCATTGCGAGCACAACGCGCATCTACCACGCACACTCGTCGGCGGAACTGCTGCGAGGCATTCTAACACCCGCGCCGCACCCTACGAGCCGCGGCAGAGGCGTTGCAGCGCGCCCTGGCGCGGGCGTCATGCGGCCAACGACGCAAGTGCCGCGCGCCTTGACGGCCTTTCACAAATAGCTTGACAGATGATTTCGGACCGCTATAATGGCGGTCTTTGCTGCACAACACATGTTGGACAGCAAACGACACCTTGCCCAGGTGGCGGAATTGGTAGACGCACCAGGTTCAGGTCCTGGCGGTGGCAACACTGTGGAGGTTCGAGTCCTCTCTTGGGCACCAGATTCGAAAGGCCGGCTTCATGCCGGCCTTTTTCGTTTTTGTCGCGCGGTGAGAACGACTTCCCGCGCTATCGGAGAGGCGCAGCAGTCATCTTCTCCGCGTGAAGATTTTTTGAAAAAAGCTGTTGACAGGGCCCCAAAAAGAAGCCATAATTTTCTTCTAGTTTGAAGACGTGCCCAGGTGGCGGAATTGGTAGACGCACCAGGTTCAGGTCCTGGCGGTGGCAACACTGTGGAGGTTCGAGTCCTCTCTTGGGCACCATGTGGAGTTTCATGAACTCCCATCAAAGTCTTCGAATTATTGAAAAAGCCCGCAAATGCGGGCTTTTTTGTTTTCTGAAGCCCGTCCGCTCCGTGCGTACTTCACCTCGAGTCCTTCCCGAAGTACGCGCACGCCTCTATTAGGCTCTAGCCATCCATCGTCAGTCACGCCACTTCGGCACGAAGTCTCGACAACTCCATCTTCTCCGGACTGGCCGGTTTTGTACCGCCTCCGCCGGGTTCGCCTTCCCGCTCAGCCTCGGCCCAGTTGGATGTCGACTGCGCCGGCATGCCAACCGTCGTCGGCCACTGCCGTAACGCTCGGGCCAATCTTAACCATCCAAACCGCTTCCGGCCTGAACACGCGCGTAATTGCACGCTCGACGGACAGTTGCAGGGTGCAAGCTATCTCGTCTTCAATACGCTTTCGAGCCTGCACACGTAGGGTCGGCGGACGTGCGCACCGGTGGCGACAACCGCCACGGTCTTAGGCTATGCCCCTGACGAATTTGCGGCCAACGAATGCACTTTCGTGGCCAAGACATATCCATGGACGATCGACGTCATGGATATGCCAATGAGGAACGAACGCATCGTCATTTCGCAGGCAGCGGCCCGAAGGCCGCTGCCTGCCCTGCCTGAAGCGCCACTGGACGAACTCGAGAAAGGGCCGATGACGCCCCGTGCAATGCAGGACTCAGCCCTCGGACGTTTAACCTTTAGCTGTCCAGCTTCGTGGAGCCAGTTCGAATGCGGGCCATTTTATTTTCTCGGCCAGGGCATGCCTTCGCGTGCACTACGTCGGCGCGAGAGGACGCCCGTCATGCCAGCCGGTTGTCAACCGCGCCCGTCAGGCGACCGGCACCGCCTTCTCGCTCGTCCCGCGGCGAACCGTGGTTCTCACGCTGGAGATCGTCGACGTCCTGCTGCTCGGCTGTCGATAGTTCGCTAGCGAGGAAACCCGTGCGGTTCAAGAGTGCGATCATGCAGACGAGCGAGACCAGCGCATACATTGCCGATGCAATGGCCACGCCCGTGATGCTCCCCGTGGAATTGAGCAGCCACTGAGCCAGTACCGGGGTGCCGCCGCCCACCACGAGCGAGCAGAGCTGGTACGAGAGCGACAAGCCGGTATAGCGAACCTTGGCGGGAAACACCCGTGCGAGGATGCCGCCCACCGCGCCATAAAACATCGAGTGCGGAATGGTCGCGAGACACATGCCGACCACGGCGATCCAGTAAGCCTTTGTCTCGATCGCGAAGAACATGGCCGGCATCAGGATGAATTCCGGCAGCACCATCAGGCAGACAGCCTTGCGCATGTCCATGCGCTGCACGAGCAGCGCGCCGAGCGGTTGCGTGATGAACTGCACGATCAGCGCAATCACAATGATGCTGAGAAATGTGCCCTGAGAATAGCCGAGTTCCTTCGTGGCCCACGAAAGCGCGAACGTGGTCTTGAAGTACGTGACATGAATCACAGGGAGCACACCCGCGGCCAACAGCACGATCACCCAGTGCTTGCGCAGCACTTCCGCGACAGGCAGCTTCACCGTCTTGTTCTGCCGGAGGATGCGCTTCATGTCCTCCGGCTCTTCGAGCTTCAGGCGAACCACCATGCCAACGATCACCAGGGTGGCCGAGAGCAGGAACGGGATGCGCCACCCCCACACGAGAAAGTCCGGCGTGGGCAATACGCTCAGCGCGAAAAACACCAGCGTCGCGAGCAGGTTGCCGGTCGGTGAGCCCTGCTGCGCGAACGCCGAATAGAGAATGCTCTTGTGCTTCGGTGCACTTTCGCTGGCGATCAGCACGGCACCGCCCCACTCTCCACCCACGGCGATGCCCTGGATTACCCGCAGCAGCACGAGGCCAATCGGGGCCCACGCACCGATCTGCGCGTAGCTGGGCATAAGACCGATACCCGTGGTAGCCACGCCCATCATTACGAGTGTGATCACGAGCGTGGTCTTGCGGCCGATACGGTCGCCGAGGTGCCCGAAGATGAGGCCACCAATCGGCCGGGCGACGAAACCCGCCCACAGCGTGAGAAACGACAGTAGCGTGGCGACCCCGGGATCGAGCGTGCCGGGAAAGAATACCTTGCCGAACACAAGCGCAGCGGCAAGGCCGTAGATGTAGAAGTCGTACCACTCGATCGTTGTACCGACAAAGGCGGCTATCGCAGCGCGCACAGGCTGGCCGTATTTCTGACTCGTCATGAGCGTCTCCATGTTCTGTTTTTCATGTCTTCCAGCGACGCCGGGTGTCGTCGCCACAGCGCCGTCCGTGTGAGGCACGACTGCTGCGCGTAATATTAGTAAGGATGTCGATAAATGACTAATACAGGATTTGTCATGATCGATAAATGGAAATTATTGACGACCAGCCTCGTGTGTTACGCGGAGTGATCCCGGAAAATCCGGCTTATTTGCATTCCGAATCAATTCTCGAGTAACAGAATGCCCTGTTTGTACGCACCGTGTTCCAGATTGCCATTTGCTTATTGGCGCCGACCACGCGTAATGGCCGTACCCAAAGGCCCCCATGGATCGCGCGGTAATCAGTTGGCGATTCGGGAACGGCATGCGATCTTTTCCGCGGCGGATAATCGGGCTGCTGCACCTCATACACTGCAGGAATTTGAAGCCCCCCCTGATCGGGCAGCAAGACTCGTCGGCTTCACGAGAAATTTAGGATCAGTCCGATAGGCACAAATTCGCGCCCTTCCTACGATGTCGTCACCAAACAACCTGCGGATGATCCTTCAGAAGCCAGCGTGCTTTCGCGCTTTGCTACGCTTTGCCTCGATCACGCGGCAACCTGGCCATCCTCAGCATGACGTCGGCGGCAGGTCTGGACGGATGGTTCGGTGACAGCTAGAAATGGACACCCAATCCGAGACGCTGACGTACCGGTTTTCCACGGCGCACGCGCGACCTGAAGAACGATTCGACGCATGGTGCGCGGACACTAGCGCATTGTTCGACATCCATTCGCTTGCCGACGTACGCGTCCCTTACGATTCCAGTTTCGACTTTACGCTGCTCGATCAGATGATGTTCGGCGGCCGCCAATGGACGAACCCATCGCATGCCGTCGTTCACGCCATGAGCCGATCGACGCGCAGGATTCGCTCGGACAGTCTTGACAATTACTACCTGCAAGTGCAGATCAGCGAGACGTTCAAGGGCTGTGCAGGGAAGACTGCCATCAACGTGGGCCCTGGCGGCCTGTGCCTCCTCGATCTGGCATCGCCTTTTGAGCTGCAGGTAACGACCGGCGACACGATCTGCATGGTCATTCCCCGCGAGCGCTTGCCGGCCAGCGCCGCTCACCTCCACGGCCGCTCGCTGGAGGGCGGGATGGGCAGCCTCCTGGCCGACTATCTCCGTTCGTTGCGCAAGAATCTTCCCGGGATGGCAGCAGATGAGGTGTCCTACGCGATTCAGGCGACCAGAAACATGTTGCAGGCCTGCCTGACGCCGACACCCGACACGAAGCAGCAAGCGTGTGTGGAGCTGGATGCCCTCGTCGTCAGCCGGATTGACGATCACATCGATCGGCACCTGCTGTCACCGGACCTGAATCCGGAGCGCATCTGCAAGGACATGGGAATCTCGCGTTCGAAGCTGTACCGCCTCTTCGAACCAACGGGCGGTGTGATGCGACTGATTCAGCGCAAGCGGTTGACGCTCGCACGCGAGGCTCTGCTTGATCCGGCTACGCGGCGTCGCAAGCGGATCTCCGAAGTCGCCTGGCGGCATGGCTTCGTTAGCGAAAAGCATTTTAGTCGGCGGTTCAAGGAAGAATTTGGCTGCACCCCGAGCGAGATTTCAACGCAAGGGATGCACGAAACGCCAGGCCAGGTAGCGCGTGCCGGATCGCGCGCTGCGACCCGTAGTTCAGACTTCGGCGAATGGATGCGCCAGTTTCTCTCGCCATAGCGCACCGCATTCGCCGTGACGACAGCGACGGGTTAGTTGACGCGCAACTGGCCGCCTCGGCCGAGACCGCCTTTCACGTCCTGCGCCTTGTAGTTGCGCAGCGCGACAACCATCTGGTTATAAGCGTCGATGAACGCGACCACGGTCGACTTGCCTTCCGGCGTCGCCGTGAAACCGCTCAGACCACCAGCCACGCCGCCGCCAAAGCCCGCCAACGCCGCGCCGAAGTTCGTTGCCGTCGAACTGCCTTCCGACGCCGCGATCTGCACTGCCGAGCGCACATCGAACAGCGTCAACGTCACCACCGACGCTTTCACCTGCAAGTGGGCCGCCGCCATCGAGACCGCGCTGTTGCCAATCAGTCCGCCAACGAGGTTGGCGATACCGCCAACCGGAGAATCGTTGACGACGATTTGCGGCTCCATATAGTAGTCGGCTGCGACACGCTGGCCCTTTTGCTGCTTGGAGCCGGCACGATACTCACCGGAGTTGCGCTGAAGGTCGGTGATCCGCGACAGGCGCGCGTCGGACTTCTGGTTACCGATCGACGTAATCACAAAGCAGTTGGATTGCTGGACCGCGAGGCGCAGCAGCGGCTCGATGCTCGTCACTTTGGTCGCGCTGCCAAACGGGCCCCACCAGTCGGCGTTGCGGCCGTCGTCGACCGCGATCGTGCCAAGCGGTGACGGACAGCGCTCGAGCGTCGAGTCTGCACCTGCGCTCGCTCCGCCGGCTGCCGCGCCCTTCACGCCCATGTTCTGGCCGCCTGATGTAACCATGCCGCCACAGCCGGCAAGAGAGGCAGCGAGGATCGCGGTCGTCGCATATGTGAAGGTGAGACGGCCGGAAAAGAAGGTCTTCATGTCGTTACTTTATGGATTGAGGGGAGTCGATGTCAGGCTTGCGTGTTCACGCAAACTCATTGGATCACCGCAACGGAATGGCTTCTCACGCTAGCTGAAAAGCCGTCGACACCTGTCAGTCCCAGACCCAGATCGTCTGTCGCCAGACACCGAGGTATGGAAAACCGGAATACCAGTTGCGGTAGTAGACGTCGCGCCATTGCGTGCGCCACTTGTATTCTTCCTGGTCGGATCGCTTCGCCGCCCGTGCTTGCTCGAGCAATTTCGCCGATTCCTGGTCACCGCGGCTCGCTGCGATGGAGAGCCACTTCTCGGCTTCCCGCGGGTCGGGTCCCATTTCATCGAGCCCGAGCAAGTAGAATTGGCCCAGCGCCTTCTGCGCCAGCAAGTTGCCGTGCTCGGCGGCCACACGCATCCAGACGAGCGCCTGGTAGCTGTCCTGCGTCACGCCATCGCCGCGGAAATAGCGCAGGCCGAGGTCGTACGCCGCTCTCGGCTCCGTCTTCGCAACCTCTTTCAGCGCGGTAATGCGCGGGGCTTCCCGTTCGCTCGCGCTGTCGCTTAATTCGTAGGAAACCTGATCTTTTGGACGGTACGAGCAACCCGTGTCGTCGCAGATGCGCACCATGGCGCCAGCAGACGGATCCTGGGCGCAGGCAGCCATAGCCATGGCCAGCAGAAGGCATGCTGGAAGTAAACGGTATGTCATGGTGACTTCTGAGCGAGACGAGCCGATGCGATTGCGCGTTGCATCCATCACGCACGCAGGGAGGTCGTCGCGCTCGACGACAGCGATTCACTTCAAGCGTCAGTCCGATAAAACGAACAGGCTGGAGGAGTGCAATACGCTGTTCGTGGCCAGATCAGCCTTGAATTCCGGGTCGAATACGAAACATGCTCGCTGCCGGAACGCAGACGCCGCGCACGCGGCATCAAACCCCGGCTCACGGATATTTCGTTCCTGATGTTCAGGCCACCCGCACATCCAGCCACATGGTTGCGTGCGCAACCAGAATAAATGCGACGTATGTTGTTGTCGACCCCGTCCCTTCGTGGACAAGAATCGTACCGACGACGCGCGGTTTTCGGGTGCCTGTGCGTCCCTATCGGGTGCCTGCCTGTTTCACGCAAGCTTCCTCTTAATTTCGAGATGGTCGGCCAATTTACGGCACTGAACTCGGTGCCCGTAAAGCTCAGCGCCCCCTTCACGCAAAGGAGCAGCACGGCGCGCGCGTCAAGACGCGGTGCCTTGTACGGACACCGGTCACTCATGCGAGCCCAGCGGCGAAGGCGCGAACGCCGAATCGGCGATGGTTGCCTGCGCAACCGACTGAAAGATCCAGCGCCGGCGCATCGGCTGAAGGACCACCTTCGCGCACACCCCCGCCATCATCGCCACGCAGGCGACCATGTCGAACACCATGCTCCAGCCACCGTGCTGCGCGAGCAGCGTGGCGACGGGCACCAGCATCGCCGCGGTCCCCTTCGCGGTATAAAGCGTGCCAGCGTTGCCGGCCGCGTAGCGTGCGCCGAACGTATCAGCGCAGGTTGCGGGAAAGTTCGAGAAGATATCGCCGTAAAACAGGAATACGAGCCCCGAAAAGAGCATGAAGAGATACGGGTCGTGTCCGAACGCGCGCAGGCCCAGTAGCGCGAGCCCCTCGCCCAGAAACGTCATGAACATCGTATTCTCGCGGCCAATGCGATCCGAAATGAACCCGCACAGCGGCCGCGTAAAGCCGTTGCAAAGATTGTTGATCGAGAGCGTCATTGTGAGCAGCGGCAGCGTCGCGGTCATGAGCGTGACCGGCATCGAGGCGAAGCCGTAGCTCTTCGCAATCGGGCCGATCTGCGCCGTCGCGATGATGCCGCCCGCCGCCACGCAAACGAACATCGCGTACATCACCCAGAATAGCGGCGCGCGGACCATCTGTTGTGTCGTGTAATCGATCTTCGTCGCGACGATGCGTTTCATCCCGGCTGCGTGAGCCGGCGGCTTCGGTCGCACCATCAGCAGCGCGAGCGCCATGATGCAGGCACCCTGCAGGAGTCCGAAGAAGACGAACGCACGTTCATAACCCGAGTGCTGGATCATGTTCGAGATCGGAATGACCGTGAGCGCCGCGCCCGCACCGAAGCCCGCCGCCGTCATCCCTGCCGCGAGGCCGCGCCGGTCGGGAAACCATTTGAGCGCCGTGCCGACGCAGGTTCCGTACACACAGCCCGCTCCGATCCCGGAGATCACGGCCGCGACGTAGAGCACCGGCAGCACCGGCGCCCATGCATTGAGCACCCAGCCGAGCGCCACGCAGCACGCCCCGCCCATCACGACCGGCCGCGGGCCGAAGCGGTCCACGAGCCAGCCTTCCACCGGCACGAGCCAGGTCTCCGTCACGATGAAAATCGAGAATGCAAGCTGGATAGCCGCCTGCCCCCACTGATGCCGCGCATCCATCGGCACCACGAAAAGCGTCCACGCGTACTGCAGGTTCGCAACGAGCCCCATGCAGAGGATGCCCGCCACGAGCTGTACCCAGCGATTGTGCCGCCGCGCCGTGTAGCCGCCTTCGATACGATCGGTATATGCCACGTTGTCTGTCTCCGTCCGTTGTGTAGGCCCGCGGGCCGCCTCGCTGCGCGAGCGCTTTTGCGTGCGCTTCCCGTGGTCCAGCCGGCGCCTGCGGAGAACCCGCCGCGCGTTGCTTCGAGCGTCAAGCGGCTTCGAGTTGCCGCAGCAACGCGTCGACACTGCCTTTCGCATCCCCAAACAGCATTCGTGTGTTGTCCTTATAGAAGAGCGGATTGTCAACGCCCGCATAACCCGTAGCCATGCTGCGCTTGGAGACCACCACCGTGCGCGCTTTCCACACCTCCAGCACCGGCATACCGGCAATCGGGCTGCCTGCGTCCTCCTGCGCGCCCGGATTCACGATATCGTTGGCGCCTATCACGAGCACGACGTCCGTGCTGTTGAAGTCGTCGTTGATTTCGTCCATCTCGAGCACGATGTCGTACGGCACCTTCGCCTCCGCGAGCAACACGTTCATGTGCCCCGGCAAGCGCCCCGCCACAGGGTGAATGCCAAATCGCACACGCACGCCGAGCGCGCGCAGCCGCCGCGTGATCTCGCTGATGGTGCCCTGCGCCTGCGCGACCGCCATGCCATAGCCCGGCACGATCACGACCTCGGCCGCATCGCGCAGCAGCGACCCCACCTCGTCCACCGTGGTCGCCACCACCTCGCCTTGTGGCGCGGCGCTTGCCGTGGCGCTCGCCGCACCGAAGCCGCCGAGGATCACCGAAATAAAGCTGCGATTCATCGCGCGGCACATGATGTAGCTGAGAATCGCGCCGCTCGAGCCGACCAGCGCGCCCGTGGTGACAAGCAGATCGTTGTCCAGCATGAAGCCCGTCGCCGCGGCTGCCCAGCCCGAATAGCTATTGAGCATCGAGACCACCACGGGCATGTCGGCGCCGCCGATCGCCATCACGAGATGCACGCCGAGCGCCGCCGCGAGTACGCACATCACGATCAGCGCATAGAGCGAATCGGCTGCGTCAGGCGCGCTCACGAAGCGATAGCCGAGCACGATGCACGCGCCGAGCATCACCGCGTTGAGCCCATGCCGCGCGGGCAGCACGAGCGGCTTGCCGCTCACCGTGCCTTGCAGTTTGAGGAACGCCACGATCGAACCGCTGAACGTGAGCGTGCCGATGAACGCGCCGACATAGATCTCCGTTTCGTGGATCGCACGCTCGACGCCGCTTGCCGCCGCTGCCGGCGAGAGAAAGTTGGCAAGCGCGATCAGCGTGGCCGCGAGACCGACGAAGCTGTGCAGCACTGCTACGAGTTGCGGCATCTGCGTCATCTCCACGCGGCGCGCGAGCATCGCACCCAGGCCTCCGCCGACCAGCGCGGCGAGAAGCGCGATCTGCAGCCCCGCGCCGCCCGTGACGAGTAGTGTCGCGAGCACGGCGATCACCATGCCGGTCACACCATAGAGATTGCCGCGCCGCGCACTCGCGGGATGACTCAGCCCCCGCAGGCTGAGGATGAAGAGCGTTGCCGCGCCGAGCCACGCCATGTTGCCGATTCCGTTGAGCATGACGTCTCCTCAGGCCCGTTGGAACATCTTCAGCATGCGCTGGGTGACGAGAAAGCCGCCCGCGATGTTGACGGTCGCGACGACCAGCGCGATGGCCGCCAGCACGGTCACGATCGCACTCGCATTGCCCGGATGCAGCAACGCTCCGATCACGATGATCCCGCTGATCGCATTCGTCACGCTCATGAGCGGCGTGTGCAGGGCGGGCGTAACGTTCCATACCACCTGATAACCTACGAATACGGCCAGCACGAACACGGTGAAGTGCTCGACGAACGAAGGCGGCGCGACGGCGCCGAGCGCGAGCAGCAGCAACGCCGCGATGACCAGCGCCGCAAACGACCATGCGCCGTGGCGACGGGCGGCTTGTGCACTGCCCTCGGATGCAGCTTTCGCGCTGTCATTCGCTTAGTCAATTGCGGCCGGGGGCTTCGTCTGCGCAGTGGCCGAAACCTGCACCGCTGGCGGCGGCCAGCACAGGCTGCCGCGCTGCATGACCGTCGTGCCGCGCTGCACGATGTCATCCATGTCGAGCGTCAACTCGCCGTCTTTCGCGGGCGTGAGATCGGTCAGCAGATGGCGCACGTTGGTCGCGTAGAGCTGGCTCGCCTGGTTCGCCATGCGGCTCGGCAGATCGGTGTAGCCGATCACGGTGACGCCGCTCTCGTTCACCACCTCGCCCGCGCGCGTGAGTTCGCAGTTGCCGCCCTGCTCGGCCGCCATGTCGACGATCACGCTGCCTGGGCGCATGCACGCCACCGTCTTCGCATCGATCAGGCGCGGCGCAGGCCTGCCCGGAATCAACGCGGTCGTGATGATGATGTCGACCTCGCGCGCCTGCGCCTCGAAGAGCGCCGTCTCCGCTTCGATGAACTTCGCGCTCATCACCTTCGCGTAGCCGTCCGTCCCGCCGCCTTCTTCTTCGATATCGATGCTCAGGAATTCCGCGCCCATGCTCTGGACCTGCTGGCCGACTTCGGGGCGTGTATCGAACGCGCGCACGATCGCGCCCAGCCCGCGCGCCGCGCCAATGGCCGCGAGCCCCGCCACGCCCGCGCCGATCACGAGCACTTTGGCGGGCGGCATCTTGCCGGCCGCCGTGATTTGCCCCGTGAAAAGGCGGCCGAAATGCTGCGCGGCTTCGATCACCGCGCGATAGCCCGCCATATTCGCCATCGAACTCAACGCATCGAGTTTTTGCGCGCGCGAGATACGTGGCACGCAGTCCATTGCGAGCACCGTGGCCTCACGCGCCGCCAGCTGTTCGAGCAGCTGCGCATGTTGCGCGGGCCAGACGAAACCGATCAGCGTCGCACCCGGCTTGAGCCGCTGGACCTCTTCGTTCGTGGGCGGCCGGACTTTGACGACGATATCGGCCCCGCCCCACAGCGCAACAGCATCGTCGACGATTTGCGCGCCTGCCGCGCGATAAGCCTCGTCCGGCCAGGACGCGCTCGCGCCTGCCGCGGTCTCGACCTCCACCGCATAACCCAGTTTGATTAGTTGTGCGACGCTTTCTGGCGTCGCCGCTACCCGACGCTCGCCTGCATGTGTCTCGCGAGGAACCGCAATCGTCATCGACATGAGGCGCCTCCGTGTGTGAAAACGGCTCTCGATGCGGCGAGTAGATACGGAATCGGCGGCGCGCCAATGCACCTGGCGCGCCGTAAGCGTGGCCACGACTTCATGAAACGTCTCCTGTGTCGGCCAGATCGCGCGCTTCGGCGCCTTACCCGGCCCCATGATCGAATTTTGCGTGTGCCGCGGCTCGATGAGGGCGCGCGCTACGAAGCGCCCTGACTGGGCGAATTGCCGCTCTTGAGAAAGGCGATCGCCGCTTCGCGCGCGCCGGCTATGGCTGCGGCCTCGCTCGCAAATACGGTCTCGTCGACCACCCGTTGATGCGGGAATACCGAGGCCGGGTCGTCGGCTTCGCCCTCGATCGCGTGTATGGCCGCAAAAGCCGCCCAGCCGCCGTTGTGTATCAGTTGACGAGCCGAGAGTTCGACCTCGTAATGACCGAGTCTTTCAGTAGGCATCGAAGGGCTCCCGGCACTCAGGATTGTTGGGCCTGCGCTTCTAGCTCCGTGATGCGCTTCTTCAGCGCGCGCTCCTCCTGAAAGCGCGCCGTCTCGTCGCGGATCACGGCGACGATGCCGTTGAGTTCGCCCTGCGCCGAGCGCAGCAACGCGACGGTGAACGCGATGGAGAGCGACCGGCCGCCCTTGTCCACGGCCGGCACGCGCAGCACGTCATTGCCATAGCGCGTCTGGCCGGTGGCCATCGTCTTGTGGTAGCCCTCCCAGTGGCGAGCGCGCAGCCGCTCGGGAATGATCAGATCGAGCGTCTTGCCGAGCGCCTCGTCCTGCGTGTAGCCGAACATGCGCGTTGCCGCCGGATTCCAGTATGTGATGTCGCCAGCCGCGTCCGAAATGACGACGGCGTCTCCGATGGCCTCAACGAGCTGTTCGAAATCGATGGCGGATTGCATGACGATGTCTATGTGGAGTGAGCCGTTGATCGTCGCCCGCGCGGCGCGCATTGCTCGCGCCGCGCGGCGTCCTGCCTGCTCAGCGCGCGGCGCTCAAACTGCCCGCACTTCGTGCAGCGCCGCGATCTGCTGCGGCGTATAGCCGAGGTCGGCCAGCACCTCGTCGGTGTGCTCGCCGAGCAGCGGCGAGCCCGTGATCTCCGGCTTCAGCTCCGAGAACTTGATCGGGCTGCCCACCGTGAGGTACGAACCGCGCTCCTTGTGCGGCACTTCGACAATGGTACCGCTTGCGCGCAGCGACGGATCATCGGCGATCTCCTTCATGCTGAGCACCGGGGCGCACGGAATGTCGAACTTGCGCAGGATGTCGATGGCTTCGAACTTGGTCTTGTCGGCAAGCCACGCTTCGATCGTCGCGAAGATGTCGAAAATATGCGGTTGACGCGCCTGCGCCGTGTTGTAGTTCGGGTCGTCGATCCACTCCGGCTTGCCGAGCGCGCGGCAGATCGGCTCCCATGCGTGGCCCTGCACCGTGAAGTAGATATACGCGTTCGGATCGGTCTCCCAGCCCTTGCACTTGAGGACCCAGCCCGGCTGCCCGCCGCCGCCCGCGTTGCCGCCGCGCGGCACCACGTCGCTGAACGAGCCGTGCGGATACTGCGGATATTCTTCGAGGTAGCCCACACGGTCCAGCCGCTGCTGGTCGCGCAATTTCACGCGGCACAGGTTGATCACGCTGTCCTGCATCGACACCGCCACCTTCTGCCCCTTGCCCGTCTTCTCGCGGCCGATCAACGCCGTGAGAATGCCGATGGCCAGATGCATGCCCGTGTTGCTGTCGCCGAGCGCCGCCGCACTCACCGTGGGCGGGCCGTCCCAGAAGCCCGTGGTCGAGGCCGCCCCGCCCGCGCACTGGGCGACGTTCTCATAGACCTTGAGGTCGTCGTAGTGGTGGCCTTCGCTGAAGCCCTTCACTGAAGCGACGATCATCTTCGGATTGAGCTCCTTGATGCGCTCCCACGTGAAGCCCATGCGGTCGAGCGCGCCAGGCCCGAAGTTCTCCACCATCACGTCCGACTCGCGGATCAGCTTCTCGAGCACTTCCTTGCCTTCGGGCTTCTTGGTGTCGAGCGTGAGCGAGCGCTTGTTGCTGTTGAGCATCGTGAAGTAGAGCGCATCGACGTTGGGGATGTCGCGCAGTTGCGAGCGCGTCACATCGCCCGCGCCAGGGCGTTCCACCTTGATCACGTCCGCGCCGAACCACGCGAGCATCTGCGTGCAGGCCGGCCCTGCCTGAACGTGCGTGAAGTCGATGATCTTGATGCCGTCGAGGGGTTTGCTCATTGCATATCTCCTGATCTACCTGATCGATTGGACTTATTTCTTCATGGCCGCGCTTTGCGGATTCAGATTCGTGAGGCGGCCGCTTTCGGTGCCCGCCGATTCGTCGATGACTGCGTTGATCAACGTGGGCTTGCCCGATGCGATCGCTTCGAGCAGCGCGTTCGTGAGTTCCTCGGGCGTGCTCGCTTGATGGCCAATGCCGCCGAACGCCTCGATCATCTTGTCGTAGCGCGCGTTCTTCACGAACACCGTGGGCGCGACATCGGCTCCGCCGCTCGGATTGACGTCCGTGCCGCGATACACGCCGTTGTTATTGAAGACGATGGTGCAGACCGGCAGGTCGTAGCGGCAGATCGTTTCCAGCTCCATGCCTGAGAAACCGAACGCGCTGTCACCTTCGATCGCCACGACCTGGGTGCCGCTCGTCACCGCGGCGCCGATCGCGAAGCCCATGCCGATGCCCATGATTCCCCATGTGCCCGAGTCGAAGCGCTTGCGCGGCTGATACATGTCGATGATGCTGCGCGCGTAGTCGAGCGTGTTCGCGCCTTCGTTGACCACGTTGATGTCGGGCCGCGTTTTCAGCACGTCGCGAATGGCGCGCAGCGCGCTGTGGAAGTTCATCGGGGCCGGGTTCTTCGCGAGCGTCGCCGCCATCTTCTCGAGGTTCTTGTTCTTGCGTTCGCCAACGGCGGCGAGCCACTCGGCCGGCGGCTTCGGGAAATCCGCGCCGAGGCCCGCGACGAGCGCTTCCACGCACGAGCCGATGTCGCCGATCACGGGTGCCTCGATGGCGACGTTGCTGTCGATCTCGGTAGGCGCGATGTCGATCTGCACGAACTTCTTCGGCTCGGGCGCGCCCCATGTCTTGCCCTTGCCATGCGAGAGCAGCCAGTTCAGGCGCGCGCCGATCAGCACCACCGCGTCCGACTCGGCCAGCACGAACGAGCGCGCGGCCGACGCCGACTGCTCGTGCGTGTCGGGCAGCAAGCCTTTGGCCATCGACATCGGCAGATACGGAATGCCGCTCTTTTCGACCAGCTCGCGGATCTGTGCGTCGGCCTGCGCATAAGCTGCGCCCTTGCCCAGCAGGATCAGTGGACGCTTCGCATTCCTCAATACGTCGATCGCGCGCTGCACCGCATCCGGCGCGGGAATCTGCCGCGGCGCGGCGTCGACCACCTTCACGAGCGACTGTTTGCCCTTCACGGCGTCGATGGTCTGCGCGAGCAGTTTGGCCGGCAGGTCGAGATACACGCCGCCGGGGCGGCCCGAGAGCGCCGCGCGAATCGCACGCGCTACACCAATGCCGATGTCCTCGGCATGCAACACGCGATAGGCGGCTTTCGCGTAGGGCCTGGCGGCGTTGAGCTGGTCCATCTCTTCGTAGTCGCCCTGCTGCAGGTCGACGATCTCGCGCTCGCTCGAACCGCTGATGAGGATCATCGGGAAACAGTTCGTGGTGGCGTTGGCCAGCGCGGTGAGGCCATTCAGGAAGCCCGGCGCGGAAACGGTCAGGCAGATGCCCGGCTTTTTCGTCATGTAGCCCGCGACGGCGGCCGCATTGCCCGCGTTCTGCTCATGCCGAAAACCGATGAAGCGCATGCCTTCGGCCTGTGCGAGACGGGCCAGGTCGGTAATGGGAATACCGACGAGACCGAAGATCGTGTCGATATCGTTCAGCTTCAGCGCGTCGATGACGAGATGAAAACCGTCGGTCGTCTGCTGCGCTTCTGGCACAGGGTTCTGCTGCGCCTCGTTGATGCCTGCTTCTGCCATGACGTCTCCTCTTTGGCGGGGCGTTGTGTGATTCGTGATATACAATATTCCACACACAGTATTAGTCAAGACGTTTTTTTACCCATGCCGCACTTGCTGCACTGCATTGCGCCGCAACGCGCCTGACTGTCTGGCGCGCCGGCGCCTGAACCAGCGAACTTTGACGCAACACACCATGGGCGGACATCCCTTCTGCACGCGAACGTCCCCGACTGATTTATTATGTAGTCCATACTTTTACTTCAGCATCACGACACCGATTCAGACGAAAAGCGTCTCGATGCGCCTTGTTGATGCGCCAGGGCGATATGCATTGCCGCCTCGACTCGCGGCGCCCTTCCCTCAGTCGAGAAAGTCGCAGTTCGCTTCGACGAATAGCGCGAGTTCGATCGAGTGCTGCCGCACGAGCTGCTCGACACGTTCGGTGTCGCGCGCCTCGAGCGCCTCGATGATGCGCATGTGATCCACGATCGAGCGCGACGCACGATCGCTCTGCGCGATCGTCATGCGTCGGATCGCACGCACATGCATGAAGATGTTCTTGATGGTGTCGACGATGATGGGCGACTTCGAAAGCTCGACCAGCGACTGGTGGAACATGATGTTCGCTTCCGAGTATTCCTCGATGTGTTCCGAGGGCGTCGTGTCGCCGAAGCTCGCGAACATGTGCCGCAGGCCCGCGATGTCCGCGTCCGAGGCGCGCTGTGTGGCAAGCCGCGCCGCGATGCTTTCGAGCGCCGCCCACATATAGATCATCTCCACGATCTCCTTGCGCGTCTTGCGCAGGATGTAGACGCCGCGCCGCGGCACGGTGCGCAGAAACCCCTCCTGTTCCAGCAATGTCATCGCCTCGCGCACGGGCGTACGGCTCACGCCGAGCTTCTCGGTCAACTCCTTCTCGTCGAGCCGGATCTCGTCTCGCGAGCGGTAGATGTCGGTTTCGGCAATGGCCTGCTTGAGCTTTGCGTAGGCCTGATCGCGCAGCGAAACGCTCGCGTTGATCGGCTCAAGCGTCAAGGTGACCAGGGACGCCTCGGCGTCGAGTCTTTCGGCGGACATCGGTCGTCTGTCTCCAATGTTCTGTTTAGCCGGCACTGCTGGGAAATTTCATATTTCCAATACAATATATCAGTGCGACAGGTATGACTAAGCGGGGTTTACGCGCAGATGTGGCACGTCGACAGCCAGGACGAATACATAAAGAGTTTTCTATGCTTATCGCAAGAAACTTTAACTATCGTTTATTCATCGGCGCTCCTACGCTTGGTTCACGTCACTCGAATCGACTGGAGACAGCCATGAGCCATCCGACCGCCGAACACGACCGTCAACTCGAAGCGCAGCTGTGCGCGTTCAACACGTCGTTTGCCGAACTGGGCCTGCGTTTTCGCTGGGACGCGCGCACGCTCTATTCGCTCGCATCGATCGCCGGTGAGCACGCGCGCGTGGCGGCTTATATCGACGCGCATCATCCGCATCTGCTGAAGGCCTACAGCATGGAGTTTCTGTGCGAGGCGATCCTCGCGCGCAAGCGCGCTCAGGCGCCGGAAGAATGGCCGCAGGCCCTGCCCGCTCAGCGCAGCACGACGAAGGAATGGCCAGCCATGGCGGCCGGCGCGCAACAGGATTGGCGCGAAGGTGGCTTGCCCGCGCTCGCCGGTGCCTGACGCACACGGGCGCAGAAACAGCGGCTAGAAGACGAAATCCGTCTGGACAGGTGCGCGCAAGGGCCCCATCCAGACGGACTTGAAATTGAAAGATGGTGGGTCAGCGCGAACCGTTCAGGTATTGCCCCGAGCCTCGGCCTCTTCTTCCTGCAGCTTGCGCCAGAGAATCTTGCCGCTGCCCGACTTCGGCAGGGCCTCGACAAACTGTACGATGCGCGGCGCCTTGTACGCCGCCATGTTCTCGTGCGCCCAGGCAACGATATCGTCCTCGTTCACGCTGCCTGCCTGCTTCGGATCGAGCACGACGACCGCCTTCACGGTTTCGCCGCGGCGCACGTCCTGGGTGCCGATGATGCACACCTCCTTGATTGCCGGATGCCGGTACATCAGCGCCTCGACTTCGGCCGGCCAGACCTTGAACCCCGACGCATTGATCATGCGCTTGAGCCTATCGGTCATGAAGTAATAGCCTTCCGCGTCGCGGCGCACGAGGTCGCCCGTGCGCAGGAAACGCTTGCCGTCGCGCTCGATGAACGCTTCGCGCGTCGCCTCCGGGTTGCGCCAGTAGCCCTGCATCACCTGCGGCGCATGCATGATCAACTCGCCCGATTCACCCTCGGGCACCTCCGCGAGCGTGATCGGATCGACCACGCGCGAATCGACGTCGAACACCGGAATGCCGAGGCACTGCGGCTTCGGCCGCTGCGGAGGATTGATGTGCGTGCCGGCCATGGTCTCGGACATCCCGTAGCCCTCGACGAAGTCGAGCCCGGTCAAATCCTTGAGCTTCTTCACCACCGCGTCGGGCATCGTCGCGCCACCGCCGCGCATCCACGCGAGGCTCGACAGATCGTATTCGTGAATGCGCGGATTCGATATGAAGTCCACGACCATCGTCGAGATCGCCTGCCAGCCGTTGATGCGGTAATGCTCGATTGCGCGCGCCGCGGCGTCGCGGTCCCAGCGCGGCAGCAGCACCACGGTCGAGCCGTTGTAGAGCGCGCTGTTCATGCCGCCCTGCATGCCGGTCACGTGAAAGAGCGGCAGCACCGAAAGTTGTACGGCATCCTGATTACTGCCGAACCAGTTGCAACCGCCCACGGCCGTGCACATCACGCTGCGGTGCGTATGCATGCACCCCTTCGGCTTGCCCGTCGTGCCCGAGGTGTACGGCATCACGCAGAGGTCGTCGGGGCCTGCGGTCAATGGGCCGGGCGAACGGCGCGCCTCGAGCATGTCGGCCCAATGCGCGACGCCGGGCCCATCCACGCAGCGCGGCGCGCTCACGAATTCGGGCGGCGGCGAAAAAGGCTCGCACTTGAGATAATCGCTGTAGGTCGCCACGAGCAGATGTTTCAGGCCCTCGCCTTCCCCCTCCCGCACGAGCGGAGCAATGCGCGTGTAGAGATCCTGCGCGACGAAAGCCGTGGTCGCGCCGCTGTCGTCCACATAATGCGCGAGCTCCTCGGTGAGGTTCATCGGATTGACCGGCACGACCACGGCATTGGCGCGCAGGATGCCGTAGTAGGCAATGACCCACTGCGGGCTGTTCTGCATATAGAGCAGCACGCGGTCTCCGGCCTTCACGCCGCATTCCTGCTGCAGGTAGCCGGCCACGCGCTCCGCCTCGTCCTTGAACTGCGAGAACGTAACGGGCGTGTCGTAGAAGATGAGGAACGGCTTGTCGGGATAACGCGCCGCCGAAACCTCGGCGTTGTAGAAGAGGTTCGTGTGCGGGATGCTCAGATGCGGCGAAAGATGCGCGGGCCAGTGCGGCGAGGCCGCGCGCGGCGACGATGATGGCGCAGTGGCGGAAATCGTCGGGACAGACGTGGACATGGCGGGCTCCGTCTCATGTATCTCATGAAATTCGTGAAGCACGCGGCCGCCAGCCGCACTGGGCCGGCCGGCCCCGCGTGCCATGCAATCGTTGCGGACGGCCTGGCGCCGCAAGGCGCGCGCCGTCCGCCACGCAGGATCAGACGACGCTCGCGCCGCCGTCGACAGCGAGATACTGGCCTGTCACATGGCGCGCCGCCTGGCTCGCGAGAAACACCACGGCGCCCTTGAGATCGTCGTCGTCGCCGAGGCGATGCAGCGGCGTGTGATCGATCACGGCTTGCCCCATCTTGTCGAGCAGGCCGGCCGACATCTTCGACGGAAAGAAGCCCGGGCAGATCGCGTTCACGTTGATGTGGTACTTGCCCCATTCGGCGGCCAGCGCGCGCGTGAAATTGATGGCCGCCGCCTTCGATGTGTTGTACGCGATGGTCTGCATCGGCCCGAGCGAGCCCTTGAGGCCGGCGATCGAAGCAACGTTGATGATCTTGCCGCGCTTGCGCGGGATCATGCTGCGCTTGCCCACTTCACGCGCGAGAAAAAACGGCGCGTTCACGTTCAGGTTCATGACCTTGTGCCATGCCTCGTCGGGATAGTCCTCGGCGGGCGCGCCCCACGTGGCGCCCGCGTTGTTCACGAGAATGTCGATCTGGCCGCGGGCCGCCAGCGTCTCGCTCACGAGCGCAGTCGCGGCCTCGGGGCGCTGCAGGTCGCTCACGACAGTCGTCGTCTCGATGCCGAGCTCCCGTAGCTGGGCCGCCGCCTGGGCCAGCTCTTCCGCCTTGCGGGCGGTGATGACGACATGGCAGCCCATTTCGCCCAGCGCCTGCGCCATCTGCAGGCCAAGCCCGCGCGAACCGCCTGTGATGAGCGCAACCTGGCCGCCCAGTTCGAACATGTCCCTCACCCGCATGCGTCGTCTCCTTGATGTCTGTCGACCGGCTGAAGTTCCGCAGTGCGGAACTCAATGAGATGCCACCGATTCTAGCGGCGCTATTCAACGAGGTAAATAAGGAAAAGCACGCTCGTTCATAAAATAATTTTGTGCTTTCCAGTGCGTGCGCATGCGCGCCGGGTATGTCGCGAACCGTGCGCGCAGCCAGTTCGTTTCACACGCAACCGTTGCAATCACACGACGCAGCGCGTTTTCCGGGTTTCTGCCACGCGTCGATCATCGCCCCCGTCCGGCACCCAGATCGCATCGGCCGTTGGCCGCCTCGCGCTGACGCTGGTCTGCCAGCACAGCTTCGCTCAAAGTTCGGTCGTGCTTTACGGCGTTGCTGATCGTCGGCATCCGCTATCTGACGAACGCCAACGCGAGCAAGCAAATCCGAATGAAAACGAACCTGCGTATTGCCCGAACTTTTACCTTCGGTCTCCCAATCTATTAATTAGCCTTCACTTAAATTACATTTAAATTTCAATTTAGACAAACTGCCTTCTCTCATGGTGAATATCTCCAGGGATTAGTACGAGTTGCGCCAGACAATCACGCAAATGTTTAATGCCGGGCGTACACTGGCGCCAAGCCCGTTGCGGGGGGGCAATCTAGCCACACGACGCAATGCCGGGAGACATGGCATCGCACCGGTTTCACAGGAGAACAATCAACATGAGCTGGACGCGGGAACAAAAGAACGTCACGATCGCAGCCTACCTGGGATGGACGCTCGACGCTTTCGATTTCTTTCTGATGGTTTTCGTTCTGAAAGATATCGCCACCGAATTCAATACCAAAATTCCGGCAGTGGCTTTTGCCATTACGCTGACGCTCGCCATGCGGCCGATCGGCGCGCTGATATTCGGGCGACTCGCCGACAAATATGGCCGCCGCCCCACGCTGATGATCAACATCGCGTGCTATTCGGTGCTCGAACTGCTCACCGGCTTCTCGCCTAACCTCGCGACCTTCATCGTGCTGCGCGCGCTGTTCGGCGTCGCGATGGGCGGCGAATGGGGCGTGGGTTCCGCGCTGACGATGGAAACCATTCCGCCCAAGTCGCGCGGTATCGTTTCCGGCCTGCTGCAGGCGGGCTATCCGAGCGGCTTTCTGCTCGCCTCGGTCGTGTTCGGCCTGCTGTATCAGTACGTCGGCTGGCGCGGCATGTTCTTTATCGGCGTGCTGCCCGCGCTGCTCGTGCTCTACGTGCGTACGCACGTGCCCGAATCGCCAGCGTGGAAGGAGATGGAAAAGCGCCCTCGTCCGAGCCTGCTCTCCACGCTCAAGCACAACTGGGTGCTCTCGGTGTACGCCATCGTGCTGATGACGGCGTTCAACTTCTTCTCGCACGGCACGCAAGACCTGTATCCGACCTTCCTGCGTGAACAGCATCACTTCGACCCGCATACGGTTTCTCTCATCACCATCGTGCTCAATATCGGCGCGATCGTGGGCGGCCTGTTCTTTGGCTCCGTTTCCGAAAAAATCGGCCGCCGCAAGGCGATCTGCATCGCCGCGCTGATCGCGCTGCCTGTGCTGCCGCTGTGGGCGTTCTCGCAGGGCCCGGTGCTGCTCGCGCTCGGCGCGTTCCTCATGCAGATTTCCGTGCAAGGCGCGTGGGGCGTGATCCCCGTGCACCTGAACGAGATCTCGCCAGACGAAGTGCGCGCAACCTTCCCGGGTCTCGTCTACCAGCTCGGCAATCTGTTCGCCTCGGTGAACGCCACGCTGCAGGCATCGCTCGCCGAAACGCACGACCAGAACTATGCGATGGCCATGGCGATCGTCGCGGGCACGGTGGCCGTCGTCATCGCCGTGCTGATCCCGTTCAGCCGCGAGCGTCGCGGCATCGACATGACGCAGACCGCCAAGCAGGTGTCGAGCGTCTGAAACGCGGCGCGCGGCGGCCCCGCAACGCCGCGACGCATAGCCGTGTAAGTGTGCAAGCGTGTAAAGGAGGCCGTGCCGGGTTCGCCCGCACGGCTTTTTTGCGCCCGCCGGGCGCTCTCTCGACGCTGCGCGTACCGGGTTACACCCGCTGCCGGTCGTGCGCACCGCATTGCATGATGAAGGTGACACGCACTGGCGCTCGTCGCCACACCGTCCGGAGACCCAGCATGAGCGAAACGCCCCGTCCTGATCCGGCAAGCCCCGCGGAAAGTGCCGCGCAACTGGCGGCCGCGCCAGAGCCCGCCGCGCCCGAATCGGCCCTACCTCGGCCGGACACGCCTCGGATGGCCGCATCGGAGGTCGCCCCGTCTCAGCCGGCAGCAGCTCAACCAGCCGCACCTCAGCCGGCTGCCCCCAACACCGACGGCATCTGGTACGCCTCGTACCCGCCCGGCGTGCCGCATGAGATCGACGCGGGCCAGTACGCCTCGCTCACGCACTTCTTCGACGATTGCACTGCGCGTTTTCGCGAGCGCGTCGCCTACGTGAGCGCCGGCTCGCCGATGACCTACGGCGCGCTCGCCCGCAAGGCCACTGCGTTCGCGTCCTGGCTGCAAGGCGCGGGCGTGCAGCCGGGCGAGCGCGTCGCGATCATGCTGCCCAACACGCTGCAATATCCCGTCGCCCTCTTCGGTGCGCTGAAGGCCGGCGCGGTGGTCGTCAACGTCAATCCGCTCTATACCGTGCGCGAGCTTGTGCATCAGTTGAAGGACAGCGGCGCGCAAACCATCGTCGTGCTCGAGAACTTCGCGGCTACGCTCGAAGCGGCGCTGCCCGGCACGCAGGTGCAACGCGTCGTCGTGACGGCGCTCGGCGACCTGCTCGGCGAAGGCCTCAATCTCAAGGGCCGCTTCATCAATTTCATGCTGCGCCACGTGAAAAAGATGGTGCCGCCCTACCGGCTGCCGCATGCGATGCGTCTCGTCGATGTGCTCGCGCAAGGCGCGCGCGCACCCCACGCGCCCGTGGCGACGCACGCCGACGACCTCGCCTTTCTCCAGTACACCGGCGGCACCACGGGCGTCCCCAAGGGTGCGATGCTCACGCACGGCACCGTGCTCGCGAACGTGCTGCAAGCGAAAGCCTGGTTGGGCAAACAGCTCGAAGCGACCGCCGAGACCGTGCTCACGCCGTTGCCGCTCTATCACATCTATGCGCTTGCCATCAACGCGCTGATCTTCATGGCGCTTGGCGGGCGCAACATCCTCATCGCGAATCCGCGCGACGTGCCACGCGTCATGAAGCTGCTGCGCCACGAGACGTTCAGCTGCGTCAGCGCGGTCAACACGCTCTATAGCGCGCTGCTCGACAACGAGGAATTCCGCCAGCGTGACTTCTCGGGCCTCAAGCTCGCGATGGCGGGCGGCATGGCCATGCAGAAGGCCGTCGCCGACCGTTTCAGGGCGGTGACGGGCAAGTCGATCGTGGAAGGCTATGGGCTCACCGAATGCTCGCCGATCGTCTCGATGAATCCCGTCGATCTCGAGCATCTGGCGGCAAATCAGGCCTGCCCGGAAGGTTCGATCGGCCTGCCCGCGCCCTCCACTCAGGTACGCTTTCGCAAGGACGACGGCACGTGGGCGAACATAGGCGAGGCGGGCGAGCTTTGCGTGAAGGGGCCGCAGGTGATGAGGGGCTACTGGAACCGCCCCGACGAAACGGCGAAGGTGTTCGTGGACGGATGGCTCGCGACCGGCGACATCGGCATCATGGACGCACGCGGCTTTATCCGCCTGATCGACCGCAAGAAGGACATGATCCTCGTCTCCGGCTTCAACGTGTATCCGAACGAGATCGAGGACGTGGTGGCGATGCATCCCGGTGTGCGCGAAGTGGCGGCGATCGGCGTGCCCGATCCCGTGCAGGGTGAACGCGTGAAGGTGTTCGTCGTCAGACGCGATCCCGCTCTCACCGAAGACGCGCTGATCCAGTTCTGCCGCCAGCAGCTCACAGGCTACAAGGTGCCGCGCCTCGTGGAGTTCCGCGATTCGCTGCCCCAATCGAACATCGGCAAGATCCTGCGCCGCGAGCTGCGCAATGAGGAAATTGCGAAAACCGGGAAGAAATCGCAAACGTAAGACGTTCATGCGGTGTCGGCGCGCGCGGCACGAACAGGGCACACGCGCGCCACCCGCCAACATCGACGCACCGTGGAGGGCCCGTTGATGACGTCTCGACCCACGCCTGTCGCGATTCGCCGAAGCTACGCATCGCGCTGGCAGGTGCGCGTGCGCGCCGTGGCCATCGTCGCCCGTTTCGTCGCGGTGTTTGCCGCACTGAGCGTGGTGTTGGCGAGCGCTTGCCGCGCAGCGACGGGAGTCGAAACGCCCCCATCCGGCGTAGGCGCACTCCCTCCCGAAGAGCAGGTGCTATGGCTCCAGCGCGCCGCGCGCGCCGACATGCTCGCGCAGCTCGACGACGCGCAGCTCGTCGCCCTCTTCGAGTCGCTCGCCCCGGACACGCTCGCACGCTATATCGCAGCAGGGCCGAACGGCTACGCTTCGTGCGAATTCACGATGCTGCATCGCGAGCGCATCGACGGACACTGGCCCGCGACGGCCGACCATCTGCTCGTGCGCATCGCGCATGATCCGCTGCGGCTCTACGCGCGCTGGCTGCGCGACGGCGCGCACGCGGGCCAGGAAGTGCTCTACGACGCCACGCACCACGGCGACGAAATGTACGGCCACATGGGCGGTTTCCTTGGCGTGGTGTCGATGTGGACGCGGCTCGACAGCACGTTCGCGCGCTCGCAATCGCACCATCGGCTCACCGAACTCGGCACCGAAGCGATCGCGAAGCGCTTTCTAGACGACTATCCGCGGCTCGCCGAAACAAGTGCAGCGCGGCCCTCGCACATCGGCGTCGAAACGCGTGACGGCGTGCGCGTCGTCACGTTCACGTGGGACGCGCCGCCCGGTGCGCAGGGCTTGCCGGCGAGCCGCGAGACGCTCGGCCTCGATCTGCGGCATCCGTGGTTCCGCACGGTGCAGTCGTACGACGGCGCCGGCCGTCTCGTCGAGGACATCGTGATCGAGCACATCGAACCCAAAGCCTTCGACTCGCTCACGTTCGATACGCGCAACCCCGACTATCGCTTTTAACCGGCGTGGCATGGCCCGCCGAGGCAAAGTCGCGCAGCGTCACGTGCCGTGTTGCTGCGAGGCGCGCGAGCACGAAACGATCGGAAGGACGCAGCGATCCGATCAGGGTGGCGCCGGGCGCCAGCTGCCGCGATAGCTGCGCATGCCAGAGGCCGCCGATGTCGCCTTCGACGCCAACGCCAACGCCCACGCCATCGCCCGCTCGATCGCCCACGGCCCACGCGATACATCCCGCACTCGCCGCCTGGCGCGCGAGCGAGCGGCCTTCGGCCAGCGCCGGATCGAACACCACGGCGCTCGCCGCGCCCAACGCCGTGCCTGCGCGCGCCCTTGGTCCGCAAAGCGCAAGCGCGAATGCGAGCGGATCCGCGCGCCACGCCGCGCCGAGCGCCACAGCGCCCGTATCGCATAGAAAGCCCCGCCGGTTCATCGCTTCCTCCGCCCGCATTCGCGAGATTTTCAGGTGTAGCCGCGCTGCGCACGCCAGGCCGCGGGCCAGATGCCCTGCTTGCCCGGCGAAAGCACGCCTTGCGCATCGAGCGCATCTTTCACGGTCTGCGCGAGGCGCAGCAACGCGCCGTCGTTGAAGCCGTACTGCACCGCAGCGTAGTCCATGTAGAGCAGATGCGAGCGGTACACGCCGTAGCCGGCCGCGCCCGCGTCGCTCATCAGCGCGCGCAGCAGATCGCCCGCGCGGGCGGCGTCGGCGCGGCGCTCGCGTGCGAAGATCGCCGCGAACACATGATGCAGGCAGCGCCCCGCCGCCGTGAAGCCGCCGTAGTAGTCGAACCCGTATTCGGCCGCGCGCGCCTTGACGAGCGCGTACTGGCGCAGCGCGTCGCGGCCGTCGGCGGGACACAGCGGCGAGAAGTCCACGTGTGCGCCCTCGCCGCCGCGCCAGTCGAGCATGCGAAAGGCGCTCATCGTCGGAATGCCGGCGAGATTGCGATCGCCGCCGCCCTTCGGCTCGTCGCCTTCCTCGTAGCGCTGCGCGGTGAAACGCGCACCGGGCACGGCGGCAAAAGCGCGCTCGACGATGCGACGCTGCGCGTCGATCACCTCGGGCGCCCCGTAGAGCGCGTAGTGCAGGTTCCATCGGCCCACGCCGAGCTCGCGCTGCATCGCGGCGACAGCGGCCTCCGGCATCGGGCCATCACCCACGTACCAGCGCGAGCGCGGTGCGAGGCTGGCCGCGCGCCGGATCACGCCTTCGATCACCGCGTGCTGGGCAATCGTGCCGTCGAGCTGCAGCACGCGCAGCGTATCGACGAGGACGCCGAGATCGTCCTCGCGCTCGACCTGGATCTCGCCGATCACGAACGCGGGTGGCGCTGGCATCAGCCAGAGCCCCATCTTCGTGACCACGCCGTAGTTCGACTGCGTGAAGAGCGCATCGAACGAGGGGCCGTAGCCGCTCTTGTAGAGGTGCCAGGCCGTGCCAGTCTCGATCGCGCCCATGCCGGTGCGCACCACGTCGCCATTGGCAAGCACGACCTCCATTCCGCATTGCGCCGCCGCGTGGTCGCCGTAGGCCGTCGTGCCGAAGCCGCGCTCGAGCGTATTGCCGATCACGCTGCCCCAGCCGGCCGCCGGCGGATCGACCCACAGGCGCACGTGCTGCTCGCGCAGGTGCGCGTGCAGGTCGAAGTAACTCACGCCGGGCTCGACGCGCGCCCATGCGAGCCGTTCGTCAACCTCGAGGATGCGGTTCATGCGCTGCAGGTCGAGCACGACCGAGCCCGGAAGACGCGGCGCGGCACCGCCGTAGGCGAAATTGCGGCCCGTGGAAACGGTCCAGAGCGGCATGCGGGTCTCGTTCGCGACCCGCAGGATGGCGCGAATCTCCTCGACGCTCGCCGGGAGGATGGCCGCGGATGGCGCGAATGCATGCGCATCGGCGAGCGGCACGAACGGATCGAGATAGGGGTCGAGCGACGCGCCGCCGCGGCACACATTCGGCGCACCGACGATCGCTTCGAACGCTTCGAGCGCGCGTTCGAAGCGGGCGTCGTCGATGCCGGGCGGCAACGCTCGCGTGGTGCCGCTCATCGGCTCGCTCCGTTATGCAATTCGGTGCGCACAGGCATGGCCCCCACCCTCGCCGATCACCACTGCCCGGGCTTGCCGCCCAGCGCGCCGCACACGTCGAGCGCGATCGCGCGCAGCTTCGGCTCGGTCTGCGGCCCCGAGAGCGCATAGCCCATCCGGTCGGTGCTCCAGTAGAACGTGCGACGGTTGCCGTCGCGCAGCAGGCGCACCGCGCCGCGCTCCGTGCTCGAGGCGCCTACGTAGAGCGTGAGGCGCTCGCCCGCATCATTCTCGTACATGAACTGCGCGGCCGGCCCCGAGTTGCCGGGCAGCAGACGCCCGCCCACCAGCGCGTAGCCGTACTCGGCGAGTGAGGGCACCGAAAGTGGCTTGCCGAGCCGCTTCGAGAGCCACGCGACGAGATGCGCCTCGTCGGCCGCACCGACTTCGACGGGATGACGCTGTTCGGGCGAATACACCGCATAGGCGACATCGGCGCGGCGCGCGAAGGCTTCAGGCGTCGCGCCGGCCACCAGCTCCGGCGCGAGATCGGGAGCGAGCCGCGGCACGAGCGCCGTGAGCGCGACCGCGAGTCCAGCGCCCACGGCAACCCAAGCCGCCGCGATACCCGCGCGCCACCACCACGGCGCGCGGGGGCGCAATACGAGCACGGAAGGCGCGGCGTCAAACGCTTGGGGTACATCATCAGGCGAGGCGCGCTCGCCCGCCACAAGCGCGCCGTCACACAACGCCTGCAGCGCCGCCTTTTGCGCGCGATATGCCGCGACACGCGCCGCGGCCTGCGGGTCGGCACAAAGGCGCGCCTGCAGCGCCGCGCGATCGTCCGGCGGCAGTTCGTCGTCGACGAAAGCGCCCAGCATCGAAAGATCCCCTTCAGGAGGCGGCGGACTTTCACCTTTGCGTTCGCCTTCGCCCTCGTGTTCGTGGCCGAGATCGTCGTCGTTCATCGCATCGTCCCCACCACCCTGAGCGACGCGGTGCGCTGCGCCGGATCCTGCGCCGGCTCCCTGTCGAGCAGCGCGCGCAGATGCTCGCGCGCGCGCGAAAGGCGCGACATCACCGTGCCGCATGGCACCCCGAGCACCACGGACGCCTCGCTATAGCTCAACTCCTCCACGCACACGAGTAGCAGCACCTCGCGCTGCGCCGCCGGCAACACGTAGAGTGCACGCTGCAGATCGCGCAGCACGAGTCCGTCCACCTCGCCGTGCGGCGCTTCCAGCGTGCGCCACGGCGCGGCTTCGTCGTCGACGGCGATCTCGCGCCGCCCGCGCAGCTGGTCGATATAGAGATGGCGCAGGATCGTGAACAGCCAGGCGCGCAGATTGCTTTGCGGCCGAAAGGAGGTCCAGCGCGACAGCGCGCGCTCGGCGGCGTCCTGGACGAGGTCGTCGGCCCATGCGGCGTCGCCGGTCAGCGCGCGCGCATACCGGCGCATGGGCCCGAGCTGCGCCACGACCTGCGATTCGAACTCGGGCGACGGGTGGCGCAACACGCCGCGCTACGCTCAGTAGCCGCCACCGCTCGACGAGCCGCCCGAGGGACTGGACGCCCCGCCTGAATTCATATCGCTGCACGAGGCAAGCCCTGCGCCCGAAAGGCCGGCCAGCGCCACACAGACGAGACACGCAAGCAACACGCGAAACCGCTTCATGGTTACCCCCACTGAGGTTGCACTCGACGCTCGACCGACTTGCCTGAGAGACCTTGCGAACCCGCGCTCGCACGACCTTGGCTCGCTCTTGCCCGGCATCGTCGATATCGCGGTAAACGTGGCGCTCGGCGCGCTTATTCCGCGCGCCACGATTTGCTCTGGTTCTTTCGCACAAACGCTGCGCCAGCGCGGTGTCTGCGCCGCGTGCGCCGCCGCACGGAGTAAATGGGGGGCGAGCGGCGAGAATCGTGCCAGGACGACCGAACTGCACCAGGCGCGAGAATTCGGTGGCGGGTCGCGCGCCTGAACGCTCGAATCGGTCGAGCATGGCCGACCTTCTTGGTCTACGCTGTCAAAGTGTGGAAGTGCGCGAATATGTCGCGGTCTAGACAACCGGAACGCGAATCGTCGGCGTACTGCCCGCGGGGAATCGCCGTCGCTGCCTGTCAAAACACGTCATTCGGCCCCGCCCGCTTGCCGGCGGCCGTCGACGAGGGACGCAACGACGCTTTTTTTCATCAACCTGCGGCCACGGCCGCGAGTCGGTATAGTTCTGCAGTAAGCTTATTTCCCTGCACGCGCGCTTCGCCGACACAAGGTAGAATCGCGGCGAGCAAACATTCCAACTGATTGCGGCATCGTGCCGCCTGGCCAAATCGAGTCCATGCCTTCCGCAGAATCGCACCCGCAAAACGACTTCATGAACGCCGCGCGAAAGGAAAGAAAGCGCGTCGAAATCTATCTGGTCAATGGCATTCGCCTGACCGGATGCATCGAGTCGTTCGATCAGTACCTGGTGATGCTGCGCACGCCCGTTGGCCTGCAAGGCATCTACAAGCGCGCCATCTCGACCATCCAGCTCGACACCGGCACCCGCCCGGGACCGCGCCCAGGCGGCCCACGCAGCTCGCATGGCGAGCACACGAGCCGCGGCCCGCACGGCAGCCATGGACCACGCGAGCACAGGGAGCCTCGCGAGCCGCGTGAAGCCCGCGAACCGCGTGAGAACTGGTCGGCACCGGCGGGCACCGAGCGTCCGTCGCAGGACGGGCCGGTCGTCGTAACGCGCCGCCGTCGCCTGTATGGCACAGTGAACAATGGCGGCAACGGCGGCGAAGGCAGCGGCAACAGCTAAGCCGCGTGGCCGGCGCACCTGTCACAGGGCAGGCCTGCCTCCCGCTTTTCAGAACAATACGGGCGCGCCAAGGTGTGCCCGTATTGTTTGCGCGTGCCGTTTGCGCAGCGCAACCGCTCTGCGCCCTGAAGCTGCCCTGAGGTCAGGGTTATAGCCTTTGCGTTATGCTCACAAACATGCATTTCGCAACGGAGACCGCCATGAGCGCATCCAGGTCGAACAAGCCGCAAGCCCCGTCACAAGAAGACTCTCTTGACGAGGCACTCGAGGAAACCTTCCCAGCGAGCGATCCAATCGCCGTCGCCCCCACGCCAGCAAGATCGCAACCGGCGCGCCGGCCGCCCGACGATACTCACAAGGCCCACAAGATTCGCGACACACACCGCCACGGCAAGCACTGAGCGCAGCTTTGCGCCATGAGGAAAGGCGGAGCGTCGCCGACGCCCCGCCTTTTTGCACATCCTCGCCAGCCCGGCGCGCCCGCGCCATGACCACCGGCAGCCCTGCGAACCCGTGAATTAGCGAATCGGCAGGCCGCCTTCCACCTGCTGCTGCAACTCGCGCACCTGGCGCTGCACCGTGCGCAGTTGCGCCTGCGCCTCTGCCTTCTGCGCCTGCAGCGCATTTGCCTGATCGCGCGTCTGCTTCTGCTGGTCTGCGACGAGCGCCTGCTGCTCGCGGGCAATCGCCAGATCAGCCTGGAGCCGGTTCGCGTGATCCTGGGTAAGCGCGATCATGCGATTGGTGAACGCCTTCTGCGCTTCGAGACGCGTACGGCGAATCTCGACGTCCGCCAACTGCGCACTCTTCTGGGCGAAGTCGCGGTAGATGGCTTCGGCACGCGTCTCATCGCTCGTCTTGATCACGCGCCAGAACGTCTTGTTCTGGAACAGCGTGACGTAATACGTCATTTCCTTCGCGTAGAACAGCAGGCTCGCGCCATACGAACCGTTGTAGGTCGTGCGCATCGCGTTGAGCTGCGAGTCTCGCAGCATCTGCTGCAACTCGGCAACATTACCCGCCGCGCTTTGCTTTGCTTCGTCCGGCGTCAGCACCTCCGGCTGGCCAGCCGGCAACGGCTGAGCTGCCGCGGCGGCCTGCTCGTCCTGCACCGCAGGTGCGGCTGCGGTCTGTGCTACGGGCGCTGTTGCCGCCGAATTGTCAGGCGGCGTCTGTGCGCAACCTGTACCGATTCCCCCGATCAACATCAACGCCGCCAAGGCGGTCCGACGAACTCTCCACTTGTAGTCCATGTAGTACCTGTTTTGAACAGTTCTAATTTTTACAAATCGGCACAATTATTACTCACTTTCACGTGTTTCGGGTTCCTCGTCGGAAATTTGGTCGTTACGTATCTTTTCCAACAACACTTTAAGAAAAATTCCTAGGAATTTTGAGGCGTCCTTGCGTCTCCAGCTGTTTTGGTCCAGTGCGGCGCGCCGACAGCTGCAATGATGAACAACCGGTGCTGGTCTGACCGCAAGAGCCGGACAACAGCGCGAGCAGATGGGCCATCCGGGCGGCGTATCCAGCGACAGGACGACCGGCTTCGTCAGCCTCGGCACCGGATCGATCGCGCCGGCCACGGCGGCCCGCGACTGGCTACTCAACCGAAAAGCCAGGGGAGTCATCGACGCGGTGGCGGACGCTCGGTGCCGCCGTGTGTGTCGTGGGTTCGCCCTTGGCGAGCGCGGCCGAATAATCAATAGGAATCCTGATCGGTTTGTCACGCAAGCAATCGTAATCGCGATCGTCCCCCAAAGGACACAGAGAGCGGCGCACGCAGGAGGCGCCTCGCGCTTGCTGGCGGGCATCAGGCCCCGCATCCGCGCATCGCATGACTAGAGTCCTTCCTCTCAAACGCGCACGGTGCTTTCCAGTATCCTGCCCTCACCGCGCGACGCGCCTCTCGTATCGCGCGGGCTGCACCGCCATCACAAACAACATTAGTGGAGGAAGACATGAACCGATTTCTGGGCCGCGCGGCACGCCATGTCGCGCTCGCGGGCGCGCTGCTGGGCGGCGCGCTCGCCGCTCACGCGCAGACGGATACGCCAGTGGGCGTCTGGCAGACCATCGATGACCACACGGGCCAGCCGAAAGCGCTCGTGCAGATCAGCGCCGACGCCAATGGCGACCTGAGCGGCAAAGTCATCAAGGGTCTCGGCGCCAGCGACCAGCCCGACCGGCGCTGCACGGCCTGCACGGATTCGCGCAAGGATCAGCCGATCCTCGGCATGACGATCATGGACGGCATGAAGAAAACCAGCGACGGCTGGGACGACGGCCACATCCTCGACCCAGAGAACGGCAAGGTGTACCGCTGCAAGATGCACACCGAAGACGCAGGCCAGAAACTCGTCGTGCGCGGCTACCTGGGCATTGCGCTCCTTGGCCGGTCACAGACCTGGGTTCGTCAGCAATGAGCTAGGGCGTACGCCAGCCCGTGTGCCAACTGGCGAAAGATCCCGTGAGAAATCTGCGGAGCGAAGCCAAGCGAAGCCGGCGGAAGCGGTTGCATGAGCCGCTTGCACCGGCACTTCGCATGCGCACGCGTTGATACGCGCGAGTTTGGACAGCAAGCCACGACGGTTTTACGCCGTATGACGATACACCGAGCGGAAGTTGAACGTCTGCACCGGCGTGACTGCGGGTGCTGCCGGCGCGAACGGCGAATTGCGCGGCAAGTCGCGCGCTTCCTCTTGTCTGCGTGCGGCCTTTTCTGCGCGGCTCGCATGCTTGCGCATACGTGCTTCAATGGTGTCGCATAATGCCACGCCTTCTTCGCCGAACAACTCGGCCATCACGACCTTGAGCACACCTTCATCGTGCCAGGTCTTGAAGCGCCGGTGGCAAGTTTGATACGAAGGGTAGCGGCGCGGCATGGCCGACCACGTTGCGCCGCTATACATGACCCACAGCACGCCATTGAGCACCGAGCGCGTGCTGGCAAGCGGCCTTCCACGCAGCTCGCTGCGCGGACGCAATTCGGGCAGGAGCAGCATCACGCGCTGCCATTCTTCGTCGGTAATATCGCGATGCGGGGTCATGGATAGTCGCTTATCAGAAGTTGTTCTGACAACGATAGCCAATCGCCCGGGCCTTCCATATCAGACGACTCCGAATCTTGAAAAGCGTGCTACGACCCGCCTTTTGCTACAAGCGCACCGTCGCGGGTGCACCCCGCCGCCGCGCGCAGTGCGATCAGGTAAGCGCTGTATCGACAATGCGGCGCGGCGTTTCGAGATATTCCTTCGACTGCATTTCGACGATGCGTGAGACCGTGCGCGTGAATTCGTTGGCCATCGGTCCTTCAACGTAGAGTTGCTCCGGAGGCACTGCAGCGGACATCAGCAGCTTCACCTTGTGGTCGTAGAACACGTCGATGAGCCAGGTGAAACGGCGCGCTTCGGATTGCATGCGCGGCGTCATCTGCGGCACATCCGAAAGAACCACGGCGTGGAAGCGACTTGCGAGTTCGAGATAGTCGTTCTGCGAGCGCGGGCCGCCGCACAGCGTCGCGAAGTCGAACCACACCACGCCATCCGCACGGCGCAACGCCTTCAGTTCGCGCTTTTCGATGTGAAGGATCGGGCTCTCGTCGGGCACCGCGGCGAGCTGCGCGAAGGAATGGCGCAGCGCGCGATCGGCGGCCGCGCCAAGCGGCGTGTGATAGACCTCCACCTGCGCGAGCGTGCGCTGCCGGTAGTCGATGCCCGCATCGACGTTGAGCACGTCGAGCTTCGACTTGAGCAGCTCGATGGCAGGCAGCATGCGGTCGCGATGCAGTCCGTCGGGATAGAGCAAGTCGGGATCGTAGTTGGACGTCATCACGAACTGCACGCCATTCTTGAACAGACCGTCGAGCAGACGATAGAGGATCATCGCGTCGGCGATGTCCGAGACGTGGAATTCGTCGAAGCAGATCAGCCGATAGCGCTTCGCGATGCGTCGCGCGAGTTCGTCGAGCGGATCGGCCATGCCCTTGAGCTCTTCGAGTTCGCGGTGCACTTCGCGCATGAACTCGTGAAAGTGCAGGCGCGTCTTGCGCTGAAGCGGCACGACCGCATAGAAACTGTCCATGAGGAAGCTCTTGCCGCGCCCCACGCCACCCCACATGTACACGCCGCGCGGCAGGTCCGGGTGAATGAGGAACTTCTTGAACGCGTTCGATCGGCGCGACTTGTATGCGGCCCACTCGTCGTAACACCGCTGCAGCCGGTCGATCGCGCTGCGCTGCGCCGTATCGGGCTTGTATCCCCGCTTCTGCAGTTCGTTTTCGTAGTATTCGGTGACGTTCATTTTCCGGGCCGCAAATGAGCAAAGGCGGGAGGGCTAAAGCCCACCCGCCTCCGTACGTGATGCTGGGTACTGCGAGGCAAAGCGGTGGCTTTAGCGGCCAACCGCCCTGCCTTGGCGCATTACATGTTGAGCGCGCGCTTGTCGGTGGCGAGCGCCGCTTCGCGCATGACTTCGGACAGCGACGGGTGTGGATGGCAGATGCGGCCGATATCTTCGGCAGCAGCCTTGAACTCCATCGCCACCACGGCTTCCGCGATCAGGTCCGATGCGTTCGCCGAGATGATATGCACGCCGAGCAGTTCGTCGGTCTTGGCATCGGCGATCATCTTCACGAAGCCGTCGGCCTTGTTGATGCCAAGTGCGCGGCCGTTCGCCATGAACGGGAACTGGCCCGTCTTGATGTCGCGGCCTTCGGCCTTGAGCTGCTGCTCCGTCTTGCCGACCCATGCGATTTCCGGCTCGGTGTAGATCACCCACGGAATGCAGTTGTAGTCGATGTGCGGCTTCTGGCCGTCGATGATCTCGGCCACCAGCACGCCTTCGTCTTCAGCCTTGTGCGCGAGCATCGGGCCGCGCACCACGTCGCCGATCGCGTAGACGTTCGGCACTGCTGTCGCGCAGTGGTCGTCCACGTCGATGAAACCGCGCTCGTTGGCCTTCAGGCCGATCGCTTCGAGGCCGAGGTTGTCGGTGTTCGGCACGCGGCCGACCGACACGATCAGGCGGTCGGCTTCGAGCACTTGCGCGTTGCCGTCCTTGTCCGTGTAGTTGATCGTGACGTTCTTGTCCGTCGCCTTCACTTCGCCGACCTTCACGCCGACGTGAATCTCGAGACCCTGCTTCTTGAAGAGCTTCGCAGCTTCCTTCGCGAGCGCCTGGTCAGTGGCGCCGAGGAATTCCGGCAGCGCTTCGAGGATCGTGACGTCGGCACCGAGACGGCGCCACACCGAGCCGAGTTCCAGACCGATCACGCCAGCGCCGATCACGGCCAGCTTCTTCGGCACGGAGTCGAACGTGAGCGCGCCTTCGTTGTCGGAGACGATCTTGTTGTCGACCGGAATGCCCGGCAGATGACGCGCCTTCGAACCCGTCGCGATGATGACGTTCTTCGCCGTGACGACTTCGGTCTCGCCTTCGCCGCTCACCTCGATCTGCACGCCGGCGTCGGTCTTGCCGGTGAACTTGCCGTGGCCCTTGAGCCACGTGATCTTGTTCTTGCGGAACAGGAACTCGATACCCTTGGTCATCTTCTCGACGATGCCTTCCTTGCGGGCGAGCATCTTCTCGACGTCGATCTTCACGTCGCCCACGCTGATGCCGTGGTCAACGAGGTGATGCTGGGCGTTCTCGAACTCTTCAGACGAAGCGAGCAGCGCCTTCGACGGAATGCAGCCGACGTTCAGGCAGGTGCCGCCGAGCTTAAGCGCGCCGGCCGGGTTCTTCCATTTTTCGATACACGCAACCGACTTGCCGAGCTGCGCGGCACGGATCGCCGCGATATAGCCGCCGGGGCCGGCGCCGATCACGACGACGTCAAATTCTTTGGACATGGTCATCCTTTCGATACGTGAGCGCCACGCGCGGACTCCGATTTCCGGAATCCGCGCGCACGGTGCTCAGTGTGAG
>NZ_DATJWR010000052.1:0-19065 GCF_035501035.1 Paraburkholderia sp.
CCGCGAAGATCGGCCGGTCGATGAAGAATTTCGATATGTTCATGGGTTGCTCGCTTTCTGGGCGCTCGTCGAGCGCCTGGTGCGTGTTTGGGGTTTGCTCGGGTTTGCTCGGGTTTGCTTGTCGCGGGCTTGGGGCTTTGGTGTTTTCTTGCTTTCGTGTCGGTATGCATGCGTTGCCCCTGTGCGGGGCGGCACCTACTTTTCTTTGCGGCGGCAAAGAAAAGTAGGCAAAAGAAAGCCGCTCACACCGCCAATACTTCAATTAGCATCACTTACCATTACTCGGAGTGGTGCCGGGGCGTCTGTCACCTCGCACCCTTCACGTTAGTGACAAAGCGCTCATTCATCCCACTGCGCGCTACGCGCGTCGCGGTCGGGTCTGCGAGGGAAACCAACGTGCTGTTTCATTTCTCGAAGAACGACGAGCCAACCACTGGTTTGGGGTTATGCCCCACGGCGCGCGAAGCGCCGCCGGAAGGAAGAGCGCTTTGTCACTCCGGCAAACGGCCAGTGATGCCAGACGCTCCGGCACCGCTCCGATAAAGGTCATGTGATGCCAGGCGTAACACTCGCGGTGTGAGCGGCTTTCTTTTGCCTACTTTTCTTTGCCGCTGCAAAGAAAAGTAGGTGCCGCCCCGCACAGGGGCAACGCTTGCACACCGACGCGAAAACAAGCCTATACCAAAGCCCCCCGCCTCACGACAAAAGTCAGGACGTCTTCGCCACCTTGGTGGCAGCATTCACGGCGGCGCTGGTTGCCGAGCCGGCGTCGGGATCGCCGTTCATCGGCACCATGTGCGAGCGCACCAGCTCACCGGGCCGCACGCGCTGCGTGCCATTCACCACAACGTGATCGCCCGCTTTCAGGCCGTCGAGAATCACGCGCAGGTTCCCCTGCTGGCCGCCCGTCTGCACGTTCCGATAAGCGATCTTGCCGCTGCCGTCCACCACGTAAACAAACTTCTTGTCCTGATCGGTACCGATGGCGGCATCGTCGACGAGCAGCGCCGGGTGCGGCGCGCTGCCGCCCACCTTGATGCGCGCATAGAGGCCCGGCACCAGGGCGCCGTCGGCGTTGTCGAAGCGCGCGCGCACGCGAATCGTGCCCGACGAAGTATCGAGGCGGTTGTCCACGGACTCGATCGTGCCCGTGCGCGAGTAACCTGCTTCGTTAGCGAGCCCCAGTTCGACCGGCACTTTCGAGCCGTCCTTCAGGCGGCTGATGTAATCGAGGTAGGTTTGCTCGTCGGCGTCGAACTCGGCGTAGATGGGCGAAACGGAAACGAGCGTGGTGAGCGGCGCGGCGCTCGCTCCCGCCGAAACGACGTTGCCCACCGTGATCTCCGCACGCGAAACGCGCCCGGAAACCGGCGCGACGATGCGCGTATAACCGAGGTTGATCTGCGCGGCTTCGAGCGCGGCCTGCGCGGCCTTGAGATTCGCGTTCGCTTCGCGCGAGGCGTTCTGCTTCTCGTCGTAATCGCGCTTCGCGATGGCGTTGTCGCCAATCAGGCGCTGTGCGCGCTCCCAGTCGCTTTGCGCGTAGCCAGTGCGCGCCTGCGCGGCGGCAAGCTGCGCAGCGGCCTGATCGACGGCCGCCTGATACGGGCGCGGATCGATCACGAACAGCGTATCGCCTTTGTTCACGAGCGCGCCGTCGCGGAAGTTCACCGAAACGATCGTGCCCGAAACCTGCGGACGTATCTCCACTTTCTCGACGGCGGCCATACGGCCGGAATAGCTCTGCCAGTCGGTGATCGTGCGATTCAACACGGCGGCCACGTCGACCTCCGGCGCGGGCGGTGCTTCCGCGGCAACGGCATCATGCGAATCGAAGCGGATCGCGCCGAGCGTGCCCAGCCCCGCGACGACAAGCACGCCGATGACCGAGAGCGCGATGCGTGAACGGGATTGCGAAAAAAGTGACATGTCGGACTCCAGAAATAATGGTTGATTGTTCTTCACTGGCTCGGCAACACCGTGGCGTCAGCGCTTTCGCCGCTGTGGTCAGGACGCGCCGGCGTCGAAGCAGCAGCGGAAAAACCGCACGGCTTCCCTCAAGGCGGCAGGATGCGCCGCGAGATTCGCGTGCGAGACGCTCGGGTAGCGCACCACCTGGGTGCGAACGCCGGCGTCGATCAGGCGGCTCGCGTACTTCTCCGCCTCGATGTGCAGCACGTCGTTCTGCGCCGTCACGATGAGCGTGGGCGGCAAGCCCGCAAGCCGCACCGATTCGAGCGGCGCCGCGTACGGATGCATGCGTTGCGACGCTTCGGGCAAGTACGCGCGATAACACGCGGCGCACTCGCTCGCGGTGATGTCCGAGCCGAGCCGCGTCGCGTCGCCAAGACGCGTGAGGCTCGGGTCGAGCATTGGCGCGAACAGCGCCTGCGCCACGAGCCGGACGTCGCCGCGATCGCGTCCCATGAAGGCGAGCACGTTGGCGATCTGGCCGCCCGCGTCGTGGCCCGCCGCGATCATGCGCCTGGCGTTGCCGCCGAATGCCCGGGCTCGTGTAAGCGCCCAGAGCGCCGCACGATGCGCGTCTTCAGGCGCGGCCGGAAACGGGTACTGCGGCGCGAGCGAATACCCCACGCTCACGACGAGCGCTGGTAAGCGTTCTGCGAGAAATTGCCCGGCGGCCTGAGCCTCTTCGATCGACCCTCGCACGAAGCCCCCGCCGTGAAAGTAGAGCAGCACGGGCAGCCCGTTCGCGCCTTCCGGGCGGTACACGCGCAGCGCAATTGGCTGGGCATGGCCTTCTATCGTCACATCGGTCGTGAGCAGCGCGCGCGCAGTGCTTGCGTTGGCGGGCGCGACCGTGGGCAGTGCCGCGGGGACTTCGACTAGCGGCGCTTCCTCGGTGGAGATCCACGACGTCGTGCGTTTAAAGGCTTCCATGTCAAATTGGCGCAATGCCCGAGAGTAGATTCGAATGGAGCGAATTGTGTGTTAGGCAAACTTGCAAATAAATGCCTATAATCCGGCAACACAATTCGGTGCACCTGAACAATCTCTCTGTTCTTTTTTGCGCGCGAGTTTTCCTTCAAGTGTCGCGCGCCGTGCGGCCGAAGCATTTTTGGAGAATGGCAATGGACCGCCTTCAGGCCATGCAAGTGTTCACCCGCGTCGTCGATACCAACAGCTTCACGCGCGCAGCCGAAACGCTCGACATGCCGCGCGCCTCCGTCACGACGATCATCCAGAACCTCGAAGCGTTTCTCGGCGTGCGCCTCATGCATCGCACGACGCGCCGTCTCTCGCTCACGCCCGACGGCGCCGCATACTACGAGCGCTGCGTGCGCATTCTCGCGGACGTCGAAGAAACCGAACAGACGTTCCAGGATCGCAACCGCAAGCCGCACGGCAAGTTGCGCATCGACATGCCCGGCTCGATCGGCCGGCTCATCGTGATTCCTTCGCTGTGCGAATTCCATGGTCGCTACCCGGATATCGACCTTCAACTCGGCCTGACCGACCGCCCCGTCGACCTGCTGCAGGAAGGCGTGGATTGCGTCGTGCGCGTAGGCGCGCTGCAGGATTCTTCGCTGGTCGCGCGGCGTATCGGCCTCTTCGAAGGCGTGTCGTGCGCCGCGCCCTCGTATCTGGAGCGCCACGGCACGCCGCAAACGCTCGAGGATCTGACCGAACATCGCGCCGTGAATTACTTTTCGTCGCGCACGGGGCGTGTGATCGACTGGGCCTTTCTCGTGGATGGCAAGGAAGTCGAGGTCAAGCTCAAGAGCATGGTCTCGGTAAATGACGCGGACGCCTACGTGACGTGCGGCATCGAAGGCTTCGGGCTGATTCAGGGGCCACGTTACATGGTGCTGCCGCACCTGAAGTCGGGCGCGCTGGTCGAGGTGCTGCCCGATTTCAAGCCACTTCCCATGCCGATCTCGGCTGTGTATCCGCATAGCCGCCATCTGTCACCGAAAGTGCGCGTGTTCGTCGACTGGATCGCCGAAGTCTTCGACCGTTGCCCGCTCTTGAGCGGCCGCGCATCGCTCGACAAGGCCTGCACGATGCGCACGCCTGAAGAGCGCGAGAACGCACCAGCCCTCGAAACGCCCGTCATTTCGGAGTGGGCCGCATAGCGTCCAGCATCGCCTCACCGCCCTCCCAAGCCGCATCCGCAAGGCTTTTGCGGGTGCGGCGCAGCGATTGTTCCGGATTTTCGACAATTCCTTTCGCGTTGCGACTGTTTATCGCGCTCGCTCGCGCAACTACATTTGCTCCTGTCGCCGCAGCGGATCTCCTTCTGGCCCGCACACACGGCGCCCTTATATCAGGAATCAGGAGCAGATCATGAAACGCACTCTCGCAACCGCTATTGGCGCCACACTGGTTCTCTCACTCGCGGCGAGCGCATCGGCTTTCGCGCAAACCGCCAGCAGCGCCCCGAAAACGCGCGCCGAAGTGAAGGCCGAGATCGTCGCTGCCTATCGCGACGGCACGCTGCCCTCGCTCAACAAGACGAGCTACCCCGAGCAAAGCCTGATCGGCCGCACCCAGGCGCAACGCATCGCGCTGCAGGAAAGCCACGCCAATGCCGCTGCGCGCGTCGCGCAAGCTGGCGAATAAGGCTGCAGGGCACATCGACATTTCCCCTGCAAGACGAAAAACGTAGGAGTCCGACATGAACCAGACCGTACCGTCCGAACTCGACACCTGGGATAACACCACGCCCGTGTGGACGCCGTTTCGCCACTGAAGCGCGCGTGTAGATGTGAAAAGGCCCGACGGCTTCGAAACCGTCGGGCCTTGGCTCATTTCAGCTCATTGTGCAGTCCGGATTTATCGATTCACGAAATCCGGTTCGAAGAACACCCAGCGCACGAGAGGAAAGCGCGCCTGCAGCGCGGCTTCGATCTCGTTGATCGCCTCGACCATCGTGCGGCTGTGATCGTAGTCGATCATCTCGCACTGCACCGCGACCACGACTTCCTTGCCCCACTGCAGCGTGATGAGATTGATGATGGCGCGAATTTCGGGCCGCGCGCGCAGGAACCCCTCGATATCGCGGCGCATTTCCGGGCTCGCCGATTCGCCCACGATCATCGACTTCACTTCGCGCGCGATGAACCAGGCGATCAGCATGAGCAGTACGCCCACGCCAATCGAGCCGCACGCGTCCCATACCGGATTGCCCGTGATGACTGTGGCCAGCACGGCGGCGAATGCGATGGCGAGGCCCGCCAGCGCCGCGATATCTTCGCCGGCCACGACGAGCAGATCAGATTCGCGTGTTTCGCGCGCCCAGCGCCACAAGGATTTCGTGGGCGCGCCCTTGCGGATTTCGCGCATCGCGCCGTAGAGCGAAAACGCCTCGAGCACGACGGAAACGCCGAGCACCACTAGCGCCACATACACGAACTGGAGCGGCTCGCGCAAGATCAGGCGATGAATGCCCTCGTACACCGAGAACGCACCGCCCACGAAGAACAGCAACAGCGCGACGAGCAGCGCGTAGAAGTTGATCGCGCGACCCGAACCCATCGGGTGCAACGGTGAGGGCGGTTCGCGCGACTGGCGCAGCCCGAGCAACAGCAGCAGTTGATTGCCGCAGTCGGCGGTGGAGTGAATCGCTTCGGCGAACATCGACCCCGAGCCGGTGAATACCGCGGCCGCGTACTTGCAGATCGCAATGCCGAGGTTCGCAGCGAGCGCGTAGAAGATGGCTTTGCGCGATTCTCCGCTCATACGGCCTCGACGCGTGCCGGGCCTTCGCTCACCTCTCCAATTGCGCGTGCGTCGTCGAAGCCTTGCGCGCGGAAGATCGCCAGCACCTCTTCCACGCTCTGCGGCGCGCAGGCAACGAGCAGGCCGCCCGAGGTCTGCGGGTCGGTGAGCAGCGTGCGCGCGCTTTCGGGCAGGTTCGGCGCGAGCGTCACGGCCTCGCCGTACGAGGCCCAGTTGCGGCCCGATGCGCCCGTATAGATGCCCTCGGCCACGAAGGCCTCCACGCCCGGCAGCCAAGGCAGGTCGGCATAGCGCACGCGTGCCGTGAGATTCGCGCCGCGCGCGATTTCGAGCGTGTGGCCAAGCAGGCCAAAGCCCGTCACGTCGGTCATCGCGTGCACGCCAGGCAGTTCGGCCAGCGCCGTGCCCGGCTTGTTGAGCATTGTCGCGGCGGCCACCATCGCCTTGTAGCCGTTGTCGTCGAGCCGATCCTTCTTGAGCGCCGCCGAGAGCACGCCCACACCGAGCGGCTTGCCGAGCACGAGCACGTCGCCGGCGCGCGCCGATGCGTTGCGCTTCACGCGCTCAGGATGCACCACGCCGAGTGCCGCGAGCCCGTAGATGGGCTCCACCGAATCGATCGAATGTCCGCCCGCCACGGGAATGCCCGCTGCCGCGCACACGTCCTCGCCGCCGCGCAGCACCTGCGCGATCACGTCGTGCGGCAGAACGTTGATGGGCATGCCCACGAGCGCGAGTGCGAGGATCGGCTTGCCGCCCATCGCGTAGACGTCCGAGAGCGCGTTGGTCGCGGCGATGCGGCCGAAGTCGTACGGATCGTCGACGATCGGCATGAAGAAGTCGGTGGTCGCGACGATGGCCTGCTCGTCGTTGAGCTTGTAGACGGCCGCGTCGTCGGCAGTTTCGGTGCCGACCAGCAGGTTCGGAAACGCGGTGGTGAGCGGCGTGCTGCGCGCGAGCAGCGCCGAGAGCACGCCCGGCGCGATCTTGCAGCCGCAGCCGCCGCCATGCGAGAGGCTCGTGAGGCGCGGCACAGCGGCGCTGATTGCGTTGTTGTCGTTCATGTCGGGAATCGTCCTGAAAGTGCCGGATTGACGCTTCGTATTATGGATCAATCGCCGGCAGGACGATGCGGGCGGCGGGCGGCTGCCGCGTGCCGGGGTTTGCTCAGACGCTCCCGGCGGCGGCCGTCGCGGTGGCGTCGCCCGCGTGGAGGGCGTCCGCGAGCCATTGGGGATCGTCGTGAGGCAGGTCATGCCCCGCCCACGGATGCTCAACGTGCGGCGCACCCCACGCGCGCGCGAGCCGCGCCGAGCAAACGGGATTCACGAGCCGGTCGCCGCGCGACGACACCACGAGCAACGCGCAGCGCGGCACGTCGCGCACCGTGTAGCGTGCGGCGGCGGCCAGCTGGCGCAGCGCGTTCGCGCGGCTCACGGCCGCGCTCGCGCGGATCGCGCGCCATGTCGCGAGGTCCGCCGCGAGCGTGTCGCGCCGCGCGCAGGTGAGGCCGTGGATCAGCGTTTCGGCAATGCCCTCGGCGTCGCGGCCGTCCCAGTGGTGCGCCACGCGTACGAGCACGGGCCAGGCGGTGGGCCGCAAACGCTCCGGCATGCGGCTATATGGCCGCATACTCGTATTCACGAGCACGAGCCGCTCGATCTCTTCTGGGTAGCGCAGCGCCCACGAAGTCGCCACCATGCCGCCCAGCGACATCGCCAGCACGCGGTACGGCGCGCGCGCGCCGCGTCGCCGCGCCTCGGCGCGCAGCGCGTCCACGTAGGCATCGACCGCGAGCGGCGAGCGCGTATGCACTTGCGCGCCATTGCCCGGCAGGTCGATGGGCAGAACGCCGTCGCGCGCGGCGAGCAGCGTTGCGAACGCGCCCCAGTGCCGCGACTCGCGCGTGAGCCCACGCAGCAGGATCCACGGTTCGCTCATGCGCCCGGCCTGCGATACCAGTGCCCGATCGCGCTTTGCAGCACCTGCTCGCGCGTCACGCCCTCGGGCAGCCAGCGCGGCGCCGAGTACGCGGCGCGCGTGAGGAACTCGAACAGGTTCGCATGCCGACGCAAGACACGCGCCGTGCGATGCTGCATCACCGGATTGAACATGCCCTGGCGCGAGAAGAGCTGCCGAGGGTTCTTCTTGATCCACAACCACGAGCCCAGCTCGAGCGTGAGCGGCAGGAAGATGTTCTCGGCAGGCGCGCGATCGTATGCGCAATCCCACAGGTCGCCATGCAGCAGATACTGATGGCTCTGCGGCTCGAAGGTATAGCCGTGATGCGGATGCGCGCGCTCGAACATCGTCTTGAGTACGTACATTTCGGGCAAGTGGCGCATGAGCCGGCGCGTGCGCGCGTACGGAAACCAGATGCTGTCGCTCCAGCCGTAGCCAGAATGGCAGTCGAGTGCGAACGAGAGCGGCCGGCACGAGAGTTCTTCGTCGACGATCTTCAGCAGCGCCTTCGCCTCGATCTCCATGGGCGCCCCGCGCCTGCCGCGATACCACGGCAGCCAGGAGCCGACGCGCTGGCCGCCCGCGAGAAAGGGCACGTGCTCGTCGGCGTCCTGCGGCGCGTTACGCATGAGGTCCACGCCGTTCGGGTTCGCGCGCGTGGCGAGCCACATGCCGCCGGGATTGAGGATGGGCACGAACACGATACGCACGGATTCGAGCTGGCGCATGAGCAGCTCGTCCCACGCAAGACGCCCCAGCAGCGCGCGCATGTAGTCGAGCACGAGTTGCGAGCCGATGCGCTCGAGCCCGTGAATGCCGCCGAAAAAACCGATGCCGGGCGCCGCGGGATCGCGCGAACCGATCGCCGCCACGTGGAGCGGAAACGCGCGGCCGCGGACCTCGATTTCGCCCTCGCTGCGGATATCGAACCAGCGTGCGCCGGCATCGAGGATCGCCTTGAGGTCCTCGTATTCCGCGAAGCTGTCGGGTAGGAAGCTCAGTGCCTGCATGGCGCCGGGATTCGTCGCTCGTTCGGATCGGGGCCGTTACGCGCGGCCACATTGTCTACAACTGCCTGGGTGCTTGCCGCTTGTGTCAGCAATAAGTCGGCAAAACCGGGGACACCACATGCGTTGCCACCCAATATAGCCGTTTCCGCCGACATTGCGCGTGACAGATATTTGCCGTCATGTACGTGTCACATCACGCGTGTCGATTTTCCCGGTCAACAGCGTGCGAGACGTGTAGTCGTCTAGACGTCGCGATGCCTTCACTCAACCGTCACAGTCGCTTCCTAGAATGAGCCCTCGACTTCACCTGCGACGGATTGTTATGGACGCCATACGCATCGAGCGCCTCTCGAAAAGCTTCGACCGTGACCGCAAAGCGCTCGACGAAATCAACCTGCGCATCGGCGAGGGCGAGATGGTCGCGCTGATCGGCGCATCGGGCTCGGGCAAATCGACGCTGCTGCGTCATATCGCGGGCTTCACGGCTTCCGACCCGCAGCCTTCGCGCATCGACATTCTCGGCCGTCCGATCCAGCAGGACGGGCGCATCGTGCGCGAGGTGCGCCGCATTCGCCGCGACATCGGCTTCGTGTTCCAGCAGTTCAACCTCGTGAATCGCCTCACGGTCGAAACCAACGTGCTGATCGGCGCGCTTTCGCGGCTGCCGCTGTGGCGCCGCCTCACGGGCCGCTTTCCGCGCGCCGAGCGCGAGTTGATGCTCGCGGCGCTCGGCGAAGTGGGCATCGCCCACAAGGCCGCGGAACGCGCCGCGAATCTCTCGGGCGGCCAGCAGCAGCGTGCGGCGCTCGCACGCGCGCTCGTGCAGCGCGCGCGCCTCATTCTCGCCGACGAACCGATCGCCTCGCTCGACCCCGAATCGTCGCGCCGCGTCATGGACATGCTGCGCATGCTGAACCGCGATCACGGCCTCACGGTGGTCGTTTCGCTGCACCAGGTGGACATCGCCATGCAGTATTGCCCGCGCACCGTCGCGCTGCGCGATGGGCGCGTGGTGTACGACGGCCCTTCGTCCGCGCTCACGCCCGCCCTGCTGCAACAGCTCTACGGCGCCGCGGCGCGCGAACTGCTCGAACCCGATGCCGCGGCGCCCGCTGCCCCGCGCTTCGGCGCACAGCCGCGCGCGGCCTGAACAAACATCCCCCCTCAACCCGTAACGTTTCCTCTCACCAAGGACCGCCCCACATGAAACTGCTTCGCTCCATGCTCTCCTGGTGTGCCGCCGGCACCGTTGCGTTCGCCTCGCTCGGCGCCGCGACCGCTCACGCGGAAGACCTCAACTTCGGCATCATCTCGACGGATTCTTCAGCAGTGCTCAAGCAACGCTGGCAGCCGTTCATCGACGACCTGAACCACCAGACCGGCCTGAACGTGAAGGCGTTCTTCGCCACCGACTACTCGGGCATCATCGAAGCGATGCGCTTCAACAAGGTGCAGATCGGCTATTTCGGCAACGCTTCCGCGATGCAAGCCGTGGACCGCTCGAATGGCGAAATCTTCGCAAAGGTGCTCTACACGAACGGCGACACGGGCTACAAGTCGGTGCTCATCACGAACGTAAACAGCCGCGTGAAGACGCTCGACGATGTGTTCAAGAATACTAAGGATCTCACGCTCGGCTGGGGCGACCCCAACTCGACCTCGGGCACGCTCATTCCGGGCTACTACCTTTTCGCGCAGCACGGCGTTTCGGTGAACGGGTCGAACTTCAAGACCGTGCTGCCTTCGAGCCATGAAGCGAACCTGCTCGCCGTGGTGAACAACAAGGTGGACATCGCCACCAACAACACCATCGAGCTCTCCACGCTCCAGCAGAAGCACCCGGACCGTTTCGCCCAGGTGCGCGTGCTGTGGACCTCGCCGCTCATCGCGTCCGACCCGCTCGTGTACCGCAAGGACCTGCCTGAAGCGACCAAGCAGAAGCTGCGCGACTTCTTCTATCACTACGCGAAGACCGACCCGCGCGAGAAGAAGATCATGGCCGACATCACCGGCTACGCAGGCTTCGCGCCCGCCACCGACGAGCAGCTGCTGCCGATCCGCCAGATCGCGCTGTTCCAGCAGAAAGAGAAGATCGCCGCCGACACCCATCTCTCCGACGAAGACCGCAAAAGCCAGATCGCGGCCATCGACGCGAAGATCGGCGCGCTCGCTTCCTCCGCGAAACAGTAATGGGCGCGATGGATTTCGACAGCTCACGCGCAGCACCGCACGGCGAAGGCACGGGGCACGCCGGTGCAGCGGCGGTGGCTCCGGTGGCTCCGGTAGCCACGATGGCCCCGGCGGCTCCGGCCGCCGCCGCCGCGCCACAGCCGGCAGCGCGCCATGCCGCGCCTGGCCCAGCACCGGGCGTACACGCCGGCAAACGCAGCTGGTCGTCGCTCGTGCTCTGGGCCATCGTCTTCGTGCTGCTCGGCGTGGCCTGGCGGGGCGCCGACATGCGTCCGCTCGACCTCTTCTCCGACTCCGCGAACATGGGCACGTTTGCGCGCGGCTTCTTCCCGCCCGACTTCACGGAATGGCGCACCTACGTGCAGGAAATGTGGGTGACGCTGGCGGTCGCGCTGTGGGGCACGGCGCTCGCCATCGTCTGCGCGGTGCCGTGCGGGTTGATGTCGGCGCACAATCTCGCGCCCAACTGGGTCCTGCACCCCATGCGCCGATTGATGGACGCCTGCCGCGCCATCAACGAGATGGTGTTCGCCATGCTGTTCATCGTCGCCGTGGGGCTCGGGCCGTTCGCCGGCGTGCTCGCCTTGTGGGTCCACACCACGGGCGTGCTCGCGAAGCTGTTCGCGGAAGCCGTCGAGGCCATTGATCCGCGCCCCGTGGAAGGCGTGCGCGCCACGGGCGCCTCGCCGCTCGACGAGATCATCTACGGTGTGCTGCCCCAGGTCATGCCGCTGTGGATCTCGTACGCGCTCTACCGCTTTGAGTCGAACGTGCGCTCGGCGATGGTGGTGGGCATGGTGGGCGCGGGCGGCATCGGCGTCGTGCTGTACGAGGAGATCCGCTCGTTCGACTACCCGCAAACCTGCGCCGTCCTCATCATGGTGATCGCCGTGGTCACGGCCATCGATCTCATCTCCGCGCGGCTGCGCGCACGCGTGATCTGACGTGATCTGACGTAATGCGACGCAGCGTTCGGGCGTTGCGTCCTCGTTCTGCGCGTATCCTGTCGCGCGAGCCATAACCGAACGCTTTGCGCGTATCCCGTCGCGCGAGCCATAACCGAACGCTTATAAAACGGCTCGCGCCATCCCCTTTTTCTGGCAATTTGTGGCGATTTGTGGCAATTGTGCGGATTCGGTGGAATAATCACTTTCTTGCGGCTGCAACGGCCCGCCCCTCTTCCAACCCGTTCGATTCGCAACCCCGATGGCTAGCTTCGTCGTCCTGCTGGTCCTGCTTTCGGCGCTCATGCACGCGAGCTGGAACGCCTTCCTTCATCTCTCGGGCGACCGCCTCTGGCTGCTCGGCATGTTCTCGGTGCCGTACCTTGCCGTGAGCGCGATCGGCGTGTGCGTGCTGCCGCTGCCCGCGCAGGCAAGCTGGCCGTACATCGCGGCTTCTGTGGTACTGGAGTTCGCGTATTGCTTCACGCTGATCCGCGCCTATCGCAGCGGCGATTTCGGGCAGATCTACCCGATCGCGCGCGGGCTCTCCCCGCTGCTCGTGTTCGTCGGCGCGCTCGTGTTCGCGGGCGAAGACCTGCACGCGCTCGCGGCGACGGGCGTCGCGCTCGTCTCGCTCGGCATCATGTCGCTCGCCTTCCGCCGCGGCATGCGCTTTTCAGGCGAGAGCGTGCCGTATGCGCTGCTCACGGGCCTTTTCATCGCGATGTACTCCGTCATCGACGGGCTCGGCGCGCGCCTTGCCGGCAACGCGCTCAGCTACATCATGTGGGTGTACCTGCTCTGGAACATTCCGCAGTTTCTCGTGGTCTGCAAGCTGCGCGGCGGCGTGGCGCAGATGTTCACGTCAAAGTCGGCGGTCGCGCGCGGCATGCTCGCCGGCGTGCTCGCGCTCACGGCCTACTGTCTAGTGATCGAGGCGTTCCGCTTCTTGCCTATCGCGATGGTGTCCGCGCTGCGCGAGCTCTCGTCGATCTTCGCCGTGCTGATCGGCTGGCTCTTCATGAACGAGAAGCTCACCACGCGCCGCATGGTGGCGTGCGCGCTCGTGACCTGCGGGGCGGTGCTGATCCGGCTGTGACGCTATGCGGCGTGACGAGCCCCCGCACCGCAAGGCACGGCACGGCACGGCACGGCTCACGCTAACGCCGGCAAGGTCGTGTCGATGGCCTCGGCGAGCGTCTCGAACGCCGGCGCGATTTCCTCGTCGGGCACGCACGCATAGCCGATCAACAAACCCGGGGCGGCCCGCTCGCGCGCCGAGTAATACCCCGAAAGCGGCCGCACGACGATGTTGCGCGCGAGCGCGGCCTCGGCCACCGCGCGGTCGTCGCTGCCTTCTGGCAGCTGCATCACGACGTGCAGGCCGGCATCGCCGCCCATGGCGGGCAGCGCGTCGCCGTAACGGCGCGCGACGGCGTCGAGCAGCACCTGGCGACGCTGGCCGTAGAGCGCGCGCATCTTGCGGATATGCGAGGTGAAATGCCCTTCGGCGATGAACTCGGCGAGCACGGCCTGCTGCAGCAATTGGCCCTCGCGGTAAAGCTCGGCGCTCGCGGTCGCGAAGCTTTCCGCCAGCGCTTCCGGCGCGACGAGATAGCCCACGCGCAAGCCCGGAAACAGCGTCTTGCCGAAGCTCCCCACGTAGATCACCTGCCCCGCCGTATCGAGCCCCTGCAATGACGCGAGAGGGCGGCTGCCGTAGCGGAACTCGCTGTCGTAATCGTCCTCGATGATCCAGCACTGATGCTGGCGCGCGTACTCGAGCAGCATGCGGCGGCGCGCGAGGCTCATCACCATACCGAGCGGATATTGATGCGAAGGCGTGACGAGTATTAGCCGCGGCGGCGGCGCGGCGAAGTCGGCGGGCGACGGGTTGAGCCCTTCGCTGTCCACGGCGATCGGGCGCGCATCGAGGCCCGAGACGTGCAGCACGCTGCGCACGCCCCAGTAGCACGGGTCCTCGGTCCAGATGGTGTCGCCGGGGTCGGAAAGCAGACGCACGGCAAGGTCCACCGACTGGTGAATGCCCGTCGTGATGATGATCTGCTCCGGCGAGCAGCGCACCGAGCGCGACGTGCGCAGATAGTCGGCCAGCACGTGGCGCAGCAGCGCGAGGCCGCCGCCGGGCGCGTAGGTCAGCAGGTCGGGGCGCAGGCGGCGCCAGTACTTGTTGTGCAGGCGCGTCCAGACGCGCGCCGGGAAACGCGAGACATCGGGCACCCCGGGCATGAAGGCGCCTCCCTGGCGCTTCGAAACGCCCGCGCCCGCGATCAGGCGCGCGCCGCGCGCGGAGAGCGCGCGAGCCGTCGCACGCTGCGGGTGTGCAGGGGCGATGGAGTCGGCCTGCTGCCCGCGCGCGGGCGTCGTCGTGGCGGCACCCCCTATCGTCGCGCCGGCGCCGCCCGTGCCTTCGGTCAACGCTCCGTCGGCGCGCAGGTCTTGGCTGTTAGTTGCGATTCGATCCGACTGCAGCGTTAGTATTGGCCCTACCTTGCCTACGTTTTTTGCCATTTTCACAGAGCCAATTTCCGCGGCCCCGACGATCTCGTCCGGCGACGTATCGGCCACGAAGGTTCCGCGCCCTGTCGCCGAAGTCACATAGCCTTCGAGCACCAATTGCTCGTAGACCTGCGTGACGGTATTGCGCGCAATGCCCAGTTCGGCCGCCAGCAGCCGCGACGACGGCACCCGCGCCCCGGCCGGCAATTCGCGCGAAAGGATGGCCTGCTGCAGCAGCTTGTGCAGCTGCCGGTAGACCGGCTGACCGCTCCCGCGCTCGAGCCGTTGGGCCAGCCAGTCTGACAGGACACTCGCACGCATCGAAATTGGCTCCTATGAATTTATCTGAATGGCTCTGAAATTTAGAGCCAAACGTGAGTATAGTCGCGACATGGACTGCCTGCTGGTCCGCCAACCAATCCGAGAACCGACTGATTCCGAAGGAGATGAACGTGAGCAAGAACGCCGATCTGCTGAGCCGCAAGGACGCCATTACCCCGCGCGGCGTGGGCGTGATGTGCAACTTCTACGCCGAGCGCGCCGAGAACGCGGAGCTGTGGGACGTGGAAGGCCGCCGCTTCATCGACTTCGCAGCTGGCATCGCCGTGTGCAACACGGGCCACCGCCATCCGAAGATCGTGGCCGCGATCAAGGAACAGCTCGAGCGCTTCACGCACACCGCCTACCAGATCGTTCCCTACGAGTCGTATGTCTCGCTGGCCGAGAAGATCGCCAGGCGCGCGCCGGGCAGCTTCGCCAAGAAGGCCGCGTTCTTCACGACCGGCGCTGAAGCCGTCGAAAACGCCGTGAAGATCGCGCGCGCCCATACCGGCCGCCCGGGTGTCATCGCCTTCGCGGGCGGCTTCCATGGCCGCACGTTGATGGGCATGGCGCTGACCGGCAAGGTCGCCCCGTACAAGCTCGCGTTCGGCCCGTTCCCGGCCGACGTCTACCACGCCCCGTACCCCAACTCGGTCCACGGCATCAGCACGGCTGATTCGCTCAAGCACATCGAGATGCTGTTCAAGGCCGACATCGATCCGAAGCGCGTTGCCGCGATCATCTTCGAACCGGTTCAGGGCGAAGGCGGCTTCTACCAGGCACCGGCCGACTTCGTGCGCGGCCTGCGCAAGATCTGCGACACGCACGGCATCCTGCTGATCGCCGACGAAGTGCAGACGGGCTTCGCACGCACCGGCAAGCTGTTCGCGATGGAGCACTACGACGTGGCGCCGGACCTCATGACGATCGCCAAGAGCCTCGCAGGCGGCATGCCGCTCTCGGGCGTGGTGGGCCGCGCGGAAGTCATGGATGCGCCAGCGCCCGGCGGCCTCGGCGGCACCTATGCAGGCAACCCGCTTGCGGTCGCATCGGCGCATGCGGTGATCGAGATCATCGAAGAAGAAAAGCTCTGTGAGCGCGCGACAAAGCTCGGCGACAAGCTCAAGGCCCGACTCAACGCGATGAAGACCGAAGTGCCGCAGATCGCCGACGTGCGCGGCCCCGGTGCCATGAACGCAGTCGAGTTCTGCAAGCCCGGCACGAGTGAAGCCGACGCCGACTTCACGAAGCGCGTGCAAACCGCCGCGCTCAATCGCGGCCTGCTGCTGCTCGTTTGCGGCGTGTACTCGAACGTCGTGCGCTTCCTGTTCCCGCTGACGATCCAGGACAACGTGTTCGACGAAGCGCTCGCGATCCTCGAAGAGTCGGTCAAGGAAGCAGTGGGCGTGCCGGCGTAAGCCTCGGCGCCCCTCATCGCTCCTTTATGCAAACCAGGCCCGGCGCGCGGCGCGCGGGCCATCCACGTGACGGCACACCGGCGCTTGCCGCTGTGCCGTTCGTCGTTCTGCGCCCCCGCCTCGCACGGGGACGCCTGTCCGGAGTTCAAGCATGAACCTGAAAGACGCATCGCTGCTGCAAACCAACGCCTATATCAACGGTGAATGGCAAGGCGCCGAAGACGGCGCCACGCTCGAAGTGAAGAACCCTGCCACCGGCGCGCTGATCGGCACCGTGCCGCGCATGGGCGCGGCCGAAACGCGCCGCGCGATCTCCGCCGCGAATGCCGCGTGGCCCGCATGGCGCGCGAAGACCGCGAAGGAGCGCAGCGTCATCCTGCGCAAGTGGCACGACCTGATGATGGAGAACGCCGACGACCTCGCGCTCATCCTCACCACGGAACAGGGCAAGCCGCTCGCCGAAGCGAAGGGCGAGATCGGCTATGCGGCTTCGTTCCTCGAATGGTTCGCGGAAGAAGGCAAGCGCATTTATGGCGACACGATTCCCACGCCCGCCAACGACAAGCGCATCGTCGTGACGAAAGAGCCCGTGGGCGTGTGCGCCGCGATCACGCCGTGGAACTTCCCGGCCGCGATGATCACGCGCAAAGTCGGCCCTGCGCTCGCAGCGGGCTGCCCGATCGTCCTGAAGCCGGCCGAGGCCACGCCGTTCTCGGCGCTCGCGCTGGCCGTGCTGGCCGAGCGCGCGGGTGTGCCGCGCGGCGTCTTCAGTGTGGTGACCGGCGACCCGAAGGCGATTGGCGGCGAGCTCACGAGCAACCCGACCGTGCGCAAACTCTCGTTCACGGGCTCGACGCCGGTGGGCCGCCTGCTGATGAGCCAGTGTGCATCGACGGTCAAGAAGGTCTCGCTGGAACTGGGCGGCAACGCGCCGTTCATCGTCTTCGAAGACGCCGATATCGATGCGGCCGTAGCAGGCGCCATTGCCTCGAAGTACCGCAACAGCGGGCAGACCTGCGTGTGCACGAACCGCTTCTACGTGCATGACGCCGTGTACGACACGTTCGCCGCGAAGCTGCGCGACGCGGTCGAAAAGCTCAAGGTCGGCCTCGGTACCGAGGCCGGTGTGACGCAAGGCCCGCTCATCAACGAAGCGGCCGTGCTGAAGGTGGAATCGCACATCGAGGACGCGCTCGCGAAGGGCGCGCAGGTGACGACGGGCGGCAAGCGCCACGCGCTCGGCCACGGCTTCTTCGAGCCGACCATTCTGACGAACGTCACGCCCGCGATGAAGGTTGCGCGCGACGAAACGTTCGGGCCGCTCGCACCGCTGTTCCGTTTCTCGTCGGACGAGGAAGTGATCAGGATGGCGAACGATACGGAATTCGGGCTCGCTGCCTACTTCTACAGCCGCGACATCGGCCGCGTGTGGCGCGTGGCCGAGGCGCTCGAATACGGCATGGTGGGCATCAATACCGGCCTGATCTCGAACGAAGTGGCGCCGTTCGGCGGCGTAAAGCAGTCGGGCCTTGGCCGCGAAGGCTCGCACTACGGCGTGGACGATTATGTTGTGATCAAGTACCTGTGCATGGCGGGCATGTAAGACGCGAGACGAACGATGGGGGCCTTTTCGAGGCGCCCATGTGGCTCGTCGCGAGGCCGGCGCGTTGCGGTGATACCGCGGTGCGCCGGCTTTTTTGATGTGTCCTTCTTCGACGCGTGCTTACTTGGCTGTGCTGACTGTCGTCACTTGCGTGGCATAGGCGGAAACGAACACGGCGTGGATCGTGTCGCCGACCTTTAAGGTCTTGAGGTCGATTTCGGGCCCGACCTTGAGCGTCAGGGTTTGGTACGCGCCGCGCAGCGTCACCTCGCGCTTTTTCGCGTTGATATGTTGCACCGTGGCCTGCACTTCGACCTGACGCGCGGCGTCGTAGCCCGACGAGGCCGGCAGATAGACGTTGGTATCGACGCGTTTGCGAATGCCTTCGTCCTCGCCTTTGACCTTGTCGGCCGTGATGAGCAGTGCGTTCTTGTAGAGCACGTCGACGGTATCGCCTACGTTGAGCTTGTCGAAGTTGCTGACTTGCGGGCTGAGCGCGATATCGACATCGTTGCCGCGCGGACCGCGCAGCGTGACGACGCGTGCTGCTCGGTCGATCCCGACGATCTTCGCCTGGATGTGCACCGGCGGCGCATTGGCGATGACTGCCTGCGCCTCGGACGCAAGTGCCGATTGATCTTGCGGCACTGAGGCGGACTGGTCGTTTTGCGCCGACGCTGCATGCGAAACACCGAAGCCCATCATGCATGCCGCTGCGAGAATCGCTAGCTTGCTCATTTACGTTCTCCTGTTCTAGACGGGGTCGATATGGGTTCGGCGCGTCGCGCCGAGGTCGGGACGATTCTACGCGTGGGTTTCGGAGGCTGGACGCAATGCGTCCGGAGTTGCGGCTCAACTTCGCGTTGTGCGCGGGAATTTATATGAATCTGGGTATTGTTGCGGGATGCGGAATTGTTTTCTTTTTTTGCGTTGATGGTTTCTTTTTTTGTCGCGGTTCTTGGTGGGTTGGGATTTTCTTGTTTTCGCGTCGGTATGCAAGCGTTGCCCCTGTGCGGGGCGGCACCTACTTTTCTTTGCAGCGGCAAAGAAAAGTAGGCAAAAGAAAGCCGCTCAAACCGCCAGTGCCTCGCCTTGCACCACTCGCCTACCACCGGAGTGGTGCCGGAGCGTCTGGCATCACTCGCCGTCTACCGGAGTGACAAAGGGCTCATACCTCCGGCGGCGCTTCGCGCCCCGTGGGGCATAACCAAAACCAGTGGTTGCGCCTCGTCCCCCGAAAGAGGGAATAGCACAGTCGGTTTCCCTCGCATACCCGACCGCGACGCGCGTAGCGCGCAGTGGGATGAATGAGCGCTTTGTCACTAACCCGAGATTCCAGTTGCGGCCTGGCGAGCTTGCCCTTGCGCCACAAGCGCCTGGCGTGAGTGCGGGGT
>NZ_DATJWR010000053.1:0-15286 GCF_035501035.1 Paraburkholderia sp.
CGAGGGATCGAAGTCGTGCACGGCGGAAACGATCGCCTCGGCGATCCGGGAGTCACGCGCGGCCTGGTTGTAGAGCGCGCCATGCGGCTTCACGTGGGCAATGCGGCCGCCTTCGGCCTGGGCAATCGCGGAGAGCGCGCCCAGTTGATAGAGCACGCCCGCGTAGATTTCCTCAGCCGGCAGGTTCATCTCCTTGCGACCGAAGTTCTCGGGGTCGTTGAAGCTCGGGTGCGCGCCGATCGAGACGCCTTTTTCCACGGCCCAGCGCACGCATTCGCGCATCGCATTGGCCCCGCCCGCGTGCCAGCCGCACGCGATGTTGGCGGAGCTCACGAGGTCGAGCAGCGCCTCGTCGGAGCCGCAGCCTTCGCCGAGATCGGCGTTCAGATCGATGGTGGTCATGGTGTTCCTCTTACTGCGCTTGCTGCGAATGGGGCATGAATCACGCGCCGGCGGCCGCGCTCGCGCGGCGGCTCGCGTAGCGCTCGTCGTGCATGGCGATCGCGGCGTCGATCTGCCGCAGATACGCCCGTTCCTCTTCCAGCGCGGCGCGCGCGGCGGCTGGCGTCGCTTCCACGAAGCGCACGCCCGCGCTCAGACGCACTTGCGCCAGCTTCCAGAGATCGGCGCGAATCACGGAGCCGATTTTGGGGTAGCCGCCCGTGGTCTGCGCATCGGCCATCAGGACGATGGGCTGGCCGCTCGGCGGCACCTGGATCGTGCCGGGCAGCACGGCGTGCGAAAGCAGGTCGGCGCCGCTCGTGCGCGCGAGCGGCGTGCCCGCGAGCCGAAAGCCCATGCGGTTGCTGTTGGGCGTGACCTGCCATTCGTCGGACCAGAGTGCGCGCTGCGCCTCGGCCGTGAAGCTGTCGTACTCGGGGCCGCGCAGCACGCGCACGGGCACGGCCCAGGCCATGCCGTCCGGGTGGCGGCCGCGCCGGTGATGCGGTTCGTCCACGAGTGCGAAGTTGCACCACACGGGCGCCTTCACGCCGAAGGCCGGCGCGCGCGGATCGAGCGCCGCGCGATCGCGGCCCGGCGCGAACGAGGCGCCGGTGGCGAGGCGGTCGCCGTCTTTGAGCGCACGGCCCGCGAGGCCGCCGAAGCCCGCTGCGAGATCGGTGCTGCGCGAGCCGAGCATCGGCAACACGTCGATGCCGCCCGCCACGCACACGTAGGCGCGCATGCCGCGCTTCGCGCCGTTGAGCACCAGTTGCTCGCCTGCGGCCACGGGCAGGCTCCACCACGACCAGACTGGGCGAGCGCCCAGCGTGGCGCCGAAGTCGGTGCCGGTGATGGCGATGCGCGTGGCGCGCGCGAAGCGCAGCGCGACGGGGCCGAAGGTGATTTCGATGCCGGCCGCGTCGGGCCGGTTGCCGACGAGGCGGTTGCCCACTTCGAGCGCGAGCGTATCGAGCGCGCCGCCGGTGGCGACGCCCAGGTGCCGGTAGCCGGGGCGGCCGAGATCCTGGACCGTGGTGAGCAGGCCCGCGCGCAAAACTTCAATCATGCGTGGAGCTCCGCGATGGTGAAGCGCACACGGTCGCCCGGCATGAGGAGCGTGGGCGGATTGCGTGCGGGGTCGAAAAGCTTGAGCGCGGTGCGGCCGATCAGTTGCCAGCCTCCCGGCGAACTGGCGGGATAGATCCCCGTCTGCTCGCCGCCGATGCCGACCGAACCGGCCGGGACGCTGAGGCGCGGCTCGCGGCGGCGCGGCGTGTGCAGGGCGGGCTCGAGGCCGCCGAGGTAGGCGAAGCCGGGCTGAAAGCCGAGGAAGAACACCGTGTAGACGCCCGCGGCGTGACGCGCGGCGACATCGGCGGGCGCCATGCCGCAATGCCCGGCCACCGCTTCGAGATCGGGACCGTCGGGGCCGCCGTAGACCACAGGAATCTCGACCTCACTGCCTGCCTCGGGGGCGTCTTCGGCGTCGCGCCAGGCGCTCCTGAGCGCGCCGGCGAGCGCCGCTGCGTCGGCGGCGAGCGGATCGAAGGTGATCGTCAGGTTGTTCATGCCGGGCACCACCTCGCGCACCGGCGCCCAGCCGTGCGCGAGCGCGGCGACGGCCCAGACGCGGCGCTGGACTTCGAGCGTGGCGGGCGGCGGCGCTTCGCAGACGAGCGCCTCGTCACCGAGAGGAAAAATGCGGGGTTCAGAATTCGGCATGTTGGATCAAGGGGCGGTTCGACCAGTCGAAATCATGGCTCGTCACACTGCGTGCGAGGGTTCCTGGGAGGGTTCCCGGAGCGGTCGGCGCCGTGACTTGCTAGCGTACATTGTCGATAAATTATCTACAAATTATCAATAAGCGTTTTTGCCAGGCGCGTTGCAGGGCGTGCTGCCACTACACTCACGCCACGCCCTCAAATCCTCTTCGACTTCCGACCACAGGTTTTAGCCATGTCGCGTCAGCCGACCAAGATCGTTTCGTCTGAACATCTCGTCTCCGAGTCGAGTGCCGAGCTTTCCGAATTCGAGTACGCGCTCATCATGGCGGGCAACGCGTTCAACCGCTGGATGGTGCGCTGCATGTCGGCGGCGGGCGTGAAGGACATGACGCCGATCGAGGTGTCGCTGCTTCATCACGTCGGCCATCGCGAGCGGCGCAAGAAACTCGCGGACATCTGCTTCGTGCTCAACATCGAGGACACGCACGTCGCCACGTATGCGTTGAAGAAGCTCGTCTCCAGAGGGTATGTAAAAAGCGAAAAGACCGGCAAGGAAGTCTTCTTTTCGGTGACGACCGAAGGGCGCGATCTGTGCCTGCGCTATCGCGACGTGCGCGAAAGCTGCCTCATCGCCACGCTCAAGGAAAGCGGCCTCACGAACCAGCAGATCGGCGAAGCCGCGCAGCTCATGCGCAACGCGTCGGGGCTCTATGACACGGCCGCGCGCGCGGCGGCTTCGCTCTAACGCGGCCGGCCGCGCACACGGCGGCCGTGACGCGCTTTTAGCGCGTGCGTAACCGCGAGGCGAGGTGCGTGGCGGCCTCGGTCACCACAGCGTCGAGCGGCAGGTCGTGCGCTTCGCGCGCGAGCACGCCGTCGTCGATATGGCACGCCTCCCAGGCAATGCCGAGCGTGACGGGCAAGGTCTCTCCGGGCCACGCGGCCAGCGTGCGGTCGTAGTAGCCGCCGCCGTAGCCGAGCCGGTAGCCGTCGCGGTCGAAGCCCACGCAGGGCACGAGCAGCAGATCGGGCACGATCGCCTCTTGCGAAGCCGGCTCGGGAATGCCGTGATGGCCGTCGCGCATCGGCGCGTCGGGCGTCCACGCATGAAAGGCGAGCGGCGCATGACGTTCGGCAATGACGGGGAGGGCGGCTCGCCGTGATGCATTCGCGGCGAGCCAGGCGCTCATCCAGGCGCGCGCATCGAACTCGCCGCGCAGGGGCCAATAGAAGCCGATCGAGCGCGGCGCAAATTGCGAGACGAGCGCATCGAGTCGGGCTGTCAGCGCACCATTGATTGCCACGTCGGAAGCCGCCTCGATTCGCCGAGGAAGGAGCCTTGCACGCCAGTCCTTTTTGGATTCCGCGGGGGGGTTGCGTGCTATCCTTGGGTTCACCTCGCGCTCCAGAAATAACGATGTCCAAACGCCTCGTCCGAGTATATCGCGTGCTCGGTCTCGTACTGACCGCCGCGGCACTCGTCGCATGTAGCACGGCGGATGCCGTGCGTCCCGTCGCCCTCCCCGTAGGTTCGGTACTCTCACCCGACGATCAGACCTTCATCCAGCTTCGTGAAGCCGCGCGCAACAACGACCCTGCGCGCGCCGCGCAACTCGCTGCGATGATTCCCGATTACCCGGCGCCGTCGTATCTCGAATACTTCACGCTCAAGCCGCAGCTCTTCGATTCGCAAGGCCACGCGCGCGTGGACGCGCCCGATGCGCCAGTGCTCTCGTTCCTGCAGCGCTACGACGGCCAGGCCATCGCCGACCGTCTGCGCAACGACTATCTGCTCGTGCTGGGCGCGCGCCACGACTGGGCGAACTTCGACCAGCAATATCCGCGCTTCGTGCTCAACGACGACACGCAGGTGAAGTGCTACGCGCTCGAGTCGCGTGCGGCGCGCGGCGAGAACGTCGCCGACGATGCACGCGCGCTGCTCGTCGAGCCGCGCTATTACGGCGATGGCTGCGTCGACCTCATCACGGCGCTCTCCATCAAAGGCCAGTTCTCGAGCGACGATGTCTGGCGGCAGATTCGCCTCGCCTACGAGCAGAACCAGACCTCCACCGGCGCGAAGCTGCTCGACGGCCTCGCGCAGCGTCCCGACCCGACGGCGTTCAGCCAGGCCGTGAGCACGCCGCCGCTCACGCTCGCGCAAGGCATTACCGCCGATCCGCAGTCGCACCAGCTCGCGCTGCTCGCCATCACCGTGATGGCGCGTAACGATCCGGCCATGGCCGCGGCCACCTTCGCGGCCGTCGCGCCTTCGCTCAGCTCGCCGGAACGCGCGATCGGCTGGGGCACGATTGGTTATCAGGGCGCGCAAAAGCGCCTGCCGGCCGCGCTCGACTGGTACCGGCTCTCGGCGAACGCGCCGCTCTCGAGCCCGGCTTACGAATGGCGCACTCGCGCCGCGCTGCTCGGCGGCGACTGGACCATGGTGCGCTGGTCGATCGAACAGATGCCGGCCGCGCTGCGCGCGCAACCGTCGTGGGTCTACTGGCACGCACGCGCGCTCAAGCAGGCGGGCGAGACGGCGCAGGCGAACCAGGAACTCGCTTCGATCTCGCAGGGCTACAACTTCTACGGCCAGCTCGCCACCGAGGAACTCGGGCAGAAAATCACGATTCCGCCCAAGACCACGGTAACCGACGCCGAGATCGCCCAGGTCGCGCAAACGCCCGGCTTCGCGCTCGCGCAGCGCTTCTACGCGCTGAACCTGCGGCTCGAAGGCAATCGCGAATGGAACTGGCCGTTGCGCAACATGAGCGATCGCCAGCTGATCGCCGCCGCCGAATACGCGAAGCGCATCCAGCTGCTCGACCGCACCGTCAACACCGCCGACCGCACGCAGACCGAGCACGACTTCTCGCTGCGCTATCTCGCGCCGTTCCGCGACGTGGTCGAGCGCGACGCGCAGACCAATGGTCTCGACGTGGAATGGGCGTATGGCCTGATCCGCCAGGAGTCGCGCTTCATCCTCAACGCGAAGTCGGGCGTGGGCGCGAGCGGCCTCATGCAGATCATGCCGGCCACGGCGCAAATGGTGGCGAAGAAGATCGGCCTCGGCCCGCTTTCCAAAGATCAGCTCAATGATCTCGACACCAATATCCTGCTCGGAACGAACTATCTGTCGATGATCTACAATCAGTTCGACGGGTCCGCCGTGCTCGCGACCGCGGGCTACAACGCCGGGCCGGGCCGCCCGCGCGCATGGCGCCAGTCGTTGCAGCGCGGCGTCGAGGGCGCCATTTTCGCGGAGACCATTCCGTTCCAGGAAACCCGCGACTACGTGAAAAACGTGTTATCGAACACGGTCTACTATGCGGCGCTGTTCGAGGGCCGTCCGCAATCGCTGAAGGCGCGTCTCGGTTATATCTCGCCGTCGCCGTAAGCGCTTCGCCGTCTAGCCGCGCCACGCCGCACCGCTCTCCGGATGGGCCGCGCGGCGGCGTGCGGCGCGTTCCGCTTCACGCGGGGCGCGCTGCGGGACGAACCGGACCTCGTACACGGGGGCGCCGCCTGCCCGAGGAGGTCGAAGATGAGACATCAAGCCATTGCGGTCATCGGCGGTTCGGGATTCATCGGCAGCCATCTCGTCAACGCGCTCGTCGAAGTGGGCAAGGACGTGCGGGTCGCCACCCGCCGCCGCTTCAACGCCCGCCACCTCACCCTGTTGCCCATCGACGTCGTCGAAACCGACGTGTCCGATCCCGTCGCGCTCGCCGCGTTCGTGGAGGGGGCGGATGCGGTCATCAATCTCGTCGGCACGCTCCACGGCGGGCGCGGCGATCCTTACGGGCCGGGCTTCGCGAAACTGCACGTGGAACTGCCCACGAAGATCGTGGCCGCCTGCGAGAGCAAGGGCGTGCATCGGCTCATCCACATGAGCGCGCTCGGCGCAGACTCGCGCGGGCCGAGCATGTACCTGCGCTCGAAGGGCGACGGCGAAAAAGCCGTCCATGCGGCCACAGGGCTCGCCACGACGATCTTCCGGTCTTCGGTCGTGTTCGGTCCCGAGGACACGTTCCTCAACCGCCTCGCGCTCCTGCAAAAGCTCTTTCCCGTGATCCCGCTCGCCATGCCCGATGCGAAGTTCCAGCCGGTCTTCGTGGGTGACGTGTCAAAGGCGATCGTCAATGTGCTCGATCTCGACGGCGCGAGCGGGCACACTTACGAGCTTGGCGGCCCGACGGTCTACACGCTCGAACAGTTGCTGCGGTACTGCGGCGAAGTGATGGGGCGCCATGCGCGCATCGTGCGGCTACCCGGTACGTTCGGGCGGCTCCAGGCGCTTTCGTTCGAAATGGCGCCGGGCGTCCCGGTGCTCACGCGCGATAATCTCGATTCGATGAAGGTGGACAGCGTGCTTTCGGGGCCGCTTGCGCCCGAGCTCGATATCGAGCCCGCCAGCATCGAGACGATCGCGCCGCTCTACCTCGCCGACGCCTCGCTGCGCTCGCGCCTGAACATCTTTCGCGCCAGCGCCGGCCGGTAGCCCGCTGCCAGCCGGCGCCCATTCCACTCACCACACTACGGTCATCTGGACAATGAAGCTCGTAATTGGAGACAAGAACTATTCGTCGTGGTCGATGCGCCCCTGGGTGCTGCTCACGCACTTCGGCATCCCGTTCGAGGAAGTGTTGATCGAGCTCGACGAGCCGGACACCAAATCCTCGATCCTCGCGTTCTCGGCCTCGGGCAAGGTACCGTGCCTCGTCGCCGGCGACGGCTTTGCCGTGTGGGATTCGCTCGCGATTGCCGAGACGCTCGCCGAGCGCTTCCCCCAGCACGCCATGTGGCCGCGCGAGGCCAATGCGCGTGCCCGTGCGCGCAGCGTGAGCGCCGAAATGCACTCGGGCTTCGGCGAGCTGCGCAACCACATGCCGATGAACATCCGCAAGGTGAAGCCGGGCGCGGGCGCGACGCCGGGCGCGCTCGCCGATGTCGCGCGCATCGACGCGCTCTGGCGCGAGTGCCTCGCTGCGAGCGGCGGCCCGTTCCTGTTCGGCGAATTCACCATTGCCGACGCCATGTACGCGCCGGTCGTGATGCGCTTTAACAGCTATGCGCCGAAGCTCTCGCCCGAAGCCGCGGCTTACGCGCAGCGCGTGAGCGCGCTGCCCGCGGTGGCGAAATGGGTGGAGGCCGCGCGCGGCGAAACGCACATCGTCGCCGACGACGAACGCGACGACGAATGAAGATCTATGTCGTAGGCGGTGCGATCCGCGACGAAATGCTGGGGCTGCCCGTGCGCGATCGCGACTACGTCGTGGTTGGTGCGACGCCGGAGCAGATGGTCGCACAGGGCTATCGTCCGGTGGGCAAGGACTTTCCGGTATTTCTGCATCCCGAGACGCAAGAGGAGTACGCGCTCGCGCGCACCGAGCGCAAGACGGCTGCCGGCTATCACGGCTTTCAGTTCTACTACGCACCCAACGTGACGCTAGAGGAAGACCTCGCGCGCCGTGATCTCACGATCAATGCGATGGCGCAGGAAGTGCAGCCGGGGGGCGTGCTCACCGGGCCGGTCATCGATCCGTTCGGCGGCGCGCATGATCTGCGCTCGCGCGTGTTTCGCCATGTGAGCGACGCGTTTCTCGAAGACCCCGTGCGCATCCTCCGCCTCGCGCGCTTCGCGGCCCGCTTCGCCGATTTCACCGTTGCGCCCGAAACACTCGCACTCATGCGCGCGATGGTCGAATCGGGCGAAGTCGACGCGCTCGTACCCGAGCGCGTCTGGCAGGAAATCGCGCGTGGTCTCATGGAAGTGAAGCCTTCGCGCATGTTCGCGATGTTGCGCGAGTGCGGTGCGCTTGCGCGCGTGCTGCCCGAGGTGGACAGCCTTTTCGGCGTTCCGCAGCGCGCCGACTATCACCCGGAAGTGGACACGGGCGTTCACGTGATGATGGTGATCGACCATGCGGCGGCGCAGGGCTATACGTTGCCGGTGCGTTTCGCGGCGCTCACGCACGATCTCGGCAAGGCGACCACGCCTGAAGACGTGCTGCCGCGCCACATCGGCCACGAGGGGCGCAGCGTCAGTCTGCTCAAGCCGCTGTGCGACCGGCTGCGCGTGCCCAACGAGTGCCGCGAGCTCGCGGTGCTCGTCGCGCGCGAGCACGGCAACATGCATCGCGTGATGGACATGGGCGCGGCGGCGCTCGTGCGCCTCATCGAACGCTGCGACGCGCTGCGCAAGCCCGCGCGCTTCGCCGAGGCGCTGCAGGCGTGCGAGTCGGACTTGCGCGGGCGCCTGAACTGGGAGAACGCGCCCTATCCGCAGGCCGAGCGGCTGCGCGTGGCGCTGGTGGCTGCGCGTGGCGTCGATGCGGGGGCTGTCGCGCGCGCGATCGAAGGCGGCGGCGCGGAAAAGATCAAGGAAGCGGTGCACCGCGCGCGCATTGCGGCGGTGGAAGAGGCGCTTGCTTCGGCCTGAACCGGGCCGCTCGCTCGCGCGCGCGGTCAGAACGCGCGCACGAGCAGCGAAAGCACCATCGAAAGCACGAGCGTCGACATGAACGGCAGCGGATATTCGCGGCCGAAAATGCGTAGCGTGACGTCGCCGGGCAGCCGCCCGATGCCGAGCTTCCTGAGCCACGGCTGGGCGCCCGAGAGAATCGCGACGGCGATGAACGTAGTGAGGAACCAGCGGATCATGAGTGTTCCGGCGTGCACGCCTCAGAGTGTGTGGCTGCGATCGCCGCGCGCGAACGCCGCGATGGTTTCGTCGATGCCGCGCGAAAACGCGATCACCTTGAAGAGTTCGCCCATCTCCGCTTCGGAAACGAGTTTTTGCACCGCGTTCGCGGCGGGCAGGAAGCGTTGCGGGTCGCGCGGATCGATTTCTCCGAGTACCTCGGTAATGCCGGCGTTCATCAGAAAGCGCGCCTGCGAGGTATAGCCGAGCAGGTCCGCGCCCGCTTCGACGCCGGCCTCGGCAATGCCCGTGAATTCCACGTGCGCGGTGATGTCCTGCAGGCCGGGGTAGAGGAACGGGTCGCCGTGCGCGCGGTGCCGGTAGTGGCACATCAGCGTGCCCTGTGCGCGTTGCGCGTGATAGTACTCGTGGCGCGGAAATCCATAGTCGATGAAAAACGCTGCGCCGCGCGCGAGCATCGCACATACGGTGCGCGTGAACGCGAGCGCCGCCTCGTGCGTCTCGGTCACGTAGTTCTCGCTGCCTTCGATACCCGCGAGCGCACTGGCGGTGCTGCCGTTCAGCCTGCCGGCGTCGCGCCCGGAGTTTGCGGGTTGATCGGCGAAGACGAAGGCGCCTTCGGCGTTCACGCTCACGCCGCGCTCGTGCCATACCGCGTCCTTGCGGGCGAACAGGCGCACCGGCATGGCGTCGAGCACCTCGTTGCCGATCACGACACCTTCGAACTGCGCGGGCAGCGCGTCGAGCCAGCTCACGCGCTCGAGGAGCGCGGGCGCGAGCCGCGTGATCGTCTCGCGTTGGCGCTCGCGCAACTCGCCCGACAGATCGACAATCGCGTACGAGTCGAACGGCACGCCCGCGGCGTCGAGCGCGAGCATGACGCCCGCCGCGAGCCGGCCCGTGCCCGCGCCGAACTCCATCAGGCGCCGCGTGCCGCTCGCTGACAGCGCCTCGCCCACGGCGCGCGCGAGCGTGGCCGCGAAAAGCGGCGAAAGCTCGGGGGCGGTCACGAAGTCGCTGCCGTCGTCGGCGAGGAGGCCGAATTTGCGCGCGCCGCCGCCGTAGTAGCCGAGCCCCGGCGCATAGAGCGCGCGTTCCATATACCGGTCGAACGGTAGCCAGCCGCCCGCCGCGGCGATCTCGGCGCGCAGCGTGGCCTCGAGCGCCTCGGACTGCGCGAGCGCGATCGGCTCGGGAACAGGTAAACTATCGGGTTCGTGAGCTTTCGGATTCATCCCGGCATTGTAAATGAGCGCAACTTCCGGCATCCGCCCGGCTGACGCCGGCATGCGCGCCTCAGTCAACGCATCGCAGCCCGCATCGCACCCCAATTCAGACGCCGACACGCAGGCGCCCGTTGTGCTGGTGACGGGCGGCGCGCGACGCATCGGGCGCGAGCTGTCGCTGGGCTTTGCTGCGCGCGGCTGGGACGTCGCGGTGCATTACGGCGAGTCGCGTGCAGCGGCCGAGGAAGTCGTCGCGCAGATTGCGGCGCTGGGCCGCCGCGCGGTCGCGCTGCATGCGGACCTCGCGAATGAGGCCGAAGTGGCGCGCCTCGTGCCGGACTGTGCGGCGGCGCTCGGCCGGCCCGCGTGCGTGCTCAACAATGCCTCGCGCTTCGAGGAAGACACCGCGCGCGACGTCGGCTACGCGAAGCTGCTGCAGCTCATGTCGGTCAACGTGGGTGCGCCGCTCGTGCTGGCGCGCACGCTGTACGAAGCAACGCCCGACGCGGCGGTGAACGACGAGACGCTGCGCACGTGCGTCATCAACGTGCTCGACCAGAAGCTGTACAACATGAATCCCGACTACCTGTCGTACACGCTGACGAAGGCCGCGCTCGCGAACGCCACCGTCGCGCTCGCCCAGGCGCTCGCGCCGAAGGTGCGCGTGGTGGGGCTTGCGCCCGGCCTCACGTTGCAGTCGGGCGACCAGACGCCGGAAAGCTTCGCGGCTGCGCACCAGGTCACGCCGCTCAGGCGCGCGTCGCGACCCGCCGATCTCGTGGAAGCCGCGCTGTATCTGGCGAAGGCTTCGGGCGTGACCGGCACGACGCTCGTGGTCGATGGCGGCCAGCATCTCGTGCCGCTGCCGCGCGACGTGATGTTTCTGACTGGCGGTTGAAGCCGGCGCCGGGCGAATGCGCCGCGCGTCGCCCCGCTACCTGGCTGCAGGTGAAGTTGCACGCCAAACTTTGCAACTAAATGCATAGCCCGCTGCGCGCTGGTCCTCGAGCAAGCGGTGCTGACGAACACAAGGGAATGCGAGCCGCCGCGCACGAGCGGTTTTGCAGACCGACCGGATGACCCGCCGGGCGCACTGCGCCGGCACACGTGCGAGAGAACGCACGCTTTTATCGACTGGAACATACATGTCCACCGTTTTGCTTCACCCCCGGCTCGCCGACTGCCGCCGGCTTTTCCTGCGCAACTACGAAGTGCACATCAACATTGGCGTGCACGACTTCGAAAAGCGCGGCGAGCAGCGCGTCGTGATCAACGTCGACCTGTTCGTGCCGCTCGCGCTCACGACGCCGCACGAAGACAAGCTACGCGAAGTCGTCGACTACGACTTCATGCGCGCGACCGTCGCCGAGCGCGTGGGCAAAGGCCATATCCATCTGCAGGAAACGCTCTGCGACGATCTGGCGAAGGCGCTGCTCGCGCACGACCAGGTGCGCGCGGTGCGCGTCTCGACCGAGAAGCCCGACGTTTATCCGGACTGCGACGCGGTGGGCGTCGAGGTCTTTCGCATCAAAGAGGACTGATTCATGAACGCCCCCGAAACGCTGCCCGTCGGGCAGGACGCCGCGAACGAACTGGCCGCAGCCCCGGCGAACGAAGAAGCCGTGAGCGAGGAAGCGGAGCGCCGCACGCTCACGCGCCGCGAGCAGAAGGAAGCCTACGAGAACAACAAACTGTTCAAGCGCATCGTGCGTCAGGTCGGCCAGGCGATCGGCGACTACAACATGATCGAGAACGGCGACAAGGTGATGGTGTGCCTCTCGGGCGGCAAGGACAGCTATGCGATGCTCGACGTGCTCCTGCGCCTGCGCGAGCGCGCGCCGATCGACTTCGACATCGTCGCCGTGAACCTCGACCAGAAGCAGCCGGGCTTTCCCGAGCACGTGCTGCCCGAGTACCTCGCGAAGGTGGGCGTGCCGTTTCACATCGAGAATCAGGACACGTACAGCATCGTCAAGCGCCTCGTGCCCGAGGGCAAGACCACGTGCTCGCTGTGCTCGCGCCTGCGCCGCGGCAGTCTGTACCGCGTGGCGGGCGAGCTGGGCGCGACGAAGATCGCGCTCGGCCACCATCGCGACGACATCCTCCAGACGCTGCTGCTGAACCTGTTCTACGGCGGCAAGCTGAAGGGCATGCCGCCCAAGCTGCAGTCGGACGACGGCAAGAACGTCGTGATCCGCCCGCTCGCCTACGTGAAGGAAACCGATCTCGAAAAGTACGCGCAACTGCGCGAATTCCCGATCATTCCGTGCAACCTGTGCGGCAGCCAGCCGAACCTGAAGCGCGCCGAGATGAAGGCGCTGATCCGCGAATGGGACAAGCGCTTCCCGGGCCGCGTCGAGAACATGTTCAACGCGCTCGGCAACGTCGTGCCCTCGCACCTCATGGATACGAAGCTGTTCGGCTTCGCGGGCCTGCGCGCGACGGGCGTGGCCGACCCGGCGGGCGACATCGCGTTCGACGAAGAACCGTGCTCGACCGACCCCGCACCGGCTGAAGGCGCGACGATCAGGTTCACGCCGTTCGACGACCTGTAAGCCACGCTGGAAGGTCGTATCTCACGCGCGCGACGCCAACGCGCCGCGCGCGTGAATCAAAACGCTCCGACCCCGCAAGCACATCTTGCGATCGCCGTGCGGCGGTTTGCGGCGACGACGTCAATCCAGACGTAAAGAATGATCAACCGGGCGGGAGAGGCCGGTGGGCCGCCGTCCTGGGGATACCCCCCATGCTAGAATCGACCGCTTCTTTCCTCATCTCGTCACCGATGCCATGAACGTCGTGATCCTCGCGGCAGGCATGGGCAAACGCATGCACTCCGCGCTGCCCAAAGTGCTTCATCCGCTCGCCGGCAGGCCGCTCCTCTCGCATGTCATCGATACCGCACGCACGCTTTCGCCTACCCGCCTCGTCGTCGTGGTCGGCCATGGCGGCGAAGCCGTGCGCGAGGCCGTCGGCGCGCCCGACGTCCAGTTCGCGCTTCAGGCCGAGCAGCTAGGCACGGGCCATGCCCTCGCGCAGGCGCTGCCGCTACTCGACGTCAACGTGCCCACGCTCGTGCTTTACGGCGACGTGCCGCTCACGCGCCCAACGACGCTCAGGCGCCTGACCGAAGCCGCCGGCCAGAACGGCTACGGCATCCTCACCGTCACGCTCGACGACCCGAGCGGTTACGGTCGCATCGTGCGCGGCGCGACCGGCCAGGTCGTGCGGATCGTCGAGCAGAAGGACGCGAGCGACGACGAGCGCCTCATCGACGAAATCAACACCGGCATCATCGTGACGCCCACGGCACCGCTCGCGGGCTGGCTGGCAGCACTGAAGAACGATAACGCCCAGGGCGAGTTTTACCTGACCGACGTCGTGGAAGCGGCGATCGTCTCCGGTCACCCGGTCGTGACCGCGCAGCCCGACGACGAATGGGAAACGCTCGGCGTGAACAGCAAGCTGCAGCTCGCCGAACTCGAGCGCGTGCATCAGCGCAACGTGGCGCAGGCGCTGCTCGTTGCGGGCGTGACGCTCGCCGACCCGGCGCGCGTCGACGTGCGCGGCTCGCTCTCATGCGGGCGCGACGTGTTCATCGACGTGAACTGCGTGTTCGAAGGCGACGTGACGCTGGCGGACAACGTGAGCGTGGGCCCGAACTGCGTGATCCGCAATGCGTCGATCGGCGCGGGCACGCGCGTGGATGCCTATACGCACATCGAAAGCGCGGCGGTCGGCGCGAACGCGGTGCTTGGGCCCTACGCGCGGCTGCGCCCGGGCGCGAAGCTCGCAGATGAAGTCCACGTGGGCAATTTCGTCGAAGTGAAGAACGCGAACATCGGCACGGGCTCGAAGGCGAATCACCTGAGCTATGTGGGCGACGCGGATGTTGGCGCGGGCGTGAACATCGGCGCGGGCACCATCACCTGCAACTACGACGGCGCGAACAAGTTCCGCACGATCATCGAAGACAACGTGTTCGTGGGTTCCGATACGCAGCTCGTCGCGCCCGTGCGCGTGGGCCGCGGCGTGACCATCGCAGCGGGCACGACCGTGTGGAAGGACGTGCCCGAAGGCACGCTCGTGCTCAACGAGAAAACGCAGATCGCGAAAACCGGCTACGTTCGGCCGGTCAAGAAAAAGAACTGAACGGTTGAATTCCGGCGCCGCACGTTGTGGGAACGCGCGTAAAAGAGCGCGACACGCGTACGGCGTCCACGCCTCTCTTTGCAAAGGATCGAATCCATGTGCGGCATTGTCGGCGCGGTTGCGCTTCGTAACATCGTTCCCGTCCTGATCGAAGGACTGCGGCGCCTCGAATATCGCGGCTACGACTCGTGCGGCGTGGCCGTCGTGACGGCCGACGGCCCCGAGCGCGTGCGCAGCGTCGCGCGCGTGGCCGAGCTCGACGAGCAGGTGCGCGAGGCGCGCTTCGAGGGCGTGACCGGCATCGCCCACACGCGCTGGGCCACGCACGGCGCGCCCACGGTGAGCAACGCGCACCCGATCTTCTCGCGCGACACGCTCGCGATCGTGCACAACGGCATCATCGAGAACTACGAGTCGCTGCGCGACACGCTGCGCGCGAAGGGCTACGAATTCGTCTCGCAGACCGACACCGAAGTCATCGCCCACCTGATCCACAGCCTGTATCAGGGCGACCTGTTCGCCGCCGTGCGCGCGGCCGTGCAGCAGCTCGCGGGCGCGTATGCGATCGGCGTCGTGCACAAGAGCCAGCCGCATACGGTGGTGGGCGCGCGCGCCGGCTCGCCGCTCGTGGTCGGTTACGGCCACGGCGAGAATTTCATCGCTTCGGACGCGCTCGCCATTGCGGGCAGCGCCGAGCGCATCAGCTATCTGGAAGAAGGCGACGTGTGCGAGATCACGCTCGAAGGCGTGCGCGTGGCCGACCGCCACGGCAACGAGGTCGTGCGCGAAGCGCGCGACGTGCAGGCCAACCAGGTCTATGGCGGAGAGGTCGATCTCGGCCCGTATCGCCACTACATGCAAAAGGAAATCTTCGAGCAGCCGCGCGCGATCTCGGACACGATTCCGGCCGCCGACGCCTTCGGTCCCGAGCTCTTCGGCGATAACGCGCTCGAGGTGTTCAAGGATATCGACAGCATCCTGATTCTCGCGTGCGGCACGAGCTATTACGCGGGTCTCACGGCGAAGTACTGGCTCGAATCGGTGGCGAAGATCCGCACCGACGTCGAGATCGCGAG
>NZ_DATJWR010000054.1:0-40766 GCF_035501035.1 Paraburkholderia sp.
GCTTCGCCAAGCAGGAGAGCACGCTCGCGACCGCGCTCGAGCGGCTCGCACGGCTCTGAGCCCCCTCTCGCGCGATGAATCCGCGAACGGCAGTGCGTTCCCGATCATCGCGCGCGAGGCGAGGCAACGGGGCGCGCAAGGCCCCGTCACGCTTACGAGTTCGCCTCGATGTACGCCTTGCGATCGGCGTTCACGCGCTGCGCCGCCGGGCGCTCGCCGATCCGCTTGATATACGACTTCCAGTCGATGCCCGCGTCGGCGAGGAAATCGCTGCCGTAGATCGTCTGCGTCGCGCGGCCCACGAGCGGCAGGCTCACGAACGCCGCCGCATCGGCCACGCCAAACTGATCGCCCGCCACGTAAGGCGCGAACTTCGCGAGCCGCTTGAAGCTCGCCACATAGCGGCGCAGACGCTTTTCCATCGTCGCCTTGACCTCGTCACTCGCCTTCCCGCCGAAGAACGCCTCGCCATAAAGCTCACGCGTGGTGAGTTCGAGATGCGTCTCGATGAACGTGATGAGCTCACGCTCCTTCGCCGCCTGCCACGGATCCGACGCGAAAATGGGCTTGTCCGGGAAGCGCGCAGCCAGATATTCGACGATCACTTGCGATTCGCACAGAAAACCCTGCTCCGTTTCGATATAGGGCACCTTGCCGGCGGGAGAATGGGCGAGTTGCGCCTCGCCAAGGGGCAGCTTCGTCGTCACCTCCTCGAACGGGATGCCGTGCTCGAGCAGCACGAGCTTGACCTTGTTGTAGTAGTTCGAGAGCGCAAAACCATGGAGCTTGATCATCCGTATGACCTCCTTGAGAGCGGCTCGCAGCCCGCAACGAATTTGCAGACCCGCGCCGAACCTTTTTCATGAAATTGTACGACCGTGCTATTCTAGGCCAATCATGGAGCCAGGCTTCCAATGACTTCCCATCATTTCAACATTGAGACAATCGGCATCGTCGGCACCGGCGCAATGGGCCGGGGCATCGCCCAGATCGCCGCACAGGCGGGGCTCGCAGTGCGCCTCTACGATACGAATCCGCAAGCAACCGCCGCCGCGCGCGACTATCTCGCCGACACCTTCGCGAAACTCGCGGCAAAAGGCAAGCTCGACGAGCACGCCGCGAAGGCCGCACTCGAACGCGTCGCCGGCGCGCATACGCTCGACGACCTCGCGGGCTGCGATCTCGTGATCGAGGCGATCGTCGAGAATCTCGAAGCGAAGCGCACGCTCTTTCGCGAACTGGAAACCGTCGTGAGCGGCAACTGCCTGCTCGTCTCGAATACCTCCTCGCTGTCCATCACCGCCATCGCCGCCGCGTGCAGCGACCCGTCGCGCGTCGCGGGCTATCACTTCTTCAACCCCGTGCCGCTCATGAAGGTGGTCGAAGTGATCGACGGCCTGCGCAGCGACCCGGCGGCCGGCGACGCGCTGATGAGCCTCGCGCGCCGCATGGGCCACACGCCGGTGCGCGCGAAGGACATGCCAGGCTTCATCGTCAATCACGCGGGCCGCGGCATGAATACCGAAGGCCTGCGCGTGGCGGGCGAAGGCGTGGCGAGCTTCGTCGAGATCGATCGCATCATGCGCGAGCAGGCGGGCTTCAGGCTCGGACCTTTCGAGCTGCTGGACCTGACCGCGCTCGACGTCTCGCATCCCGTGATGGAGTCGATCTATCACCAGTTCTATGAGGAGCCGCGCTTCACGCCCTCGCCCATCACGGGCGTGCGGCTCGCGGGCGGACTCGTCGGCCGCAAAGTGGGCGAAGGTTTCTATCGTTATGTCGACGGCAAGCAACAAGTGCCCGACGAACCGGCCGCGCCCACTGCGCTGCCGGCGCGCGTCTGGGTGAGCCGCGGCAACACCGTCGCGCGCGGCGCCATTCTCGCGCTCGCCGCGAAGGCCAGCGTACCGGTCGACGAAAGCGACACGCCCTCCGCCGACGCGCTGATCGTGGTCGCGCCACTCGGCCTCGACGCCACGACCGCCGCGCTCGACGAGCAACTCGACGCGAGCCGAGTGGTCGCCATCGACACGCTTTTCCCGCTCGATACCGCGAAGCGCCGCACGCTGATGACGACGCCCGCCACCACGCGCGCCGCGCGCGACGCCGGTCACGCGCTCTTCGCCGCCGATGGCGTGCCCGTCACGGTGATCCGAGACTCGACGGGTTTCGTCGCGCAGCGCATCGTTGCGACGATCGTCAACATCGGCTGCGACATCGCGCAAAAGGGCATTGCCACGCCAGGCGACATCGACCTCGCGGTCACGCTCGGCCTCGGCTACCCGCGCGGTCCGCTCGCACTCGGCGACGCGCTCGGCGCGCGCACGATCCTCACGATCCTGCGCAACATCCACTCCGTGCTCGGCGATCCGCGCTATCGCCCGTCACCGTGGCTCGCGCGCCGCGCACAACTCGGCCTTTCCCTGACACAACCCGACGCAGCAGACGTCAACGCATCGAACGAGGCACCGCAATGAGCGCCGAACTCCGCAGCACCCGCCCCGAAGGCCATGAATCGACACTCGTCCTGACGCTGTCGAACCCCGGCGCCCGCAACGCGCTGCACCCCGACATGTACGCCGCAGCCATCGAGGCCTTCGACGCCGCCGAGCGCGACACGTCGCTGCGCGCGATCGTCCTCACGGGCGCGGACAACTTCTTCTGCGCGGGTGGCAACCTGAACCGCCTGCTCGAAAATCGCGCGAAGGACCCCTCGGTGCAAGCCGCCAGCATCGACATGCTGGCCGCATGGGTCACCGCCATGCGCCAGTCGAGCAAGCCCGTGATCGCGGCAGTCGAAGGGGCGGCCGCGGGTGCGGGCTTCTCGCTCGCGCTCGCCGCCGATCTGCTCGTCGCCGCCGAAGACGCGAAGTTCGTCATGGCCTATTCGCGCGTGGGCCTCACGCCCGACGGCGGCGGCTCGTGGTTTCTCTCGCGCGTGCTCCCGCGCGCGCTCGCGTTCGAGCTGATGGTCGAAGGCAAGCCGATCGCCGCGCCGCGCCTCGCGGAACTCGGTGTCGTGAACCGGCTCGCGAAGCCGCAATCGGCGCTCGACACGGCGCTCGCCTGGGGCGACGAACTCGCGAAAATCTCGCCGAACTCGGTGGCGCGCATCAAGGGCCTCACGAACGTCGCCGACACGCAACCGCTCGAAGCACAGCTCGCCTCCGAACGTGAAAGCTTCGTCGCCTCGCTGCATCACCGCGACGGGCTCGAAGGCATCACGGCGTTCCTCGAGAAGCGCGCGCCCGTCTACAGATAAGCCATAACCCCATGAGCGAATACCAGTTGCCCGAGCGCCGCCGCCTCTACCTGATGCGGCACGGAGACGTCACCTACTTCGACGACACGGGTCGCGCAATCGACCCGGACACCGTCCCCCTCAACGAGCACGGCTGCGCCCAGGCAACGGCTGCTGGCGAGTCGTTCGCCGCACAGGGCGTGCACTTCGATCGCGTGATCGTGAGCGGGCTGCGTCGCACGGTCGAAACCGCGCAACGCGTGCTCGCGGCAACCGGCCAGCCGATCGAGCTCGAAGTGCAGCCGGCATGGCAAGAGATTCGCGGCGGCCGCCTCGTCGCGATTCCCCCCGCCGAAATCGAAGACGCGTTCCTGCGCGTGTTCGACGGCCTCGTGCCCGAGCACACGCGCTTTCTGGGCGGCGAGACCATCGGCGAACTGCTCGACCGCGTGCTCCCGGCGCTGGCTGCGCTGCGCGCGGATCCGTCGTGGGACACGGCGCTGCTCGTGCTGCACGGCGGCGTGAACCGCGCGATTCTCTCGCATGCCATCACGGCAGGCGGCCGCGCGTTCTTCGGACATCTCGCGCAGGCCACCGGCTGTATCAATGCGCTCGATGTCGGGATCAAGCCAGAGGACTGGGTCGTGCGCACGCTCAACTACGCGCCGCCCTCGCCGCTGCACCGCGACGTTCGCAACACCACGATGGAGATGCTTTACGCGCAATACCTGCGCTATCGCCCGCAGGTCGACCGGAGTTAGCGTTTCGGCTGTTGGCCGGAGTCAGTGCTTTGGCATTGACTCCGGACCCATGCAGGGCGCTTGCTCCGGTCCCATAGCGAGCGACACACCATAAGAGAAGGGAGACGCACATGGCGCAAGCCACCCCGGATGGAGACACTCAAAAAGCAGCGCAAACGCGCACCGACTACTCGGCCTTCGAAGGCACGCGCCCGGTCGCCGAGCGCCAGCGCTTCGACACCGAGGCGCTGGCCGCCTGGCTCACCGCCCACGTGGAAGGCTTCGAGGGTCCGCTCACAGTCGAGCAATTCGCCGGCGGCCAGTCGAACCCAACGTTCAAGCTCGTCACGCCCGGCCGCACCTACGTGATGCGCGCGAAGCCGGGGCCGAAGGCGAAGCTGCTGCCTTCGGCGCATGCGATCGAACGCGAATATCGCGTCATGCACGCACTCGCTGCGACCGACGTGCCGGTGGCGAAAATGCTCGCGCTCTGCGATGACGAAGCGGTGATCGGCCGCGCGTTCTACGTGATGCAGTACGTCGAGGGCCGTGTGCTGTGGGATCAGTCGCTGCCCGGCATGACCCGCGAGGAGCGCGGCGCGCTCTACGACGAAATGAACCGAGTGATCGCGGCGCTCCACAACGTGAAGCCCGAAACCGTGGGCCTTGCCGACTATGGCAAGCCCGGCAATTATTTCGCACGCCAGATCGATCGCTGGAGCCGCCAGTATCAGGCCTCCGAAACGGAGCCTCTCGACGCGATGCATCGCCTCATCGAATGGCTGCCGCAGCACTTGCCCGATGAGTCCGGCAACGGCGGCTCGCGCGTGTCGGTCGTGCACGGCGACTACCGGCTCGACAACCTGATCTTCCACCCGAGCGAGCCGCGCGTGCTGGCCGTGCTCGACTGGGAGCTCTCCACGCTCGGCGATCCGCTCGCCGACTTTTCGTATCACTGCATGGCGTGGCACGTCGATCCCGCACAGTTCCGCGGTATTGCAGGGCTGGACTGGCAGGCGCTCGGCATTCCCGACGAGGCCCACTACGTGCAACGTTATTGCGAGCGCACCGGCCTCGAGATTCGCGGCGACTGGAACTTCTACCTTGCGTACAACATGTTCCGGATCGCGGCGATTCTGCAGGGCATCATGAAGCGCGTGGTGGACGGCACGGCCGCGAGCGCGCAGGCGCTCGACGCGGGCCGCCGCGCGAGGCCGATGGCCGAGCTCGCCTGGCGCTACGCGCAGAAGGTTCGCTGACCTTAGTCATACTTACGAATTGTCGGTATCCGGTCCTTAACGGGACTCCCTTTTTTCCTGGTCACTGCATCGCTTTGCGAGGTCACTGATGAACTTCGATTACTCCCCGAAAGTGCAGGCGCTGCGCGAGAGGCTGCTCGCGTTCTTCGACGAACACATCTATCCGAACGAGGCCATCTTCCACGAGGAAGTCGAGCGCAATCGCGCGAACGGCAACGCGTGGGTGCCCACGGCGATCGTCGAACAGTTGAAAGAGAAGGCACGCGAGGCGGGGCTGTGGAACCTCTTCCTGCCCGCCTCCACTCGTGGCGCTGGACTCACGAATCTCGAATACGCGCCGTTGTGCGAGATCATGGGCCGCGTGCACTTCGCACCCGAAGTGTTCAACTGCAGCGCGCCGGATACCGGCAACATGGAGACGATCGAGCGCTACGGCACCGAGGCGCACAAGCAGCAATGGCTCGAGCCGCTGCTGCAAGGCCAGATCCGCTCGGCCTTCCTGATGACTGAGCCCGACGTCGCGTCCTCCGACGCGACGAACATCCAGACTCGCATCGAGCGCGATGGCGATGACTACGTGATCAACGGCACGAAGTGGTGGTCGTCGGGCGCGGGCGACCCGCGTTGCGCGATCTACATCCTGATGGGCAAGACCGAGCCCGACGCGCCGCGCCATGCCCAGCAATCGATGATCCTCGTGCCCTCGGACACGGCCGGCATCACCGTGCGCCGCCCGCTCACCGTGTTCGGCTACGACGACGCACCGCACGGGCACATGGAGATCACGCTCGAAAACGTGCGCGTGCCCGCATCGAACATTCTGCTCGGCGAGGGCCGCGGCTTCGAGATCGCGCAGGGCCGCCTCGGGCCGGGCCGCATCCACCACTGTATGCGCCTGATCGGCCTCGCGGAGCGCGCGCTCGAATTCATGGCGAGGCGCGCCCTCTCGCGCGTGGCGTTCGGCAAGCCGGTCGCCTCGCAGACGGTCACGCAGGAGCGCATTGCCGAGGCGCGCTGCATGATCGAGCAGGCGCGCCTGCTCACGCTCAAGACCGCGTACATGATGGACACCGTGGGCAACAAGGGCGCGCGCGGCGAGATCGCCATGATCAAGGTGGTCGCGCCGAACATGGCCTGCCAGGTCATCGACTGGGCGATGCAGGTGCACGGCGCGGCCGGCGTGAGCGGCGACTTCCCGCTCGCCTATGCCTATGCCTCGGCGCGCACGCTGCGCTTCGCGGACGGCCCCGACGAAGTGCATCGCAATGCCATCGCCAAGCTCGAACTCGCGCGCTACCTGGACGCCGGGGCAGCCTCGCGGGTGGAAATGCCCGTCACCCGGTCGTAAGCCCACAAGCGCAGCAGGGGCGCTCATGCGCCCTCTGCGAGTGGCGCCGATCTATGCTAATTTGCGCCAGATCTGGCGTCGTGGCAGGGTTTGCGGCGCCTTTTCATAGGGTGCCAAGGAGCCACGATGATCGATGTCTACAGCTGGGCCACGCCGAACGGTCACAAAGTCCATATCATGCTCGAGGAAACCGGCCTCGAGTACCGGGTGCATCCGGTCGATATCGGCGCGGGCGACCAGTTCAAGCCCGAATTCCTCGCCATCAGCCCGAACAACAAGATTCCGGCGATTACCGATTCCGAAGGTCCGCGCCGCGCCGACGGCAAGCCGTTTTCGCTGTTCGAGTCGGGTGCGATCCTGATCTATCTCGCCGCGAAGACGGGCCGCTTCATGCCCGAAGACCTCGCCGCGCGCTACGACGTGCTGCAATGGGTGATGTTCCAGATGGGCGGCCTCGGCCCCATGCTCGGCCAGGCGCACCACTTCCGCATCTACGCGCCCGAGAAGATCGACTACGCCGTCAATCGCTATACGAATGAGGCGAAGCGCCTCTACAACGTGATGGAGACGCAGCTCGGGAAGACCGAATATCTGGCCGGCGACGAGTACACCATCGCGGATATCGCCGCCTTCCCGTGGACGCGCTCGTGGCAGAACCAGGGCATCGACCTCGATGCGCTGCCCAACGTGAAGCGCTGGCACGAAGCGATCGCGGCGCGGCCGGCGGTCAAGCGCGGCGTCGAGGTGCTCGCGAACGTGCGCAAGCCGCTGATGGACGAGAAGGCGAAGGAAATGCTGTTCGGCGCGACACAGTACGCCAAACACTGAAGCTCCGTTCGCTGCTGCAAAACGAGCAAGGGGCGCCCGCCTCGCGGCAGAGCGCCCCTTTTTATCGAGCCCGCAGACCTAGAAATAGTGCCGCGTGATGAACTCGGCCACGCAGGCGGGCCGCTCGCTGCCCTCGCGCTCGACGCACACGTCCCAGACGACCTGCACGCCACCGCCTTCCAAGTCGCTCGCTTCCTTTACCGCGATGCGCGCGCGCACCTTCGCGCCCACCGGCACCGGCTGCGTGAAGCGCACGCGGTTCAGGCCGTAGTTCACGCCCATGCGCTGGCGCATCTGCAGCGTGGCGCCGAGCAGTGCGGGAATCAGCGAAAGCGTGAGGAAGCCATGCGCGATCGGGCCGCCGAATGGCGACTCGCGGCGCGCGCGCTCGGCGTCGACATGGATCCACTGATGGTCGCCCGTCGCATCGGCAAAGCCGTGTACGTCGGCTTCGCTCACCTCGCGCCAGCCGCTCACGAGCGGCGATGCGCCGATGAGCGCACGCAGCGCGGCGGCGTCGGCGATCTGCATGATGTCGCTTTCGCTCACGATGCGCCCCCCTTCGAGTTTTCCAGCGAATTTGCCCGCGAATCTGCCGGATCACGCAAGCCGAACAACGCCTTCGAGCGCACTGTGACGATCAGTTCGCCGTGCTGGTTGTGCCCCTCCCACTGCGTCTCGACGATGCCGCGATCGGGCTTGCTTGCCGAAACGCGCTTGCTGAGGATCGTGTTCGTCATCGTGAGCGTGTCGCCGACGCGCGTGGGCTTGAGCCAGCGAATCTCGTCGACACCGGGCGAGCCCATCGAGGTCGAATCCTTCAGGAAGTTGCGCACGAGCATGCCCATCATGACCGAACAGGTGTGCCAACCGCTGGCCACGAGGCCGCCGAACATCGACGCCTCGCCGCCCGCCTCGCTCAGGTGGAACGGCTGCGGATCGAACTGCTCCGCGAAGTGCACCACCTCGTCGCGCTCGAAAGTGTGCGAGCCGACCCCATAGCGCTTGCCCACTTCGAGATCTTCGTAACTCAAACCCATCCCATGCTCTCCGCTTGTCTGCCTCGCCTGCGCCGCGCCTCACGCAGCATGCGCAAAACCCGGCAGCGAGGCAAAGCGCGCAAGATGATGATCGACGTCGCCGAGCGTCGTTTCGATGATCGCAAGGCGCTTGAACAGGTGCGCCGCCGCGACTTCATTAGTAACGCCCATGCCCCCGTGCAGTTGCACCGCCTGCTGGCCGATGAAACGCGCCGCTTGACCCACGCGCGCCTTCGCCGCCGAAATTGCTCGACGCCGCTCGTCGGGCGACTCGCTACTGTAGCGCGCAGCGGCAAGGTACGTCAGCGAACGAGCCTGCTCGGCATGGATCAGCATCTCGGCCATGCGGTGCTGCAGCGCCTGGAAGCGCGCGATCGGCACGCCAAACTGCTGGCGCGTCTTCGTGTATTCGACGCTCGCGTGATTGAGCGCGTCCATCGCGCCCACCGCTTCCGCGCACAGCAGGAACGTGGCGTAGTCCGCAACCCGCTCCCACGTCGCCGCGCCGGTGTGGGCGTCGCCGAGGCGGCGCGCCCTGGCGTCCTTGAACGTGAGCGTCGCGGCGCGCTGGCCGTCGATCGTGCGGTAGTCGCTCACCTCGACGCCCTTCGCATCACGCGCGACGACGAAAAGCGCCACCTCGCCCGCAAGCCGCGCGGCCACGATCCAGTAGTCGGCCTGCGCGCCATGCTGCACGACGGACTTCACACCCGTGAGTGCGAAGCCGTCGCCAGTTTCCTTCGCCTGCGTTTCGAGCGAAAACAGGTCGTAACGCGCCTCGGGTTCATGAAACGCCACGGCGAGCTTGACCTCGCCTGAAGCCACGCGCTCGAGCAGCCCCGCATTTTCGGCCGTCGATGAGCCCGCGAGCTTGATCGCCTCGACGCCCACCACAGTCGCCCAGTACGGCTCGATCACGAGCGAGCGACCCAATTCCTGCATGACCACCAGCATGTCGAACGGCGCGCCGTCGAAGCCGCCCTGCTCGCCTGGCACCGGCAGCGCCGTGAGGCCGAGCTCGACGAAAGCCTTCCAGTGCTCGCTCGAGACGCCCGCAGGTGTCTTCACGATCGCCTGGCGCGCTTCGAAGCCGTAGTTCTTGTCGAGATAGCGACGCAGCGCGTCGGCGAGTTGCTGTTGCTCTTCGGTGAAATTGAAGTTCATTGCGCCGCTCCTCAAATCCCCAGAATCATCTGCGCGATGATGTTCTTCTGGATTTCGTTCGACCCGCCGTAAATCGACGTCTTGCGATAGTTGAAGTAGTAAGCCGCGAGCGGAGCCGCGTCGTCGTCGCCACCTGCCGCGTGCGCGCGCTCGCCCTCGAGGAAGGCCGGATCGAACGGCGCCGCAAGCGGGCCGACCGCATCGACCATCAGTTCGGTCAGCGCCTGCTGGATCTCGGTTCCCTTGATCTTGAGCATCGACGCCTCGGGGCCGGGGCCGCGTCCGTTCGATGCGCTCGCGATCACGCGCTCGGCGGTGACTTCGAGCGCCATCAGCTCGATTTCGACGGCCGCCACACGCGCCGCGAACACGGGATCTTCGAGCAACGGCTTGCCGTTCTTCTTCTGCTTGAGCGCGACACCCTTGAGGAACGCGAGCTCGCGGTTCGATGCGCCCACGCGCGCGATGCCCGTGCGCTCATGGCCGAGCAGATACTTCGCGTAGGTCCAGCCGCGATTCTCCTCGCCGACGAGGTTTTCCACCGGCACCTTCACGTCCTCGAAGAACACTTCGTTGACCTCATGATCTTCGTCGAGCGTGATGATCGGGCGCACGGTGATGCCGGGCGTCTTCATGTCGATCAGCAGGAACGAGATGCCCTCCTGCTTCTTCGCGGCGGGGTCGGTGCGCACGAGGCAGAACATCATGTCGGCGTGCTGGCCCAGCGTCGTCCAGGTCTTCTGGCCGTTCACAACATAGTGATCGCCCTCGGCGCCGTGGGCCAGGACGGCGCGCGTGCGCAGCGAGGCGAGATCGGAGCCAGAACCTGGCTCCGAGTAGCCCTGACACCACCAGTCTTCGCCGGAGAGGATACGCGGGAGATAGCGGCGCTTTTGCGCCTCGTTGCCGTACTTCATGAGCACGGGCGCGACCATCGAAACGCCGAACGGCAGGACCATCGGCGCACCGATGCGGCCGCACTCGGCATCCCAGATGTGGCGCTGCGTTTCCGTCCAGCCTGGACCGCCCCATTCGACGGGCCACGCGGGCGCGGACCAGCCGCGCTGGCCTAGCAGCTTGTGCCAGCTGGCGATATCGTCGCGGGAGAGGCGTTTGTGGTTGAGAACCTTGTCGCGCAGCGCTTGAGGCAGGTTTGCCTCGAGCCAGGCGCGGATTTCGGCGCGAAATGCGTCGTCGGCGGGGGTGTAGTCCAGATCCATGCGCAGTGTCTCCTGGCCGCGGCCGGTGCGGAGTGAACCCCGCGCCGCGGCGAAGACCCGCATGGCTTTATTGCAGCGGACCCTTCAGCGCGGCCGGAACCGGCAGCGGCATCACATCGATGCCTTCTTCGACGAGAGCTTGCGCATCTTCCGCGGAAGCGACTCCACGGATGCTGCGCGACGGCGCTTCGTTGTAGTGAATGCGCCGCGCCTCCTCGGCGAAACGGTCGCCCACGTTCTCCGTCTTCTCGAGGACCTCACGCATCACACGCATCGCGTGCGCCTGCCACTGAGTTGCCTGCTCGCGAGGCGACGCGTGCGGCGTCTCACTCGCGCCAGACAGGTTCAGCCGGGGCGCGGACGGCAAGCGGCTCACACTCGTGGCGCCGCACATCGGACATTCAACCAGCTTGCGAGAGAGTTGCGACTCGAAGTCGTCAACCGATGCAAACCAGCCTTCAAACCGATGGCCGTCTGGACACTGTAAATCGAGGACCTTCATGGGGAATCGAGGCTTGCGGTGAGTTTAGCGCAAATCGTAAATTTGTGAACGATCGTTCGAAAAAAATCCTGGTGCCAACCACCCGGGATTTTCCCGGGGTCTCGATTGTAGCGCCACCGGAGCGTGCGCGCTGAAGGCGCTTCGCTGCGGGGCTCGTCGGCGCACAAGCGCAGAAACGACGACGGCGGCCATGCGGGCCGCCGTCGATCGAACTGCGAAGCGCGTCAAACGCCTCAGCCCTGCTCCGGCTTCGCCAGCGGCCACGCACCCGAGAGCGCCTTTTCGAGCCAGAACGTGCCGATGATCGTCTTCACATCGGTGATCCTGCCGGTGCGCACCCATTCGAGCAGTTCGGGAACCGTCGCCGTGAAGGTCTCGAGAAACTCGCCGTCGTCGAGTTGCGCCGTGCCCGCCGTCAGGCCGCGAGCGAGATAGATATCGATGAATTCGGTCGAGTACGAGATCACGGGGTGGATCTGCGTGAGGTAGACGTACTCGCGCGCCGTATAGCCCGTCTCTTCCTTGAGCTCGCGAATGGCACACGCAAGCGCACCCTCCTGCGGATCGAGCTTGCCGGCCGGGAACTCGGTCATCACGCGCGCAAGCGGATAGCGGTATTGGCGCTCCATCAGCACACGCCCGTCGTCGAAGAGCGGAATCACCATCACCGCGCCGGGATGCTGGACGAACTCACGCGTCGCGTGCTTGCCGTCCGGCAGCGCCACGACGTCGCGCTTGAGGGTCAGAAAATTGCCCGCGTACAGCGTCGTGCTTTCCACGCACGTCTCGGCGAGCGCCAGGTCGTGTTGATGATGTTCAGCCATGTTCAGCCTCGGGGATGCTCAAAAAGTCGGGAAAAACGCGGGCGCGCCGCTTGAATTGGGATCTCTCAAATGCAGGTCGAACGGCGGGTCGAACTGCGCGAACCGGCTGCAAGCCGGAGCGCGCATCACGCCGGGCGGCGTTTGACGAGATATTGCCAGGCGAAGCCGGGGAACGCGAACACGACAAAAAGACTGAAGGTGATCGCGTAAAACTGCCAGCCCTGGTCGAAGCGGTTACCGGCGCGCGCCTCCAGAAGGAAGCCGAACGCACCGACCACAAAATACAGCACGATCACTTCAGCGATGCGAATCCACGCGCTCTTCTTCGGTGCGCGAAGCGGCACCACGCCGAACAATCGTTGGTTGAGAAACGGCACGTTGGCGCCCGCGAGCGCCAACAGCACGATGAACCAGCCCGCTGCCGACATTAGAGCGGCAGCGTATGCGAAACGGCCTGCAGACAGAGCGACATCAGCGGACCCGGGATGATGCCGAGCACGAGCACGGCCACGCCGTTGAGCGTAAGCAGCGCGCGGTTGAACGCATGGCCCTCGATCGGCGCGGTGTCCTGCGGCGCGTCGAAGTACATCAGCTTGACGATGCGCAGGTAGTAGAACGCGCCGAACAGCGACGTGATCACCGCGAGCACGGCGAGCCACGTGAGGCCCGCGTTCATCGTCGCTTCGAGCACGGCGAGCTTCGCGTAGAAGCCAACCGTCGGCGGAATGCCGGCGAGCGAGAACATCATGAGCATCATGACGAACGCGAACACGGGGCTGCGCTGGTTCAGGCCCTTGAAGTCGTCGAGCGTTTCCGCCTCGAAGTCGCGGCGTGCGAGCAGCATGACAATGCCGAACGCGCCGAGCGTCGTGATCAGGTAGATGATGCTGTAGAACATTGCCGAACTGTACGCGCTGGCAGCACCCGTCGCCTTGTTGTCGACAATGCCGGCGAGCAGGCCGAGCAGCACGAAGCCCATATTCGAGATGGCCGAGTACGCGAGCATGCGCTTGACGTTGCGCTGCACGATACCCGTGATGTTGCCGACGATCATCGAGAGCGCGGCGAGGATGATGAGCATTTGCTGCCAGTCGACGGCGAGCGGCAGCAGGCCCATCACGAGGAAGCGCACGGCCCACGCGAATGCCGCGACCTTCGGACCGCCGCCGGTGAGCAGCGTCATGGCTGTGGGCGCGCCCTGATAGACATCGGGAACCCACATGTGGAACGGCACCGCGCCCATCTTGAACGCCACGCCCGCCACGATGAACACCACGCCGAACAGCAGGACGATGTCGTTGATGTGGCCGGAGGCGACGGCCTTGAACACTTCGTTCAGCTCGAGCGAGCCGGTCGCGCCGTACAGCATCGAGATGCCGTAGAGCAGGAAACCCGATGCGAGCGCACCCAGCACGTAGTACTTCATGGCCGCTTCGTTCGACTGCGTCGCGTTACGACGCAGTGCGATGACCGCATAGAGCGAAAGCGACATCAACTCGAGGCCGAGATACAGCGTGAGGAAGTTGTTGCCCGAGATCATCACGATCTGCCCGAGCAGCGAGAACATGCCAAGCAGGAAGAACTCGCCCCGGAACATGTCGCGGTCTTCGAGGTACTTGCGCGAGTACACGATCGACACGGCATAGCCGAGCGTAACCACCGCTTTCATCGCGCTCGCGAACGGGTCGACCACGTACATTCGCGTAAAGAAGTAGCTCACGCGCGGATCGAACGCGAGGACCGCAAACCAGATACCGGCTACGACACTTGTGAGCAGCGCGATGAAATAGGTCGTGCGCCGGCCCGAGGGACCGGTAAACGTGTCGTTGAGCCACGCAACGACGAGACCGGTCATAACCAGTGCGTCGGGCAGCAGAGCGTTCATAGGGGCGTTTGGCATGATCTTTGAGTCCTCCGCTCGGTATTACTGTGACAGCGGCAGTTTCGACACTGCGACGTGGGAGAGGAGGTTTTCCACGGAAACGTGCATCACATCGGTAAAGGGCTTCGGGTAGATGCCCATGAAAAGCGTAAACAGCGCGAGCACCGCAAGCATGAAGTATTCGCGACCGTTGATGTCCTTCAGCTCACGAACGTGATCGTTCGTGACCGCGCCGAAGTACACGCGCTTGTACATCCACAACGTATAGGCTGCACCGAGGATCAGCGTGAACGCCGCCCCGAAAGCGATCCAGAAGTTGAACTGCACTGCCGCCAGAATCACCATGAATTCGCCAACGAATCCCGAAGTGCCCGGCAGGCCGCAATTAGCCATCGCGAACAGCATGACCAGCGCGGAGAACTTCGGCATGGTGTTGACGACGCCGCCGTAGTCGGCGATGTCGCGCGTGTGCATGCGGTCGTACAGCACGCCGATACACAGGAACATGGCGCCCGAGACGAAGCCGTGCGAGATCATCTGGATGATGCCGCCTTCCATCGCAAGCTGGCTCGACGGGCCGAACATAAAGAAGCCGAGCGTGACGAAGCCCATGTGGGCAATCGACGAGTACGCGACCAGCTTCTTCATGTCCGCCTGCACCATCGCCACGAGGCCGATGTAGATCACAGCGATCAACGACAGCGTGATGATGACCGGCGCCAGGTAGTGACTCGCATCCGGCGTGATCGGCAGCGAGAAACGCAGGAAACCGTATGCGCCGAGCTTGAGCATGATGGCGGCCAGCACGACCGAGCCACCCGTCGGCGCTTCGACGTGCGCGTCCGGCAACCACGTGTGGACCGGCCACATCGGCACCTTGACGGCAAACGCGAAGAAGAACGCGATGAATAGCAGGATCTGCGGCGTCATCGAAAGCTTCGCGGCCTGCCAGGTGGCAAGGTCGAAGGTTCCTGTTTCGCGATAGAGGTACAGCAACGCGACCAGCATGAGCAGCGAGCCGGCCAGCGTATAGAGAAAGAACTTGAACGCTGCGTACACGCGGTTCGGTCCGCCCCACACGCCGATGATGATGTACATCGGAATGAGCGTGGCTTCGAAGAACACGTAGAACAGCAGACCGTCGGCGGCGCAGAACACGCCGATCATCAGGCCCGACAGGATGAGGAACGCCGAGTAGTACTGCGCGACGTTCCTCTCGATGACCTGCCAGCCCGCGATCACGACGATCACGGTGATGAGCGCCGTGAGCACGACGAACCACATTGCGATGCCGTCGATGCCCAGGTGATACGTAATATTGAACCGCTCGATCCAGACCGACTTCTCCTCGAACTGCAGGGCAGCCGTAGTCGTGTCGAAGCCCGTAACGAGCGGAATGGTAACGAGGAAACTAAGCACCGAACCGATGAGCGCGAGCCAGCGGTCCGCGCTCGGGTTCCTGCGAGAACCCACTACAAGAACGATGATGCCGAAAATGATCGGCATCCATATCGCAATACTGAGAATCGGGGTTGCGTGCATGCGTTTCCTCGCCTTATTTGCCGCCGAGCGTTACAAACAGGGTAAGGAGGCCAAGCATGCCAATGATCATGGCGAATGCGTAGTGATAGATATAGCCGGATTGCAGGAAACGAATGACAGTTGCAAACCAGCCGATAAACTTGGCGCTCCCGTTTACGACGCCGTCGATCACGACGACATCGCCCTCCTTCCACAGACCGCGACCGATAGCGACCGCTCCGCGAGCGAAGACGATTTCGTTGATCTTGTCGAGGTAATACGCGTTTTCCAGCAGCTTGTAGACCGGCGAGAACGTGCGCGACACGACAGCCGGCAGATCCGGGCGCTTCATGTAGAAGAACCACGCCACCACCACACCCGCGAGCGCGAGCCACACCGGCAGACCCGAGAACGCATGCGCGCCCATCGCGGCCCAGCCCTGGAATTCCTGACCCATCTCAGCGAGCGCTTCGTGGTTCTGCCCAACGAAGATGACGTCCTGGAACGCCACGCCATGCGAGAAGAAACCGCCATAGAGCAACGGCTGGATCGCGAACGCGCCGGCGATCACCGAAGGAATTGCGAGCAGCACGAGCGGCACCCAGATCACCCACGGCGACTCGTGCGGCACGTGGACGTGGTGATCGTCGTGGCCGTGGCCATGACCGTCGTGAGCGGCATGGGCCGCTTCGATCGCCATCGGCGATTCGGGGTGCTTCGGACCGCGGAAGCGCTCTTCACCGTGGAACACGAGGAAGTACATACGGAACGAGTACAGCGCCGTGACGAACACGCTCGCGACCACCGCGAAGTACGCGAAGCCCGAACCCGGCAGGTGCGAGAGCTTCACGGCGTCGATGATCGAATCCTTCGAGTAGAAGCCCGAGAAGAACGGCGTACCGATCAGCGCGAGCGAACCGATGAGCGACGTGATCCACGTGATGGGCATGTACTTGCGCAGGCCGCCCATGTTGCGCATGTCCTGATCGTGGTGCATGCCGATGATGACCGAGCCCGCGCCGAGGAACAGCAGCGCCTTGAAGAACGCGTGCGTCATCAGGTGGAAGATCGCGACCGGGTAAGCCGAAACGCCAAGTGCGACCGTCATGTAGCCGAGCTGCGAGAGCGTCGAGTACGCGACCACGCGCTTGATGTCGTTCTGGACCACGCCAAGGAAGCCCATGAAGAGCGCGGTGATGGCGCCGATCACGACGATGAACGAGAGCGCGGCCTCCGAGAGTTCGAACAGCGGCGACATGCGCGCGACCATGAAGATACCGGCCGTGACCATGGTTGCCGCGTGAATCAGCGCGGAGATCGGCGTCGGGCCTTCCATCGAGTCGGGCAGCCACACGTGCAGCGGGAACTGCGCCGACTTGCCCATTGCACCGATGAACAGACAGATACACGCGACCGTGAGCAGATTCCACGAGGTGCCCGGGAACGTCAGCGCGGCGATTTCGTGGCCCTTCGCGAACACGTCGTTGTAGTTCAGCGAGCCGCCGTACGCGAGCAGAAGACCAACGCCCAGCAGGAAGCCGAAGTCGCCCACGCGATTCACGAGGAACGCCTTCAGGTTCGCGTAGATGGCGCTCTCACGCTTGAAGTAGAAGCCGATCAGCAGGTACGAGACGAGACCCACCGCTTCCCAGCCGAAGAACAGCTGCAGGAAGTTGTTGCTCATGACGAGCATCAGCATCGAGAACGTGAAGAGCGCGATGTACGAGAAGAAGCGCTGGTAGCCCTCTTCGTCCGCCATGTAGCCGATCGTGTAGATGTGCACCATCAGCGACACAAAGGTCACAATGACCATCATGAGCGCCGTCAACGAGTCGATGAGGAAGCCGACTTCGAACTTCAAGCCCCCCACCGACATCCATTCGTAGACGGTCGCGTTGAAGCTCGCGCCGCCCATCACGTCGAGCAGCGTGATGCACGAAAGCACGAAGGCTATCGCCACGCCGAGAATGGTGACCGTATGCGCGCCCGCGCGCCCCACCGTCTTGCCGAACAAACCGGCAATGAGAGAACCGGCGAGTGGCGCTAGCGGGATCGCCAGCAATAAGGTTTCGTTGAGTGTTGTTGCCATAGCAGCCTGCCTTAGCCTTTGAGCTGATCGAGGTCCTCGACGTTGATCGTGTCGAGGCTGCGGAACAGGGTCACAAGAATAGCCAGACCAATCGCGGCTTCCGCTGCCGCAACAGTTAGCACGAAGAACACGAAAATCTGTCCGTGAACGTCACCGAGATAATGCGAGAACGCGACGAAATTCGTGTTCACCGCCAACAGCATCAGCTCAATCGCCATCAGGATGATGATGACGTTGCGCCGATTGAGAAAAATGCCAACGATCGAGATCGCAAAGAGGATCGCGCCGAGGACGAGATAATGGGCCAGGGTCAACATGATTCGCTCCTCTCTGCTTAGCTCTTCGCGCCGGCTGCGGGCGGGGTTGCCGCCGCGGCATCGGCATCGGTTGCCTGCGCGACTTCCGGAACTTCCTTCACGGGTTTCATCTTCACGAGGCGCACGCGGTCCTGGCGACGCACGTTGATCTGCCTCGAAACGTTCTGGCGTTTGGCGTCCTTCGGCTCGCGCACGGTGAGCGCGATGGCCGCGACGATCGCCACCAGCAGCACGAGGCCGGCGACTTCGAAGGCGAAGATGTAGTCGGTGTAGATGATCTTGCCGATCAGGTGCGTGTTCGATACCGCCGAAGCAGCCGCTGCCGAGGTGTCGGGCACCGGCGTGCTCGTCGCGCCGTAGCCGTGCCACAGGATCAGCGCGGTTTCGACCACGATGATCGCGCCCACGATGGTCGCCACCGGGATGAAGCGCTTGAAGTCGCGGCTCAGCACGTCGATGTTGATGTCCAGCATCATCACGACGAACAGGAACAGCACCATCACCGCGCCCACGTAGACGAGAACCAGCAGGATCGCGAGGAATTCCGCCTCGAGCAGCATCCAGATCGCGGCCGCGTTGAAGAACGCGAGCACGAGAAAGAGCGCCGACGAGACAGGATTGCGCGAGGTGATCACCTTCAGCCCTGATAGCGTGAGCAACAGCGCGAAGATGTAGAACAGAACGGTCGTGAATTCCATGATTACTGGTTCATCGTTGAGGCCATCGTGAAGCGAATTGCGCGACGCAGACTGGCGGCCAGACCTGTGAGTGTCGCGCCGCGGCGGTCAGGCTGCGGCTTCGCGGTACTTTTACAGCACACGCGTTCCCCGCAGCCGGCCCGAACCGCGGGCCGATGCAGCGTCAAACTGAGATCAACGGTACGGTGCATCCGCTGCCTTGTTCGCTGCGATCTGCGCTTCGTAGCGATCGCCGACGGCCAGCAGCATTTCCTTCGTGAAATACAGATCGCCGCGCTTCTCGCCGTGATACTCGAGAATGTGCGTTTCGACGATCGAATCGACCGGGCAGCTCTCTTCGCAGAAGCCGCAGAAGATGCACTTGGTCAGGTCGATGTCGTAACGCGTCGTGCGGCGCGTGTTGTCCTCGCGCACTTCCGATTCGATCGTGATGGCGAGCGCGGGGCACACGGCCTCGCACAGCTTGCACGCGATGCAGCGCTCTTCGCCATTTTCATAGCGACGCAGCGCGTGCAGACCGCGAAAACGCGGGGAAATCGGCGTCTTTTCTTCCGGAAACTGCACGGTGAACTTGCGCTTGAAGGCATAACGGCCTGTCAGCGCGAGGCCCTTGAGCAACTCGGTCAGGAAGAACGTCTTGAAGAAGTTTTGGATAGCGTTCATTTCGTCGCCCCCTTATTTCCAGATGCTCAACGGCGACATGTACCAGAAGCCGACCACGATCAGCCACACGACGCAGACCGGAATGAACACCTTCCAGCCGAGACGCATGATCTGGTCATAGCGGTAACGCGGAAACGTTGCGCGGGCCCAGATGAAGATCGACAGCAGGCAGAAGACCTTCAGCACCAGCCAGAACACGCCGGGGATGAACTCGAGGAAAGCGAACGGCGCGCTCCAGCCGCCAAGGAACAGCACCGAGGCGAGCGCGGAGATCACGATCATGTTGATGTACTCGGCGAGGAAGAACAGCGCGAACGCCATACCCGAGTAAACGATCATGTGACCCGCGACGATTTCCGACTCGCCTTCCACCACGTCGAACGGATGGCGGTTCGTTTCGGCAATGCCCGAGATGAAGTAGACAACGAACATCGGCAGGAGCGGCAGCCAGTTCCACGAGAGGAACGTGATGCCCCAGCTCGCGAATATGCCGCGCATCTGGCCGCCCACGATGTCCGAGAGATTCAGGCTGCCCGACACCATCAGCACGACGACGAGCGCGAAGCCCATTGCGATTTCGTACGACACCATCTGCGCCGCGGCGCGCATCGCGCCAAGGAACGCGTACTTCGAGTTCGAAGCCCAGCCCGCGAGAATCACGCCGTAGACGCCAATCGACGAGATCGCCATCACGTACAGCAGGCCCGCGTTGATGTCGCCGAGCACCGCGCCCGCCTGGAACGGAATCACCGCCCAGACCGCGAACGCCGGCACCACCACCATGATCGGCGCGACCATGTAGATCCAGCGGCTCGCCTGCGCGGGCTGAATGACTTCCTTCAGGAGCAGCTTCAGCACGTCGGCGATTGGCTGCAGGAGACCCGCAGGCCCCACGCGATTCGGGCCCAGACGCACGTGCATCCAGCCGATCAGCTTGCGCTCCCAGAGGATCAGGTACGCGACGCACAACAGGATCACCACCGCGACGACGAGAATTCGCACCAGCGCCCACACCGTGGGCCATGCCACGCCGAGCAGCTGGCTGCCGCCTGCATTGATCGTATCGAACAAGCTCATTTACGCCTTCTCCACCAGCAGTTCACCGAACAGGCTGCCGAGTTGCGCACCGGCCGGCGTTGCCGCCGACACGCGCACCACCGTCGGCGCAAGATTCGCATCGCGCGTCGCGGGCGCGGTCACCGAGAGCTCGCCCTGGCGCACACGAACCGCGTCGCCTTCCTTCAGACCAAGCTGATCGAAGTATGCAGCCGGCAGGCCAATGGTGTTCGCCACGCGGGCCGCCGTCGTGAGTTGCAGCGCTTCGCCGCGGCGCACGATCGGGTCCGCGTGATAGATCGGCACGTCGGCGATGCGCTCGAAGCGACCTTCAACCGCTTTCGTGAGGCTGCCGCGTGCGGGCGTGGCGGCCGTCTTGTTCGAGAGGCGACCTTCGATGCTGCCGTCGCCGAGTGCCTTGCGGCGCACTTCTTCCGCCGTGTCGTATTCGAAGCCAGGAGCGCCGAGCAACGTGCCGAGCACGCGCAGGACCTTCCAGGCCGGACGCGTGTCGCCCAGCGCGCGCACGACGCCGTTGAACGTCTGGATCGTGCCTTCGGCGTTGACGAACGTGCCCGACGTTTCCGTGAACGGCGCGATGGGCAACAGCACGTCGGCGTAGTCGAGGCCCGTCTTGTACGGCGAGAACACGGCGACCATTTCCGCCTGCGCGAGCGCGGCGCGCGCGGCAGCAGGATTCGCCGTATCGAATTCCGGCTCGATGTTGAAGAGCAGATAGCCCTTGCGCGGCTGTTCGAACGCTTCGCGCGCATTCAGGCCATCGCGGCCCGGCAGCGCACCCGCGAGGTGCGCGCCGACCGTGTTGGCGCTTTCCGTGAGGAAGCCGAGCGTGGCGCCCGTCGTTTCGGCGATGAACTGCGCAGCCGCGTGCAGATGCGAGAATTCCGGGTGCTGGACCGCGGCGTTGCCGAGGAGCACGAAGCGGCGCTCGCCGCTCGCGAGCGATGCGGCGACCTGCTTCGTGGCTTCGGTTGCCTGTGCACCCGCGAAGCCTTCGGGCAGCGCGACGCCCTTCGCCTCGGCGACGGCGGCGGCGACCGAGACCAGCTCGTCGACCCACGCCGAAGGCGCTGCGACGATGCGCTGCGCGTTCGGGATCAGCGACCCGTCGGCCGTAGCTTGCAGGAACGTCACCTGCGCGCCGCCCTTCGCAGCCTGGCGCAGACGCGCGGCGAAGAGCGCGTGGTCGCGGCGCAGGAACGAGCCGATCACGAATGCCGAGTCGGCATACGAGAGGTCGGCAATCTTCGTGCCGAGCCACGGCGCGCCTGCCAGCGGCGCCGAGAAGTCGCTCTGGCGCAGACGGAAATCGACGTTCGGCGTGCCGATCGCGTCCGCGAGCTGCTTCACGAGGTAGAGTTCTTCGGTCGTGCTGTGCGGGCTGACCAGCGCGGCGAGCATGTTCTCGCCGTGTTCATCGCTGATGCCCTTGATGCCCTTCACGACGTATTCGAGCACCGTCTGCCAGTCAGTCTCGACCCACTCGCCGCCATGCTTGATCATCGGGCGCGTGAGACGGTCTTCGCTGTTCAGGCCTTCATACGAGAAGCGGTCCTTGTCCGAGATCCAGCATTCGTTGATGGATTCGTTCTCGAACGGCAGCACGCGCATCACACGGTTGTTCTTCACCTGCACGACGAGGTTCGCACCCGTGCCGTCGTGCGGGCTCACCGACTTGCGGCGCGAGAGTTCCCACGTACGCGCCGAGAAGCGGAACGGCTTGCTCGTGAGCGCACCGACCGGGCACAGGTCGATCATGTTGCCTGAGAGTTCCGAGTCGACCGTCTTGCCGAGGAACGTGCTGATCTCCGAATGCTGCCCGCGGCCGAGCATGCCGAGTTCCATCACGCCGGCGATTTCGTCGCCGAAGCGCACGCAGCGCGTGCAGTGAATGCAGCGCGTCATCTCTTCCATCGAGATGAGCGGGCCGACGTTCTTGTGGAACACGACGCGCTTTTCTTCGCTGTAGCGCGACGCCGACTTGCCGTAACCGACGGCCAGATCCTGCAACTGGCATTCGCCGCCCTGATCGCAGATCGGGCAGTCGAGCGGGTGGTTGATCAGCAGGAATTCCATCACGGCTTGCTGACCCTGCACGGCCTTGTCCGACATCGTGCGCACGACCATGCCTTGCGACACCGGGGTCGCGCACGCAGGCACGGCCTTCGGCATCTTCTCGACATCGACGAGGCACATCCGGCAGTTGGCCGCGATGGAGAGCTTCTTGTGATAGCAGAAGTGCGGAATGTACGTGTCGACCCGCTGCGCAGCCTGGATCACCATGCTGCCCTCGGGCACCTGCACCTTCTTGCCGTCTATTTCAAGTTCAACCATGATGGTTAATCGTCCCTAACCTGTTACCGCTCCAGTTCACAGCGGCATTCCACGTTGCGTCGTGCTACGCGGTTCGCGCACAACGCGCCGTCCCTGCCCGCCGATCAGGCGGCCACCGTTTCAGAGGCCGCGTGCGAGCCGGCATGTCCGCCGACGAGACAACGCTTGTTGTGCACGTGATATTCGAATTCGTCCCAGTAGTGCTTGAGCATGCCCCGCACCGGCATGGCCGCCGCGTCGCCGAGCGCGCAGATCGTGCGGCCCATGATGTTGCCCGCCACCGAGTTCAGCAGGTCCAGGTCTTCCTGGCGGCCCTGGCCGTGCTCGATGCGGTTCACCACGCGGTACAGCCAGCCCGTGCCTTCGCGGCACGGCGTGCACTGGCCGCACGACTCTTCGTAATAGAAGTACGACAGACGCAGCAGCGAGCGCACCATGCAGCGCGTTTCGTCCATGACGATGACCGCGCCAGAGCCGAGCATCGAGCCCTGCTTGGCGATCGAGTCATAGTCCATGTCGGTCTGCATCATCAGATCGCCTGGAATGACCGGCGCCGACGAGCCGCCCGGAATCACGGCCTTGAGCTTCTTGCCGCCGCGCACGCCGCCGGCCAGCTCCATGAGCTTCGCGAACGGGGTGCCGAGCGGGATCTCGTAGTTACCGGGACGCTCCACGTCGCCCGAGATCGAGAAGATCTTCGTGCCGCCGTTGTTCGGCTTGCCGAGCTCCATGTAGGCCTGTGGGCCGACAGTGAGCAGGAAGGGCACAGCGGCGAACGTCTCGGTGTTGTTGATCGTGGTGGGCTTGCCATACACGCCGAAGCTCGCCGGGAACGGCGGCTTGAAGCGCGGCTGGCCCTTCTTGCCTTCGAGCGATTCGAGCAGCGCCGTTTCCTCGCCGCAGATGTACGCGCCGTAACCGTGGTGCGCGTGCAGCTGGAACGAGAAGTCCGTGCCGAGAATGTTGTCGCCGAGCAAGCCCGCCTGGCGCGCCTCTTCCAGCGCGGCCTCGAAGCGGCGATATACCTCGAAGATCTCGCCGTGGATGTAGTTGTAGCCCACGGTGATACCCATCGCGTACGCGCCGATCGCCATGCCTTCGATCACGGCATGGGGATTCCAGCGCAGGATGTCGCGATCCTTGAACGTGCCCGGCTCGCCTTCGTCCGAGTTGCAGACGAGATACTTCTGGCCCGGGAACTGGCGCGGCATGAAGCTCCACTTCAGGCCCGTCGGGAAGCCCGCACCGCCGCGGCCGCGCAGTCCGCTCGCCTTCACATCGGCGATCACCTGCTCGGGCGGAATCTTCTCCTCGAGAATACGGCGCAGCTGCTTGTAGCCGCCGCGCGCGACGTAGTCTTCGAGATGCCAGTTCTCGCCATTGAGGCCCGCGAGAATCAGCGGCTTGATGTGACGGTCGTGCAACGAAGTCATTTCGAAAGCTCCTCGAGCAGCTGGTCGATCTTCTCGCGGCTCATGAAGCTGCACATGCGATGGTTGTTCACGAGCAGCACCGGTGCATCGCCACACGCGCCCATGCACTCACCTTCCTTCAAGGTGAACTTGCCGTCGGGCGTGGTTTCGCCGAAGTCGATACCGAGCTTGTGCCTCAGGTATTCGGCGGCGCTCTCCGAGCCGCCATCCGGGCCGAGCTGGCACGGCAGGTTCGTGCAGAGCGTGATCTTGTGCTTGCCGACCGGCTTCGTCTCGAACATCGTGTAGAAGGTGGCGACTTCCTCGACCGCGACGGGCGGCATGCCAAGGTAGTCGGCCACGAACTGCATGAGTTCAGGCGACAGCCAGCCATGCTCTTCCTGAGCAACGGCCAAAGCCGCCATCACGGCGGACTGCTTCTGATCGGCGGGGTACTTCGTCAACGCGCGATCGATTTCTTTCAGGCCTTCAGCTGAGATCATTTTTCAGACACGACTCATTCAATTCCTACCGTTGCAATTCCCGCCAGACAAAATCCTGCCGCGCGTAAAGCGTTCTTGCTCGCTACGACAGACGTGGCGTTCCCGGTATCTCGCCGCGCGCCAGTCCTGCCTGGCCGCGCTGGCAGTTTGCTGCTTAGCGGTCGATTTCGCCGAACACGATGTCCTGCGTACCGATGATCGTAACCGCGTCGGCGATCATGTGTCCGCGCGCCATTTCATCGAGCGCGGACAGGTGGGCGTAACCCGGCGCACGGATCTTCAGACGATACGGCTTGTTCGCACCATCTGACACCAGGTAGATGCCGAATTCACCCTTCGGATGTTCGACGGCAGCGTACGCTTCGCCTTCGGGCACGTGGAAGCCTTCGGTGAAGAGCTTGAAGTGGTGAATCAGCTCTTCCATGTTCGACTTCATGTTCACGCGCGACGGCGGCGCAACCTTGTGATTGTCGATCATCACGGGGCCGGGATTCTTGCGCAGCCACTCAATGCACTGTTTCGCAATACGGGTGGACTGGCGCATTTCCTCGACGCGCACGAGATAGCGGTCGTAGCAGTCGCCGTTCACGCCCACCGGAATGTCGAAGTCCATCTGATCGTAGACTTCGTACGGCTGCTTCTTGCGCAGATCCCACTCGATGCCCGAACCGCGCAGCATCGCGCCGGTCAGGCCGAGCTGCATGGCGCGCTCGGGGCTCACCACGCCGATGCCGACGAGACGCTGCTTCCAGATGCGGTTGTCGGTGAGGAGCGTTTCGTACTCGTCGACGCAGCCCGGGAAGCGCGTGAAGAAGTCGTCGATGAAGTCCAGCACCGAGCCCTGGCGCGCTTCGTTCATTCTCGCGAGCGCCTTCTCGTTGTGGATCTTCGACGCCTTGTATTGCGGCATTGCGTCGGGCAGATCGCGGTAGACGCCGCCCGGACGGTAGTAGGCCGCGTGCATGCGCGCGCCCGACACTGCCTCATAGACGTCCATCAGGTCTTCGCGCTCACGGAACGCGTAGAGGAACACGGCCATCGCGCCGACGTCGAGCGCGTGCGAGCCGATCCACATCAGGTGGTTCAGCACGCGCGTGACTTCGTCGAACAGCACGCGGATGTACTTCGCGCGCAGCGGCGGCTCGATACCGAGCAGCTTTTCGATGGCGAGCACATAGCCGTGCTCGTTGACCATCATCGACACGTAGTCGAGACGGTCCATGTATGGCACCGACTGGATGAACGTTTTGCTCTCGGCAAGCTTTTCCGTCGCGCGATGCAGCAGGCCGATGTGCGGATCGGCGCGCTGGATCACTTCGCCGTCGAGCTCGAGCACGAGGCGCAGCACGCCGTGCGCTGCCGGGTGCTGCGGGCCGAAGTTGAGCGTGTAGTTCTTGATCTCTGACATGCGACCCTCTTAGTGTTTCCTCAGACCACCGTAGTGATCCTCGCGGATCACGCGCGGCGTGATCTCGCGCGGCTCGATCGTGACCGGCTGGTAAACCACGCGCTTCTGCTCCGGGTCGTAACGCATTTCGACGTAGCCGGAAACCGGGAAGTCCTTGCGGAACGGGTGGCCGATGAAGCCATAGTCGGTCAGGATGCGGCGCAGGTCGGGGTGACCTTCGAAGACGATGCCGAACAGGTCGAATGCCTCGCGCTCGTACCAGTTGGCCGAATTCCAGATCTCGACGACCGAGGGCACGATGGGCACTTCGTCGTCCGGCGCGAACGCGCGCAGGCGCAGGCGCCAGTTGTTTGCGAGGGAGAGCAGTTGCGACACCGCAGCGAAGCGCGGGCCTTCCCAGGCGCCGTCGCCGTAGGTCTGGTAATCGACGCCGCACAGGTCGATCAGTTGCTCGAATCGCAGCGAGGGATTGTCGCGCAGCTCCTTGGCCACGCCGAGGTACTCACCCGCCTTGACGACCAGCGTCAGCTCGCCGAGCGCCTCGGTGAGGCTGACGATGCGCGCGCCAAGGGCCGCTTCGAGGTTCGCTTTCAGGGTCTCGAGTTTGCTTGCCATATTGTGGGGAGGCCGCGGCCTTTATTGACGGGCAATGGTGCTGGTGCGGCGAATCTTCGCCTGCAACTGGATCACCCCGTAAACCAGGGCTTCCGCGGTCGGCGGGCAACCCGGCACGTAGACATCGACCGGCACGATGCGGTCGCACCCGCGTACGACCGAATACGAATAGTGGTAGTAGCCGCCGCCGTTGGCGCACGACCCCATCGAGATGACCCAGCGCGGCTCGGCCATCTGGTCGTAGACCTTGCGCAGCGCGGGCGCCATCTTGTTGCACAGCGTGCCGGCGACGATCATGACGTCGGACTGCCGCGGACTCGGACGGAATACCACGCCAAAACGGTCGAGGTCATAGCGGGCCGCGCCCGCGTGCATCATCTCGACCGCGCAACACGCCAGACCGAACGTCATCGGCCACAGGGAGCCGGTGCGCGTCCAGTTGATCAGTTTGTCGGCCGTCGTGGTGACAAACCCTTCCTTCAAGACCCCTTCGATACTCATGTGCTTTCCACTCCAGACGGGTGGCCCGCAGTTCTCCCCGCAGACCGCCCATGCTATCCGGCGATTAACCCATTATTCCCAGTCGAGACCACCTTTCTTCCAGATGTAGGCAAAGCCCAGCAGGAATTCGAGCAGAAACACCATCATCGCCAGGAACCCCGGCCAGCCGATGTCGCGCAGGGCCACACCCCACGGAAACAGGAACGCCGTTTCGAGGTCGAAGATGATGAAAAGGATGGCCACCAGGTAGTAGCGTACGTCGAACTTCATGCGCGCGTCTTCGAACGCTTCGAAGCCGCACTCGTACGGCGAATTCTTTTCGCTGTCTGGCCGGTTGGGACCGAGGATCTTGCCAATTGTAACCAGCGCTACGCCCAGACCAATACCCACGAGGAGGAACAGAAGGACGGGGAAATAGGCAGCGAGGTTCAAGGCTATCCTCTATATCGGTTGGTTCGAGGTTCCGCAGGAACTTCTATCGCTCCGCGGGAATCACTTCACGTACTTCGCGCTGCGAACAGAAAACGAACACGACGTAAGAAGCAAAAATGCCAGCCGAAGCTGAAGCAAGCGGCTGGCATTTTGTAGATAACATTGGTGCCGACGGCGAGACTCGAACTCGCACAGCTTTCGCCACTACCCCCTCAAGATAGCGTGTCTACCAATTTCACCACGTCGGCACTACATGCAATCCGGGACAACAATTCTTTGCAACCCGCGAATCGCTTCAAGACTTAAATTCTAACTTGTTTCGGCTCTTTGTTCAATGCACAAAAACAAGTTTTTCAGAATTATTTCGGAACATCGTTGCCCGGGTTCGATGCCGCTGCAGCCGGCGAAGCCGCCGCCGGAGCAGAGGCCACCGGTGCCGAAGCAACGGGAGCCGAGGCTACGACCGGGGCTGGAACGGAACCGCCCAGCACGCCCGCCGAAGGCTTCGCATGATACGACCCCAAGTAAGTTAACGCAAGCGTCGAGACGAAAAACACCGTTGCAAGCACCGCAGTGGTGCGCGACAGGAAGTTCGCGGAACCACTTGCACCGAACAGGCTGCCCGACGCGCCGCTGCCGAACGCGGCGCCCATGTCAGCTCCTTTGCCGTGCTGCAGCAACACGAGGCCGATCACCCCGAGCGCCGACAGAAGCTGGACGACGATAATCAACGTTTTCAAATACAGCATCACACTCACCTGAGTCCTGGTTGAACGCCCGCCCCTGGAGCAGACGCATTAGCAGCCCGCACGGACGCTATTTTCGCCCGCGCGCAAGCCTTTAGCCCGCGACGCTCGCACCCGCCGCAGCGGCCGCACAGATCGCGAGGAAATCTCCGTCTTTCAACGACGCACCGCCGATCAGGCCGCCATCGATATCGGCCTGACGGAAGAGCTCCGCCGCATTTTCCGGCTTCACGCTGCCGCCGTAGAGCAGCGGCACGTCCGCGACCTGCGCGCCCTTGGCCGCGAGGCGCGCACGCAGGAACGCGTGCACCTGCTGCGCCTGCTCCGAGCTCGCGCTCTTGCCCGTGCCGATCGCCCACACCGGCTCGTACGCAACGACGATGCGTGTGGCCTCTTGCGCCGACAGCGCGGCGAGCACCGCTTCGAGCTGCGCGCCGACTACGCGTTCGGTGGCGCCCGATTCGCGCTCCTCGAGCGTCTCGCCCACACAGACGATGGGCGTGAGGCCCGCTGCGAGCGCGCGCTGCGCCTTCACCGCGACGACTTCGGAAGTTTCGCCGTGGTAAGCACGACGCTCCGAGTGACCGACGATCGCAAATGCCGCTTCGAAGTCGGCGATCATGCCCGCTGCGACCTCGCCGGTGTACGCGCCGTGTTCATGCGCGGAAACGTCCTGCGCGCCCCACAGGACACGGCTGCCGCCGAGTAATGCCTGCGCCTGCGCGAGGTACGGGAACGGCACGCACACGCCTACGCGCACGTCCGACGGCAGCGCTTGTGCACCGCGCGCGACGCCTTCGAGCAATGCCGCATTGGCCGCGAGGCGGCCATGCATCTTCCAGTTACCGACTACGAGCTTCGATCGTTGTTTCGTCATTGTTTCGGTTGCTGTTAAAAGCGGACGCAAAACACGTAATTTTACTGCGTGAAATCCAGGCGGGTCAAACCACCCACCTGGGTCGCGCAAAAAATACCTGCAAAAAAGCCCGAAAAATCAAGCACGAGCCGGCGCGAACGCCTTAAACCGGCCCGCACCGCCCGAGCGTCAGGCGGCCACGCCCCAATCGAGCACGATTTTGCCGATGTGCTCGCTGCTTTCCATTAGCGCGTGCGCTTCGGCGGCCTGCGCGGCGGGGAACACGCGGAATATGACCGGCTTGATGCGACCCTCTTCGATGAGCGGCCAGACCTTCGCTTTCAGTTCCTGCGCGATCTGGGCCTTGAACTCGATCGGGCGCGCGCGCAGGGTCGAGCCCGTGATCGTCAGCCGGCGACGCAGGATCTCTTGCGCGTTCAACTCGGCCTTCGAGCCGCCGAGCGTAGCGATCAGCACGACGCGTCCACCGTCAGCCAGCGCCGAAAGCTCGCGCGGCAGGTAGCCGCCTGCCACCATGTCGAGAATCACGTCCACACCGCGATCGTTCGTGAGCGCCTTCACGACCTCGACGAAATCCGCAGTGCGATAGTTGATCGCACGGTCGGCGCCAAGTTGCTCGCAGGCGCGGCACTTGTCGTCGGAGCCGGCGGTCGCGAACACGCGAAACCCGAGAGCGTGCGCGATCTGGATAGCCGTCACGCCGATGCCGCTCGATCCGCCCTGCACGAGCAGCGTCTCGTTCTCGCCGCCCTCGCCCTTGCCGAGGTAGGCGCGCTGGAACACGTTGCTCCACACCGTAAAGAAGGTCTCCGGCAGCGACGCCGCCTCGACGTCGGTGAGGCCCTTCGGCACCGGCAAGCATTGGCCGAGCGGCGCGACGGCGTACTCGGCATATCCTCCGCCCGCAATCAGCGCGCACACGCGATCACCGATTTTCAGGCCGAACGGATTGTTCTTCTCGTCGATCGAGCCGCCCACGATCTCGCCCGCCACTTCGAGGCCCGGCAGGTCCGTAATGCCGGGCGGCGGCGCATATGAGCCCTTGCGCTGGAACACGTCGGGACGGTTCACGCCCGAAGCGCTCACCTTGATCAGCACCTCGCCAGCCTTCGGCTCGGGGGTCGGCCGTTCGGCCAGCTTGAGCACGTCCGGCGCACCGAATTCGGTAATCTCGACTGCCTTCATCTCGCTTCTCCCAGGGCTTGGAGCCCCCGTCTGGATGGCGTTGCGCACGCGCCGGGACTAGCGCATTCGCAATGCCATCCACCCTCATTGTCATAAAAAACGGCCGGCGCGTTATGCACGCTGCCGGCCGTTCGCGCTTGCCGCTTTACTGCTGCGGTTCGCCCTGCGGTGCGCCGCCCGCATTACCACCATTCGCCTGCTCATTGAGCAGCGCCTTGGCGGACAGGCGCACGCGGCCCTTCTCGTCCGTCTGGATGACCTTGACCTTCACGATCTGGCCTTCCTTCAGGTAGTCGTTGATGTCCTTGATGCGCTCGTTGGCGATCTCAGAGATGTGCAGCAGGCCGTCCTTGCCCGGCAGCAGGTTCACGATCGCGCCGAAATCGAGCAGCTTGAGGACCGCGCCCTCGTACACCTGGCCCACTTCCACTTCTGCCGTGATGTTCTCGATGCGCTTCTTCGCTTCGGCCATGCCTTCGCTCGACGTGCTCGCGATGGTCACGACACCGTCGTCGGAGATGTCGATGGTCGTGCCGGTTTCTTCGGTCAGCGCGCGGATCACCGAACCGCCCTTGCCAATCACGTCGCGGATCTTTTCCGGGTTGATCTTGATGGTGATCATGCGCGGAGCGTACGCCGACAGTTCCGTGTTCACGCCCGAAACCGCCGAGGTCATCTTGCCGAGGATGTGCATGCGGCCTTCCTTCGCCTGCGCGAGCGCGACCTGCATGATTTCCTTCGTGATGCCCTGGATCTTGATGTCCATCTGCAGCGCGGTCACGCCAGCTTCCGTGCCCGCGACCTTGAAGTCCATGTCGCCGAGGTGATCTTCGTCGCCGAGGATGTCGGTCAGGACGGCGAACTTGTTGCCTTCGAGGATCAGGCCCATGGCGATGCCCGCAACGTGCGCCTTCATCGGCACGCCGGCGTCCATCAGCGCGAGGCAGCCGCCGCAGACCGAAGCCATCGACGACGAACCGTTCGACTCGGTGATTTCCGAGACCACGCGGATCGAGTAGCCGAACTCTTCGGCACTCGGCAGGCACGCGACGAGCGCGCGCTTAGCGAGACGGCCGTGGCCAATTTCACGGCGCTTGGGCGAGCCCACGCGGCCCGTTTCGCCGGTCGCGAACGGGGGCATGTTGTAGTGGAGCATGAAGCGATCACGGAACTCGCCTTCGAGCGCGTCGATGATCTGCTCGTCGCCCTTGGTGCCGAGCGTCGCCACAACCAGCGCCTGCGTTTCGCCGCGCGTGAAGAGCGCCGAACCGTGGGTGCGCGGCAGCACGCCCGTGCGGATCTCGATCGGGCGCACCGTGCGCGTGTCGCGGCCGTCGATGCGCGGCTCGCCGTTCAGGATCTGCGAGCGGACGATCTTCGCTTCGAGGTCGAACACGATATTGCCGACCGTGGCCTTGTCGGCCGCCGTCGTGCCGGCCGCAGCCGCTTCTGCCTCGAGCTTCGCCGAGGTCGCCGAGTAGACTTCCTTCAGCTTGGACGAACGCTGCTGCTTGTCGCGCAGCTGGTACGCGGCGAGCAGGTCGTTGTAGGCGATGTCCGTGACGCGCGCGATGAGCGCTTCGTCCTTCGGCGCCGGCTGCCAGTCCCACTCGGGCTTGCCGCCTTCACGCACGAGTTCGTGGATCGCGTCGATGGCCGTTTGCATCTGCTCGTGGCCGAACACGACCGCGCCGAGCATCACGTCTTCCGGCAGCTGGTCGGCTTCCGACTCCACCATCAGCACCGCGCGCTCGGTACCGGCCACGACGAGGTCGAGGCGCGATTCCTTGATTTGCGAGCGAGTGGGGTTCAGCACGTACTCGTTGTTGATGTAGGCCACGCGAGCCGCGCCCACCGGGCCATTGAACGGCAGGCCCGAAACCGCCAGGGCCGCCGACGCGCCGATGAGCGCGGGAATGTCAGCCGGGACTTCCGGGTTGATCGACAGGACGTGGATCACGACCTGCACTTCGTTGTAGAAGCCTTCCGGGAAAAGCGGACGCAGCGGACGGTCGATCAGGCGCGAGATCAGCGTCTCGCCTTCCGACGGACGGCCTTCGCGACGGAAGAAGCCACCCGGGATCTTGCCGGCCGAGTAGGTCTTTTCGATGTAGTCGACGGTGAGCGGGAAGAAGTCCTGGCCCGGCTTGGCGGTCTTCGCGCCGACGACGGTCGCGAGCACGACGGTGTCTTCGACGTCGACAAGGACGGCGCCGCTCGCCTGACGGGCGATCTCACCGGTTTCGAGGCGCACGTTGTGCTGGCCCCATTTGAATTCCTTCACGACTTTATTGAACATGGTCATGGTCACTCACTCCTTACTCATTTGTTATGCGTTGTCCGCACACGCGGGCGACGCGGCAAGACAGGTTACGGCACCGCGCAGGTAGAGGAGTGTTATGCCATTCCAGCGAATCGCGCGGGTGCGACACGACTGCGTCGCGCCCGTGACACGTCGCCGCGCACGATCTGCTGGAATGACACAAAGCTCTGCCTCGAGGGCCGGCCCTGCTGCTTGAACTTCTGCTACTACCTTGTGCTTTCGAAGGGCGCCCAACGCATGAAGCGCACCGTTCAAAAAACAAAATGCCTGCATCAGCGGAACTGACACAGGCATCTTTGTGAAAGACCTTCCGGTTACTTGCGCAGACCCAGCTTTTCGATCAGCGCGCGGTAACGATCAGCGTCCTTGCCCTTCAGGTAGTCGAGCAGCTTGCGGCGGCGGCTCACCATGCGCAGCAGACCGCGGCGGCTGTGGTGATCCTTGGCGTGCGACTTGAAGTGCGCGGTCAGTTCGTTGATACGCGACGTCAGGAGCGCAACCTGAACTTCGGGCGAACCCGTGTCATTCGTGCCGCGCGCGAATTGCGCGACGACTTCGGACTTCTTGATATCTGCTACGGACATTTTGCTTTTCCTTTAAAACAAACTAGCGGTCACGGAAGAAAGGCCGTGCCGTGGCTTGGTTCCTACTGCCTTGCCGTGAAATACGACAAGGGGCGTATTGTAGCACAGCCCGCATTTGCCGCGAACCGGGCGTGTAGTGGGCTTATACCGGGGTTGTAGCGGGCGTTCATGGCCGCTTCATGCGGCAAACCGTGGCGGGCACGGTGCGCTCCGCGGGCAGCGCCAGCACCGTGCGAAAGCCGTAGCCCGAGCCCTCGTTGTCGTAGCGCACGCCGGGTGTGCCCTGCTTGTCCATCTGCATCACGTAAAGGGGCTGGATCGCCTGATGATCGTCGGCGCGCATCCATATCGGGTGAAAGCCATTGGTCAAACGCATGCCCTCCAGCGCCGTCGCGACCGCGGCGGGATCGGCCGTGCCGGCCTTCGTCATGGCCTGCGCGAGCATTTCCACCATCATCGACATGCGCAGCACCGGGTAGTCGTCCTGGGCGGCCGGGTAGCGGGCGCGGAAGGCCGCGTACCAAGCGTCGGAAGCCGCACCGCCCGCGTTCGGGTGCCACTCGGCCACGGCGATCACGCGCTTCACGCCCGCTTCGCCGAGCGCGGCCGGCGCGCCGAGGCTGTTGCCGTAGAACGTGTAGAACTTCGTGTCGAGCCCCTGCTCGCGCGCGGCCTTGACAAGCAGCGTGAGGTCGTTGCCCCAGTTGCCCGTGACGACGGCGTCGGCGCCCGCCGCGCGGATCTTGGCGATGTACGGCGCGAAGTCCTTCACGCGGCCGATCGGGTGGAATTCATCGCCGACGATGGCGATGTCGGGGCGATCCTTCGCGAGCGTCTCACGCGCAAGCGCACTCACGTCGTGGCCGAAGCTGTAGTCCTGGTTCAGCAGATACACCTTCTTCACCGACTTGTCCGCGGCGATCACGTCCGCGAGCGCATCCATGCGCATGCCCGCGTGTGCGTCGAAGCGGAAGTGCCAGAAACTGCACTTCGCATTGGTGAGCGCGGGGTCGTCGGCGGAATAGTTGAGGAAGAGCGCGCGGTTCTCGGGCTCGCGCGTGTTCTGCCGGTCGATCGCCGTCACCAGCGCGGCCGCCACCGCCGAGCTGTTGCCCTGCAGCACATAGCCGATGTGGCGATCCTGAGCTGCGCGCAACTGCACGAGCGCCGCCTCGGCGCTGCCCTTGCTGTCGAGCACGACGAGTTCGAGCGGATGCCGCCCGTCGCGCAGCGCGACGCCGCCGCGCGCATTGACACGCTCCACGCCGAAACGCAGGTTGCGCTCGACGGCCGCGCCCGCGTCCGCGAACGGGCCGGACATGCCTTCGATCAACGCGAGCTGGATCGGCTTGCCCGCCGGCGCGTCGTCCGCCTGCGCGCCGGCCGCGGCCGTGAGCCCGGCCGCCAGCGCCGCTGCCATGGCGAGCACTGCCGCCGCGAGCCTCATTCGTGCCTTCATGCGCTCATCCTTTTTCCTGTGCCAACCGGTTATTCATTCGAAAGCGCGGATCATAGGCCGCGAGACGGTGCCACGGCAAGGCCGGCCGCGCTCGCTCAACGAGACAAGCCAGGCCCGCGCGCACCGCGCGACATGTCAAAATAAGAGATCCACATTCACGGCGGTCGTCGGAACCTGCCATCGGGGGACATCATGTTCATGCGCTTTTCAACCTCGCTTGCGATGCGTATGCGCTCCGGCAGGCGCCGGGCGCGCCTCGCGCTCCTCGCCGGTACGGGCGCACTCGCCCTTGCGCTCTCCGGCTGCGTGCAGCCGTGGCAGCAATTCCATGCGGGTGACGACGCACAAGCCGTCCTCGCCCGCTTCGGGCCGCCGGCCGAAATCTACAATCTGCCCGATGGCGGCAAGCGCCTGATGTGGCCAACCCAGCCGATGGGCGAAACCACCACGGCCGCCGACATCGACGCCAACGGCAAGGTCGTGAACGTGCGCCAGGTGCTGCAGCCCAACGAGTTCTATCGTGCGGAGATCGGCAAGTGGACCCGCGCCGATGTGCTCGTGAACTTCGGCCGCCCGGTCGAGACCGCGTACTTCCCGCTGATGAAAAAGGAAGCGTGGACCTACCGTTATCAGGAAGACAACGTGTGGTACATGCTGTACAGCTTCTACTTCGACGAACAGGGCATTCTGCGGCTCACGCAAAAGACGCCCGACCCGCTGCACGACCCGGACCAGCGCAGCATGTTCTGATCGGGCAACGCCGGCTGCGCTTCGCTGTATGGATAGAAGAAACCCCCGCGCTCTTGCGAGCGCGGGGGTTTTACTTTGCCAGCCGAGGCGGCGAGATACGGGGCGAACCAGCGGAGCGAACCGCCCCGCCACCGCTTACGAGCGCTGCGGATTGAGCTTGTCGCCCGAGTACAGCTTGTTGAGCGCCGAGATATACGCCTTCGCCGAAGCGGCGACGATATCGGGATCGGTGCCCACGCCGTTGACGATGCGGCCCGCCTTCGACAGACGCACCGTCACTTCGCCCTGCGCCTGCGTACCGGTCGTGATCGCGTTCACCGAGTACAGCAACAGCTCCGAGCCGCTGCCGACTTCGGTTTCGATCGCGTTGAGCGTGGCGTCCACGGGGCCGTTGCCCGCCGCTTCGCCCGTCACTTCCTTGCCGTCGGCGGAGAACACGACGCGCGCGTGCGGCCGCTCGCCCGTTTCCGAGTGCTGCGCGAGCGAGATGAACTTGAAGTGCTCCTTCTCCTGCGCCTCGGCCGACTCTTCGGTGACGATCGCGATGATGTCTTCGTCGAAGATTTCGGACTTGCGGTCGGCGAGTTCCTTGAAGCGCGCGAACGCATTGTTGAGTTCGGCTTCGCTGTCGAGCTGGATGCCGAGCTCCTGCAGACGCTGCTTGAACGCGTTGCGGCCCGAGAGCTTGCCGAGCACGATCTTGTTCGCGCTCCAGCCCACGTCTTCCGCGCGCATGATCTCGTAGGTGTCGCGCGCCTTGAGCACGCCATCCTGGTGGATGCCCGAAGCGTGAGCAAAGGCGTTCGCGCCCACCACGGCCTTGTTTGGCTGCACGACGAAACCCGTGATCTGCGAAACGAGCTTCGAGGCCGGCACGATCTGCGTGGTGTCGATGCCGAGATCGAGGCCGAAGTAGTCCTTGCGCGTCTTCACGGCCATCACGATCTCTTCGAGCGAGGTGTTGCCCGCGCGTTCGCCAAGACCGTTGATCGTGCATTCCACCTGGCGCGCGCCGCCGATCTGCACGCCGGCCAGCGAGTTCGCCACGGCCATGCCGAGGTCGTTGTGGCAGTGCACCGAGAACACGGCCTTGTCCGAGTTCGGGATGCGCTCGCGCAGCGTCTTGACGAGATTGCCGTACAGCTCGGGAACGCCGTAGCCAACCGTATCGGCGATGTTGATCGTCGTCGCGCCTTCGTTGATGACCGCTTCGAGCACACGGCACAGGAAGTCCATGTCCGAGCGGCTGCCGTCTTCCGGTGAGAACTCCACGTCGTTCGTGAACTTGCGCGCGAAGCGCACGGCCAGCTTCGCCTGCTCGAGCACCTGCTCGGGCGACATGCGCAGCTTCTTCTCCATGTGCAGCGCCGAAGTGGCGATGAACGTGTGGATGCGGAAGTGGTCGGCGGGCTGGAGCGCGTCGGCAGCGCGCTGGATGTCCTTGTCGTTCGCGCGCGCGAGCGAGCAGATCGTGCTGTCCTTCACGAGGCCTGCGATCGTGTGGATCGCGTCGAAGTCGCCGTTCGAGCTGGCCGCGAAGCCCGCCTCGATGACGTCGACCTTCATGCGCTCGAGCTGCTTCGCGATGCGGATTTTCTCTTCCTTCGTCATCGACGCGCCAGGCGACTGCTCGCCGTCACGCAACGTCGTATCGAAGATGATGAGCTTGTCTGCTGCCATTTCGGGTCTCCAGGAGGGACTTGTTCAGTGTCGAAAAACGGATTTTGGGTGTTCGCGCCACCGTTGGCGACGCTGACAATGAACGAAGCAGACGGAGGGCGAGCGGGATCAGCGCGGCAGGCGCGCTAGCGCTAGCGTGCCTGGTAGCGCGCCGGCTTGAAGAGAAAAGAGGGGGAGCTGGATGGTGTCCATCCCGCCGACTATAGCCGGAATCCGCCGATAGCGCAATTGGAGGAGACCTGCGCGGACAGCCGGCGGAGGACGGCCTGCGCGCAATGGTCTGACAGCGGCGCACCTCGCATACGGGCCCATGCAAAAAGGGCCGTGCTCACGCACAGCCCTCTTCTCATTGATCCCAGCACCAGCGCCCTAGCGCTCTCGCGGCAGCGAGCGCGCCGGATTCGAGCGTCCGCGCGCGGCCTGCCAGGCCCAGAATACGTAGCCCGAAAGGCCATACAGCACGAACAGCCCGAACAGCATGAGCGGCGGATCGGACGAAACGAGCACGAACGCCACCACCACGAGCAGCGTGGCCGCGAACGGCACGCGGTGGCGCACGTCGAGCGCCTTGCCGCTGTAGAACGGCGCGTTCGATACCATCGTCACGCCCGCGTAAATCGTCAGCACGAAGGCCACCCACGGCAGCCACGCGAGCTTCACCGGTACGCGGTTGTCGGTGGCGAGCCAGACGAAGCCGGCGATCAGCGCGGCCGCAGCGGGGCTTGGCAGCCCCTGGAAGAAGCGCTTGTCCACCACGCCGATGTTCGTGTTGAAGCGCGCGAGACGCAGCGCGGCGCCCGAACAATAGACGAAGGCCGCGAGCCAGCCCCAGCGCCCGAGATCCTTGAGCACCCATTCGTACATCACGAGCGCGGGCGCCACGCCAAACGACACCATGTCCGAGAGGCTGTCGAACTGCTCGCCGAACGCACTTTGCGAGTGCGTCATGCGCGCAACGCGGCCGTCCATCCCGTCGAGCACCATCGCCACGAAAATGGCGATGGCCGCCACCTCGAAGCGCACGTTCATGGCCTGCACGACCGCGAAAAAGCCGCAAAAGAGCGCCGCGGTCGTGAACGCGTTGGGCAGCAGGTAGATACCGCGCTTCTTGAGGAACTCCTGGCGCGCCGCGCGCCGGTTCGCGGCGACGCCCACCGGCTCCTGCACGGACTTGTTACGGCGAAACGGCCGCGGCAGCGGCGCGCCGGCCGGGTTACGGGGTCGACGCGGTTTGAATCCGGCCATCGCAACCCTCCTTTATGCCGATTGCGTCGGCAATTCGGCGAGGATCGTCGACGAGGCGGACACCTTTTCGCCGATCGACACGCGCGGGCGGCTGCCCACCGGCAGGTACACGTCGACACGCGAGCCGAAGCGGATGAAGCCGTATCGCTGGCCGCGCGAAAGCGGCTCGCCCGCACGCACGTAGCACAGAATGCGGCGCGCGATGAGCCCCGCGATCTGCACCGAGGTCACGGTCGTGCCGTCGGCCATCGTCAGCACCACGGCGTTGCGCTCGTTTTCGGTCGAAGCCTTCTCGATGGCGGCGTTCAGGTACGCGCCCGGGAAATACTCGACCTTGGCGACGGCGCCGTCCACCGGCGAGCGTTGCGAGTGCACATTGAACACGTTCATGAACACGCTGATCTTGAGCGCTTCGCGATTCGCATACGGGTCGTGCGCGGTTTCCACGGCGACGATGCGGCCATCGGCGGGGCACAGCACGGCGTTGGCCTGGGTGGGGATCGGGCGCGGCGGGTCGCGGAAGAACTGGACGACGAAGATCAGGATCAGCCAGAACGGCCACGCGAGTCCGAAGCCTGCGACCGCATGGATCAAGAGCGCCACGACAGCCGCAATGGCGATGAACGGCCAGCCTTCGCGCGCGATGATCGGATGGGGGTAATTCATGGTGGCTTCGCTGTTATTTTGAAAACCGTAGCATAACAAAAGCCGCCCAGGGTTCATCCCACCTGGGCGGCTTTTTCGGGTCTGACTCAGGTCCGACCCGGACCCGACTGAAGCGCGGCAGCGCGAAGCCGCATGCGCAATCAGCAGGACAACGTCAGATTAGTTCTTCGACTGGTCGACGAGCTTGTTCTTCGCGATCCACGGCATCATCGCGCGCAGCTTGCCACCGACCACTTCGATCTGGTGCTCGGCGCCCAGACGGCGACGCGATTGCAGCGTCGGCGCGCCGGCCTTGTTCTCGAGGATGAAGCTCTTCGCGTACTCGCCGGTCTGGATGTCCTTCAGGACGTCCTTCATCACCTTCTTCGTTTCTTCGGTGATGATGCGCGGACCCGTCACGTACTCGCCGTACTCGGCGTTGTTCGAGATCGAGTAGTTCATGTTCGCGATGCCGCCTTCGTAGATCAGGTCGACGATCAGCTTCAGCTCGTGCAGGCACTCGAAGTACGCCATTTCCGGCGCGTAGCCCGCTTCGACCAGCGTTTCGAAACCAGCCTTGATCAGGTCGACGGTACCGCCGCACAGCACGGCCTGCTCGCCGAACAGGTCGGTTTCGGTTTCTTCGCGGAAGTTCGTTTCGATGATGCCGGCACGGCCGCCGCCGTTCGCTGCTGCGTACGACAGGGCGATGTCACGCGCTGCGCCCGACTTGTCCTGGTGCACGGCGATCAGGTGCGGAACGCCGCCGCCTTGCGAGTACGTGCCGCGAACCGTGTGGCCCGGGGCCTTCGGCGCGATCATGATGACGTCCAGATCGGCACGCGGGATCACCTGACCGTAGTGGACGTTGAAGCCGTGCGCGAACGCGAGCGCTGCGCCGTTCTTGATGTTCGCGTGCACTTCCTTCGCGTAGACATCGGCGATCTGCTCGTCGGGCAGGAGCATCATGACGACGTCGGCGTTCTTCACCGCTTCGGCCACTTCCTTGACCGCGAGGCCGGCGTTCTCAGCCTTGCTCCACGAAGCACCACCCTTGCGCAGGCCGACCGTCACGTTCACGCCGCTGTCCTTGAGGTTCAGCGCGTGGGCGTGGCCTTGCGAGCCGTAACCGATGATCGTGACCTGCTTGCCCTTGATGAGGGAGAGATCGGCGTCCTTGTCGTAGAAAACTTTCATGTTGGTTCCTTGGCGAGAGTCTGGTGAAATTCGGTACTGCTATTAGCCTTGCTGCACCGGATGCGTCACGGGGCGTGTGCTGCGCGCCGCATCCGGCCAGGGTTCGGTGATCAATCGACGACCTGAAATGACGGGCCGGGGGTCACACCTTCAGAATGCGCTCTCCGCGCCCGATGCCCGAGCCGCCCGTACGGACGGTTTCGAGAATCGCGGTCGCGTCGAGCGCCTCGATGAACGCGTCGAGCTTGTCGCTCGCACCCGTCAGTTCGATCGTGTAGGTTTTTTCGGTGACGTCGATGATACGGCCGCGGAAAATATCCGCCATCCGCTTCATCTCCTCACGTTCCTTGCCGACCGCCCTTACCTTGATCAGCATCAGCTCGCGCTCGATGTGGGCGCCCTCGGTAAGGTCGACCACTTTCACCACCTCGATCAGGCGGTTCAGATGCTTCGTGAT
>NZ_DATJWR010000055.1:0-12151 GCF_035501035.1 Paraburkholderia sp.
CGGCGACGCCCAGTTGCTCGGCGACGATCTTCTTGACGCGCTGTTCGATGTTGTCCATTACCCCTCCAAGGGAAAAAAGTTAGCTCATGAATGCGAGTGCGCGCATTTTATCAGGTTTGACCTGGCAGAAAAGCGGCGCTCGAGGTTCCGGAATGGCTATCCGCGACGGCGCTTGAGCAAGGTTTTGCAACAAGCGCATCAAGGCGCGGATAGTACCTGAATCCGGTTACGACATATACATGCCGCCGTTCACGTGCAGCGTGGTGCCCGTGATGTAGGCCGCCTGCGGCGAGGCGAGGAACGCGACTGCATGCGCGATGTCCTCCGGGCTGCCGAGGCGGCCCAGCGGAATCTGCTGCTTGAGCGCCGCCTGCTGCTCCGCCGGCAGGTCCTTCGTCATGTCGGTGTCGATAAAGCCAGGCGCCACGCAGTTCACGGTGATACCGCGGCTGCCGATCTCGCGCGCGAGCGCGCGCGTCATGCCCGCAACACCGGCCTTCGCTGCGGCGTAGTTGGCCTGGCCCGGGTTGCCCGACGAGCCCACCACCGAAGTGATGTTGATGATGCGGCCCGTGCGCGCCTTCATCATCGGGCGCAGCACGGCACGCGAGAGGCGGAACACCGACTTCAGGTTGGTGTCGATGACCGAGTCCCATTCGTCGTCCTTCATGCGCATCGCCAGGTTGTCCTGCGTGATGCCGGCATTGTTGACGAGAATCGCGAGACCGCCGAATTCCTTGACCGTTGCGTCGATGAGCGCTTCTGCTGCAGCCGTGTCGTTGACGTTGAGCACCGCGCCGCGACCCTTCACACCCGCCTCTTCGAAGGCAGCCGTGATAGCCTGCGCACCGGCTTCGCTCGTCGCCGTGCCGATCACTGTCGCGCCCTGGCGCGCCAGTTCGAGCGCGATCGCCCGGCCGATGCCACGCGAGGCGCCGGTCACGATCGCCGCTTGATTGTCGAGAGTCTTTTCCATCTTTCCGATTTCTGCTGTTGGCGTTGCTATTGGCGTGCTGTTCGCTTTGCGCGGGCTTACGCCTTGAGAAGCGCGAGCGCTTCCTCCAGCGACTTCGGGTCGGCCACCGAGGCACCGACCAGATTGCCGTCGATGCGCTTCGTGAGGCCCGCGAGCACCTTGCCCGGACCACATTCGACCACATGCGTCGCACCTTGCGCCGCGATCGCCTTCACGCATTCGACCCAGCGCACGGGGCCCGCAGCCTGGCGCACGAGCGCGTCGCGGATCTTCGCGGGGTCGGTTTCAAAGGCCACGTCGACGTTGTTCACGACCGGGATCTGCGGCGCGTTGAGCGTCACGTTCGCGAGATATTCGCGCAACTGGTCCGAAGCGGGCTTGAGAAGCGACGAGTGGAACGGCGCCGAAACCGGCAGCGGGAGCGCGCGCTTGGCGCCCTTCGCCTTGGCGATTTCGCAGGCCTTTTCGACGGCAGCCTTGTGGCCCGCGATCACGACTTGCGCCGGCGCGTTGAAGTTGACCGCTTCGACCACGCCGCCGCTCGCCGCGGCAGCTTCGGTGCAAACCGCGCGCACGGTGTCGTCGTCGAGGCCGAGCACGGCGGCCATGCCGCCCTCGCCCACCGGCACCGCGCTTTGCATGGCCTGCGCGCGAAAGCGCACGAGCGGCACGGCGTCGCGGAAGGCGAGCACGCCCGCAGCGACGAGCGCCGTGTATTCGCCGAGACTGTGGCCCGCGACGATTGCCGGGGCCGGGCCGCCCGCCAGCTGCCACGCGCGATAGACCGCGTAGGCGGCGGTGAGCATGACCGGCTGCGTATTGGTGGTGAGATTGAGCGCTTCGGCGGGGCCTTCGGCGATCAGCTTGCCGAGGTCCTGGTTGAGCGCATCAGATGCTTCTTGCAGCGTCTCGCGCACGACGGCGTGATCGGCAAAGGCGTCGAGCATGCCAACGGCCTGCGAGCCTTGTCCGGGAAAAACGAACGCGAATTTCATAACGTCCCCAAATTCGATCAAAACGGGTGGGCGATGCGCTCGAATGAACCGCTGCCGGCCGCGCACATCGTGCATACGTGTGCGTGCGGCCTCGCTGCGGGAGCGCGAAAGCCCGCTCAGGAATTTCAGAAGCGGATGACGGAGGCGCCCCAGGTGAAACCGCCACCAACGCCTTCGATCAGCACGTTCTGGCCGCGCTTGATGCGGCCGTCGCGCACCGCGACGTCGAATGCGAGCGGAATCGAAGCCGCCGACGTGTTGCCATGTTCGCCCACGGTCACCACCATGCGCTCGGCGGGCAGGCCGAGCTTGCGGCAGGTGCCCTGCATGATGCGGATATTGGCCTGGTGCGGAATCAGCCAGTCGATCTGGTCGGCGGTGAGCTGCGCCTTGTCGAGCGCCTCGAGCGCGACCTTTTCGAGCACGTTCACGGCCAGCTTGAACACGGCCTGGCCGTCCATGTGCAGGAACGCGTTGCCCGCGATCACGCCGCCGTTCACGTTGCCCGGCGTGCACAGGATGTGAGCGTAGCTGCCGTCGGCGTGCAACGCGCTCGCGAGCACGCCCGGTTCGCTCGACGCCTGCAGCACGATCGCGCCCGCGCCGTCGCCGAACAGCACGCACGTAGTGCGGTCGTTGAAATCGAGAATGCGCGAGAAGGTTTCAGCGCCAACGACGAGTGCCGTGCGGTGCTGGCCGCTGCGGATCAGGCTGTCGGCCACCGAAACGGCGTAGGCGAAACCCGAGCACACCGCCTGCACGTCGAACGCCGCGCCGTGGTTGCGGATACCGAGCTTGTTCTGCAGCAGGCAGGCCGTGCTCGGGAACACGAAATCGGGCGTGGAGGTGGCGACGATGATGAGGTCGATCGCCTGCGGATCGACGTCGGCGGCTTCGATCGCACGCTGCGACGCGGCAAGCGCGAGGTCGCTCGTGGTCACGTCGGGCGCAGCGAAATGGCGCGCGTGGATGCCCGTACGGGCCACGATCCATTCGTCGCTCGTCTCGACGCCTTTCGCGGCGAGCCGCTCGGCGAGTTCCTGGTTGGTGACGCGCTCAGGCGGAAGGTAGCTGCCCGTGCCGAGCACGCGGGAATAGAGAGTCGATTGAGCCATTATGCCTTCGAGGATGATGCGGCGCCGGGCGGGACCTCGCCCGTCACCGGACGAGGCGCAACCGGAGTCTGCGCGGCCTGCGCGTTCGGGGCGCCATCGGGCTCGCCTGCCGCCTGTTCGAGCGAACCGGCGTTTTCTTCCATGGCGTGCGCGAGGCGCTCCAGCACGCCATTTTTGACGGCATCATACCCGCGATTGATCGCACACTCAAACGCGTAGGCATCGGCCGAGCCGTGACTTTTGATGACGAGACTTTTCAAGCCGAGCAGCGCCGCGCCGTTGTACTGGCGATGGTCGACGCGCTTCTTGAAACGCATGAGCACCGGCAGCGCGGCGAGCGCCATGAGCTTCGTGAGCCACGAGCGGCCGAACTCTTCCTTGATCATGTCGTTGAGCATCTGCGCGAGGCCCTCCGACGTCTTGAGCGCGACATTGCCAACGAAGCCGTCACAGACGATGACGTCGACGCTGCCCTTATAGATGTCGTTGCCCTCGACATTGCCGCGGAAATTCAGCGTGCTCGCGCGCAGCAGCTCGCCCGCGCGCTTGATGGTCTCGTTGCCCTTGATGACCTCTTCGCCGATATTGAGGAGCCCGATGCTCGGGCGCTCCTTGCCTTCGAGCGCGGCCACGAGCGCGTGCCCCATCTCCGCGAACTGCAGCAGATGCTGCGGCTCGCAGTCGACGTTCGCGCCCAGGTCGAGCATCGTGGTGTAACCGGTGGGATTGGGCATCGCGAACGCGATGGCCGGGCGCTCGATGCCGGGCAGCGTCTTGAGCACATAGCGCGAAACGGCCATGAGCGCGCCCGTGTTGCCGGCCGATACGCAGGCCTGCGCCTCGCCCTCTTTCACGCGATTGAGCGCGACGCGCATCGAGGAGTCTTTCTTCTTGCGCAGGGCGACCTCGACCGGATCGTCCATGGCGACGACCTCAGTGGCGGGTACGACGGAAAGAGCAGGGTGGTCCGCGGCCTTCAGCTTCTTCAACTGGGCGCGAACCGCCGACTCGACACCCACGAGCATAAGATGCGCGTCGAGATGCGAGCGGACGAAATGGACTGCGGCAGGCACCGTCACCGACGGGCCATGGTCGCCTCCCATGCAATCTATCGTGAGCGTAACAGTCATGGAATGCGACGAATTTCAGGCATAAAAAAGCGGCAGTTGAATGCCGCCTTTTTGCCGAGCCGAAATATGGTCAAGCGAACGGAATCGCCATGTGCGGCACGACGCATTGAATGCCCGCGCGCCGCACACCGGAACGATCAGTCGTTCTTGGTCTTGACGACTTTCTTGCCGCGGTAGTAGCCGTTCGGGCTGATGTGGTGACGCAGGTGCACTTCACCCGTGCTCGGCTCGACGGCCAGCGGCGCGCCCGTGAGGAAATCGTGCGAGCGGTGCATGCCGCGCTTCGACGGCGACTTCTTGTTTTGCTGAACTGCCATGATAACTCCTGAAAATTTTCCGAATTCTAACACAGCCCGATCCGGCCGCCGCCACCCTGGGGGATGGCCGGACTCCGGGCTCAGGCCCACGCGCCTTGTACTGCCTGCCCCTTGCAGCCGCCTAATGTTTTCAATTAGTGCTTGCTGCCGGGACCGTCCTTCTTGAGCGATTCGAGCGCCGCAAACGGGTTGACGCGCTCTTCCGGCTCGATTTCCTGCTCCGGCACGTCGTCCACGGAATCCACGCCCTCCGCGCCATCGGCACCCGAGGCGAGACTTTCGTGTACTTCCGGACAGACTTCGTGCTTCGGCACCAGCGGCAGCGAGAGCAACAACTCCTCTTCGATCAAGTCGACGAGATCGAAGTGGCGCGAGCCCACGATCACCTCGAATTCATCGTCGTCGAGCGGAAGCTCGTCCGCCTCTTCTTCCGTCTGGACGATACGGAAGGTCGCATCTGCATTGAACGCCTGCTCGTAGGGAGCGAGGCAACGCTGGCACGTCAGCCACGCACTGCCGTGGATCGCGAGCCGCAGATACGGCTGCGGCCCTTCGGTGCCGTCGCCCTGCAATTCCTGCTGTGTAAAGCCCGCAGCCTGCCAGGTGAACGCGGTGTCGCGATCTCGTGCCTCGGCCGGGACTTCGTTTAACATGCGCGGCAGTTGCGAAACGCGCACGGCGGCGGCCGCCTCTCGCTCGCTGCGCGCGAATTCGAAGATATCGAAGTCGCGCGGATTCAATGCGCCTTTATCCACGGAGGGACCAGCAGGCTTGCCAGGATGTTCGGTCATGTGCACTCTCCTGCGTCAAGGCGTGCGGCCGGGCAAAGCGTGGCGGCACTTGCGAGGCCCGCTGCAAACCAACCTGCACGGCCATTGGTACGCCATTGGTACGCCAGCATTCCGCCAACGCTTCGCCACTTAGCACCGCCGGCGAAGTCTTTCGAACCGCCGCGCCGCGCGCTTTTTATTTCACGCGCAGTTGCCGGCAAGTTACGCGCAACTATCGCATCGCTTAACACAACCGATACAACCGAGGCGCTTGCGGCAGACGCGTGACGAGAGCGTACCAATGAAAAGCCCAAAATCATATCGCCTTTATCTTTGTCAGTCAAACACTTAAGCTCACGTACGCAAGTGTCTGTGCGGCCGGGGTTTTCCGGAGCCTTTGACGTAAGGCTCCGGAAAACCCGCCCCCGTTTTCGAGCTGGAATCAGCCTGGAGATCCGCGCCTCACAGCAACCGTTCCAGCCGTTTCTCATACTCTGATCGATCATGCAGGATTCTCCCTTGCAGGCCCCGCAGACAGGCCGCCCCGCTCTCATCCTCGCCTCCAGTTCGCGCTACCGGCGCGAGTTGCTGGAGCGTCTGCGCATTCCGTTCGACACGGCCGTGCCCGACATCGACGAAACGCCGCACTCCGGTGAAACACCCGAGGCGACGGCGCTACGCCTCGCCGCGGCAAAGGCGTGTGCTGTGGCCGCCGCGCTGCCAACTGGCGCGGGTCGCACACTCGTAATCGGCTCGGACCAGGTAGCCACCTTCGACGGCCGCCAGATCGGCAAACCCGGCACGCATGAGCGCGCACTCGCGCAACTGCAGGCCATGCGCGGCCACGAAGTGTTGTTCCATAGTGCCCTGAGTCTGCTCGACACCGCTACTGGCCAAACGGATACCGTCGATGTCGTCACGAAGGTGCGCTTTCGCAATCTGCCGGATGCCGCGCTCGACGCCTATCTACGCGCCGAAACACCCTACGATTGCGCGGGCAGCGCGAAATCCGAAGGGCTCGGCATCGCGCTGCTCGAGGCCATCGAATCGGACGACCCCACCGCCCTGATCGGCCTGCCGCTCGTCGCGCTCACGCGCATGCTGCTCGCCGCGGGCTACCCGCTGCTGGAGGGCCAAGCATGACGCAAGGAACGACCGGCACGCTCTATCTGATCCCGAACACGCTCGGCGAGGGCGACGATGCCGCGCTCAACGCCGTCCTGCCCGCGCCCGTGCGCGAGCGCGCAGGCACGCTCGCGAGCTATATCGGCGAGAACGCGAAAACTACGCGCGCCTTCCTCAAGCGCGTAGGCACGACGCGGCCGATCCAGGAAATCGAGATCCGTGAACTCAACGTCAACACGCCGGCGGGCGAAATCGACAAGTTGCTCGCGCCGCTCCTCGCGGGCATCGACACGGGGCTCGTCTCCGAGGCGGGCGTGCCCGCCGTCGCCGATCCCGGCGCGCTGCTCGTACGGCGCGCGCACGAGCGCGGCATCAAGGTCGTGCCGCTCGTGGGCCCGAGTTCGATCCTGCTTGCGTTGATGGCCTCGGGGCTCAACGGCCAGAGCTTCGCGTTTCATGGCTACCTGCCCGTCGATGCGAACGAGCGCGTGAAGAAGCTGCGCGAGCTGGAGCAAATCTCGCGCAAGGGCAAGCAGACGCAGATCTTCATCGAGACGCCCTACCGCAACCGCACGCTGCTCGACGCGCTCATCGCGACCTGCGCGCCCTCCACGCTCGTGTGCGTTGCCGCCGATCTCACGCTGCCCACCGAGACGATCGTGAGCCGTGCCATCTCCGACTGGAAAAAGAAGCCCACCCCCGAACTGCACAAGCGGCCGGCGATTTTCCTGCTGCTCGCGAATTGAACCCGCTGCGCAGCCTCGCGCACAAAAGAGAATCGGCCGCTGCGCAAATACGCAGCGGCCGATTCCCGTCCAACGCAGCCTGAAGTAAAGCCGAACCGGCGACGCTCAGCGGACCGACAGCTTTCCGCCCATCAGCAGCGAATGCACGGCCGCCGAGCCGATGCTCGCGCCAAAGCGCTTCGCCACGCGGTCGGTGATGCTCTGCTTGACAGTGTAATCGACGACATCCGGCGCCTTGATGACCTCGCGCGCCACATAATCGGTGTCGCCAAAGCCGTCCGCGAGACCGAGCTCCACGCTCTTTTGGCCCGTCCAGAAGAGGCCCGAGAAGATCTCCGGCGTCTCTTTCAGGCGTTTGCCGCGGCCCGCCTTCACGGCGTCGATGAACTGCTGGTGAATCTGGTCGAGCATGTCCTGCGCGTGCGCGTCCATCTTCGGCGTATCGGGCGAGAAAGGATCGAAGAAGCCCTTGTTCTCGCCCGAAGTGCGCAAGCGCCGCTGGACGCCGAGCTTGTCCATCAGCCCGGTGAAGCCGAAGCCGTCCATCAGCACGCCGATCGAGCCCACGATGCTCGCCTTGTTGACATAGATCTTGTCGGCCGCGGCCGCGACGTAGTAGCCACCCGAGGCGCACATGTCGCCCACCACCACGTAAAGCGGGATGGCCGGGTATTTTGTGCGCAGGCGACGGATCTCGTCGTTGATGATGCCTGCCTGCACCGGGCTGCCACCGGGGCTGTCGATATGCAGGATCACGCCTGCGGTGCCATCGTCGTCGAAGGCGCTGTCGAGCGAGCTGATGATGTCGTCCGCGTTCGCCGGGGTGTCGGAGCCGATCTCGCCGTCGAGCGAGACGAGCGCCGTATGGCGCCCTTCGCTCTCCACGCGCGCGCCCGAAATGTCGAGCACGGCCCAGGCGATCACAAGCAGAACCGCGAGAAAGGCGAAGCGAAAGAAGATTCGCCAGCGCCGCGCCGCGCGCTGTTCGGTGATCGCGGCGAGCGCGATGCGTTCGAGCGCCTCGCGCTCCCAACCGGGCGCAGACGCGCCGCGGTCTGACGAAGCCGCGCGGGGCGCCTCGTTCGAATCAGGGGTCGGATTGTCGGACATGCGAGCGGATAAAAGGTCAGGATGCGATGTGAGGCGACTCGTTGCGTAAATCGGGACGCAAATCGTCGTCCGGCAGCCAGAATACCGCACGGCCCTCGGGCGTGTCGCGTTCCTCGACGCGCACGGGGCGCAAACGCCCGCCGCGGCACGGTCCGCCCACGCATTTGCCCGTCTCGGGCTCGTAGATCGCGCCATGCGTGGCGCACATCAGATAGAGTCCCGACGACTCGAAGAACTGCCCCTCGACCCAGTCGAGCTCCATCGGCACGTGCGCGCAGCGGTTCAGGTAGCCGTACACCTCGCCGCCATAGCGCACGAAGAACACCACGGCGTCGCCGCCCGCGTAGGTCGCGCTCATGCGCCGGCCCTCGCCGCCCTCGGCAAGCTCCGCGGCGGCGCATACGCGCACCGGCTCGTGCAGCGTCTCAGTCATGCGTGCTCCCGCAGCCAGCCCGCCAGCGCCGCGACGTCCTGCGCGACGAAACGCGGCTCGAGCTTCTCTAGCGCGCCCGAGGCATGCGCGCCGTACGCCACGCCGATGCCCGCCACGCCCGCATTGATTGCCATCTGCAGATCGTGCGTCGTATCGCCGACCATCACCGTACGAGTGAGATCCTGCCCCAGTTCGCGCGTCAGTTCATGAAGCATGGCCGGATGCGGCTTCGAGAAGGTTTCGTCGGCACACCGCGTGCCGTCGAACAGGCTCGTGAGCCGGGATTCGGCCAGCGCGCGGTTGAGCCCGACACGGCTCTTGCCCGTCGCCACCGCCAGCAGATAGCCGGTGTCGCGCAGTTCCGTGAGCATCTCGCGCACGCCTGCGAAAAGCTCGGTTTGCTGGTCCTTCAGCAAATAATGAATGCGATAGCGCTCGACGAGCCGCGGATAATCGGCCGGATCGAGCGTCGGCGCGGCGATCTGCAGCGCTTCGCGCAGGCCGAGGCCGATCACGTAGCTCGCCGCTTCGTCGCCGGGCACGGGCAGGCCCAGGTCGCGGCATGCGGCCTGGATGCTGCGCGTGATATGGGCGGTCGAGTCCATCAAGGTGCCGTCCCAGTCGAACACAACCAAGTCAAATTGCTGTCGGGCCATGCGGGGCTTCTCCAAACGCTTTCCTGTTCGTTGTCATTCGGGACGCGCAGCGTCCGGTCGGGTCTCAGCGGCGCCTTCGCTGCCCTCGCGCTGCGCGCGCAGCGCCTCGACGAAGTCGCGGCAGTCCGCCGGCAAGGGCGCCTCGAACTGTAAAGTCGCACCCGTGATGGGGTGAGCGAGCTTCATGCGATGCGCATGGAGGAACATGCGCTTGATGCCCGGCTGCGCGCCATTGCGCGCGAGCGCCTTGTTGAGCGCGAAGTTGCCGTACTTGGCGTCGCCGACGATCGGCAGGCCGAGGTGTGCGAGGTGCACGCGGATCTGGTGGGTGCGCCCCGTCTTGAGCTCGGCTTCGAGCAGCGCGTAGCCCGGCCAGCGCTCGACGAGATTGAACACCGTATGCGAGGGCATGCCGTCCGCCTGGACACGCACGCGCCGCTCGCCCTCCGGGGTCAGATACTTGTGGAGCGGTTCCTTGACCGCGCGCCGGCGGCCCCAGTCGCTCGCCCATTCGCCGTGGACGCACGCGAAATAGCGCTTGTCGGTCTGGTTCTCGCGCATCTGCTCGTGCAGGCCGACGAGCGCCGAGCGCTTCTTGGCAAGCATGAGCACACCCGAGGTTTCGCGGTCGAGCCGGTGCACGAGTTCGAGAAAACGCCCTTGCGGGCGCGCCTCGCGCAGTTGCTCGATTACGCCGAACGCCACGCCGCTGCCGCCGTGCACGGCGACGCCGGCGGGTTTGTCGATGACGAGAAGCGCGTCGTCTTCGTAGAGCACGGGAAACTGGGCGGCCGGCACGGGCACCGCGCCGGCGGGGACGGTTGACTGCGAAGTGCGGATGGGCGGCACGCGCACGATGTCGCCGAGCGCGAGCCGGTATTGCGCGTCGACCCGGCCCTTATTCACGCGCACCTCCCCGCTGCGCAGAATACGATAGATGTGGCTCTTCGGCACGCCCTTGCAGACGCGCACGAGGAAATTGTCGATGCGCTGACCAGCCGCGCTCTCGTCGATTTCGATGAACGAAACCTGGTCGCTTGCGACCTGATTCTGGGATATTTTGCCTAACCCTTTCATTCTGAATATAATTTGCCCAGCGCCGACGCGACGGTAGGCCAAATGGCCAAGGCCCAACGGCCGAAAGTTCCGCGAACCACCCGATGGACACCCAAGGGGGTCATCCTGAACTGGACCGTGCGGCGTGCGCAGGCAGCAAGCGATAAACCGTTATTTTACTTGCGCCCGGGGCTGGTTGCTCACCCCGCTTGATAAGAAGCAACGAGTTGCACGCACGGATACCCGAGATCGGCAGGGACGGCGCCCGCAGGCACGTTCGGTCGGACCCGGCTCCGACGGTAACGGAACATTGGTATAAAGAATTTATCCGGCGCGTCCCGCCGCGCGGTCGAAGTGGCCGCCGCTGGAGGCGCTGGTGGCGAAAATACGGCGAGCGCCCGAAGCGTCCCGGCAATGTGCGGGACACGGCGACGTCAAAAGTGGCGAGACACCCCGAGGGGGAAGACGGGCGTTCCTGACAGCTTCCCGTGCGCGGCCCTGATTTGACACAAGAGGCCGCGAACCTGATCCAGCCGCAAGCGCGCGCGGTTCGCCGCTGCGGCAAGCGTCTGCGGTGGCCATTGCCATGGCACGGCCGGCAGGCGGATCGGAAGCGCAGGAAAACCGTGCCGTCGCGAACCCGCGGCATGTCTCTTCGCTTCTTGAAGACGTATTTCGCATGTGCCCACGCGGCCCGTCCAAGGCAACGCAACGCCAGACCGGTGCCCAAACAAGGCAATTCTCCCCGCCATCGTTCCTGCTCCAGCGTGCTTGTGACAACACAATAAGGCGCGGCTCGCCGCTGCCCGCACCGTGCTGCCTGGCGTCGCCGCCGCGCACCGTGCCGGCCGCGCGCGAACGCACTGGAGTCGTTCAATGAAACGAATGCTGTTCAACGCGACACAGCAGGAAGAACTGCGTGTCGCCATCGTCGATGGACAGAAGCTAATCGACATCGACATCGAAACCGCCGGACGCGAACAACGCAAAGGCAATATCTACAAGGGGATCGTCACCCGCATCGAGCCCTCGCTCGAAGCCTGTTTCGTCAACTACGGCGAAGACCGCCATGGCTTCCTGCCGTTCAAGGAAGTGGCCCGCCAGTACTTCCGCGAAGGCATCGACATGCGCGGCGCGCGCATTCAGGACGCCCTCAAGGAAGGCCAGGAACTCATCGTCCAGGTCGAGAAGGAAGAGCGCGGCAACAAGGGCGCGGCGCTCACCACCTTCATCTCGCTCGCCGGCCGCTACCTCGTGCTCATGCCGAACAACCCGCGCGGCGGCGGCGTGTCGCGCCGCATCGAGGGCGACGACCGTCAGGAACTGCGAGAAACCATGGCGCAGCTGCAACTGCCGGACGGCATGAGCATCATCGCGCGCACGGCCGGCATCGGCCGCTCCGCCGAAGAGCTCCAGTGGGACCTGAACTACCTGCTGCAACTGTGGCACGCCATCGAAGCCGCCTCGCAGGCCGGCCAGGCCGGTCAGCCCATGCTGATCTACCTGGAATCCAGCCTCGTGATCCGCGCGATCCGCGACTACTTCCAGCCCGACATCGGCGAAATTCTCATCGACACCACTGAGATCTATGACCAGGCGCGCGCCTTCATGGATATCGTGATGCCGGACAATGTCAACAAGGTGAAGCGGTACCACGACGACGTGCCGCTCTTCTCGCGCTTCCAGATCGAGCACCAGATCGAGACGGCGTACTCGCGCACG
>NZ_DATJWR010000056.1:0-2695 GCF_035501035.1 Paraburkholderia sp.
CAATGTTATACTTCGAGCAATGTATGACTTGTCTTCGTCATATGGCTCGCAGTAAACCTGCGGTAATCTCAATTTCGAGAGGAGAAATATGAATAAACTTTCAAAGCTCGCGTTCATTGCAGCTACCGCAGTTATGGCTGCATCCGCTCAGGCACAATCGGTGCCGGCGTCGCGACAAGCCGTCAATGACAACTGGGTGAATGGTACCGGCGAATACGTGTGGATGAACGGCACGAACGAGCTTTGCTGGCGCGATGCGTTCTGGACGCCGGCCACCGCCAACGCCAAGTGCGATGGCGCACTGGTCGCCCAGGCACCGCAGCCGCCGGTCGCTCCGCCGCCGCCGGCAATCACCAGCCAGAAGATCACGTATCAGGCTGATACCCTGTTCGACTTCGACAAGGCTATCCTGAAGCCGGCTGGCAAGGAAAAGCTGGACGATCTGGCAGGCAAGATCCAGGCTCTGAACCTCGAAGTCGTCGTCGCGACGGGCTACACCGACCGTATCGGCTCGGTTGCCTACAACGACCGTCTGTCGCTGCGTCGTGCGCAAGCCGTCAAGTCGTACCTGGTCAGCAAGGGTGTTCCGGCAGAGCGTATCTACACGGAAGGCAAGGGCAAGCGCAACCCGGTTACGACGGGCTGCAACCAGAAGAACCGCAAGGCTCTCATCGCCTGCCTCGCACCGGATCGCCGCGTGGAAGTCGAAGTCGTCGGCACGCAAAAGCAGTAATCGCGAGCTACGACAGCAAGTCTCAAAGCCCCGCTTCGGCGGGGCTTTTTTTATCCCGCATTTCCCGTCCTTTCATTTCGCCTGTTTTCGCGCGGATTTATCGGTTTGAAAAGGTTTGCGGCACGGCGCAGCATTTTGCTGCCTTGCGCGCCCGCCTATATACTCTTGGACTGTTCTCAGTAACCCGCACCGCGTTTCAGGCTGCCACGACATGACGAATGCCGATCCCCACGAGCTGCAGAAGTTCAGCGATCTCGCTCATCGCTGGTGGGACCCGAACGCCGAATTCAAGCCGCTGCACGAACTCAACCCTGTCCGCCTTGGCTGGATCGACAGCCACGCGCATCTGCCTTCCAAACGCGTGCTCGACATCGGCTGTGGCGGCGGCATCCTCTCCGAGTCGATGGCGGGGCTCGGCGCAAACGTGAAGGGCATCGACCTTTCGAGCGAAGCGCTCGGCGTGGCCGACCTGCACAGCCTCGAAAGCGGTGTGACGGTGGACTATGAGCTGATCGCGGCCGAGGCAATCGCCGCACGCGAGCCAGCGTCGTTCGACGCCGTAACCTGCATGGAAATGCTCGAGCACGTGCCGCAGCCCGCGGAGGTGGTCAAGGCCTGCGCGACACTCGTGAAGCCCGGCGGCTGGGTGTTCTTTTCCACGCTCAATCGCAACCTGAAGTCGTATCTTCTCGCCGTGATCGGCGCGGAATACATCGCGCAGATGTTGCCCAAGGGCACCCACGACTACGCGCGCTTCATCCGCCCTTCGGAACTCGCCGCGTTCGTGCGCGACGCCGGTTTGCGCGTCGTCGAGATCAAGGGCATCACGTACAGCCCGCTCACGCGGCACTTCGCTCTTTCGAACGATTCCAGCGTCAACTACATGATTGCCTGCCGGCGGGACGCCTGAAGCAGCGATGCCCGCAACGGCGTGCTGCCGGCCGGTAGACCGAAGCGTCTTCCGGCGGTACGCGTGCTCCATGCCACGGCGCGTCGCGCCATACACTGCCCGACATGAACTCATCCACGAACGCTAACCCTGCCTCGGGCAGCGTCGTTGCGCTTGCCGCCTGCGACGCCGTGCTATTCGACTTCGACGGCACCCTCGCCGATACGGCCCCCGACCTCGCGGCCGCCGTCAACCAGATGCGCCACGTGCGCGGACTCGCGCCGGCGCCGCTCGAAAAGCTGCGTCCGCTCGCCTCGGCGGGCGCGCGCGGCCTGATTGGCGGGGCATTCGGGATTGGCCCCGAAGATCGCGAATTCGCCGCCATGCGCGAGGAATTTCTCGCCAACTACGAGGCGAGCCTGCGCGTCGAAACGGCGCTTTTTGCTGGCATCGACGCGGTGCTCGACGACCTCGACGCTCGCGGCGTGCGCTGGGGCATCGTGACCAACAAGGTCGCGCGCCTCACCGAGCCGCTCGTGAAACTCATGCATCTGGACACCCGCGCGAGCTGCGTGGTGAGCGGCGACACGACGCCCTACTCCAAGCCGCATCCGGCTCCGCTGCTGCATGCGGCCCAGGCGCTCGGCATGGCGCCGCAGCGCGTGGTGTATGTCGGCGACGATCTGCGCGACGTGCAGGCAGGCGTTGCGGCCGGCATGGCGACGATCGCCGCCGCCTACGGCTACTGCGGCAACGACGTGCCGCCCGCACAGTGGAACGCGCATTATCTCGCCGACACCACGTCGATACTTTTCTCCCTGCTCCAGCACGTCGGCAAAAAGGCCTGAGCAGATTTATTGGCAAGAAGCGGGCCGCGCGCCCTTGAAGCGAAGCCCGTTCGCCTCATATGGCGAACTATGGGATAATTGCACCTTCCTCTGGGGCCGACCTGGTTTCGACAGGGGTTATGAAGTAATCAGGGCATGCCGAGGACCCGTCACCTCGTTAATCAATGGGAAAAACGTAACTGCAAACGACGATACGTTCGCACTGGCAGCCTAAGGGCCGCCGTC
>NZ_DATJWR010000057.1:0-6012 GCF_035501035.1 Paraburkholderia sp.
GCGTGCCGGGTTGGCCCTTCTTCAACGCAATGGGAATGGCATGTTGCAGCAGCAAACCGGCGTCCCACGCATGGCCGCCGAATGTCGAAATCGAGCCTGCGCCATTCGCGCCTTCATACGCATGCTTGTACGCAAGCGAAGCCTTCTTCACAGGATTCGAGTCGGGCAGCTGATCGGCGACGAGCAGCGGACCGGCGGGCAGATACGTGCCCTCGCAATCCTTGCCGCACACGCGCAGGAAGTCGTTGTTGGCGACGCCGTGCGTCTGATAGTACTTGCCCGCGTAGCCGCGCTCCTTGAGCGTTTTCTGCGGCAGCGCGGCGGGCGTGCCGGCGCCGGCGATCAGCACGGCATCCGGATGCTGCGAAATCATCTTCAGCACCTGACCGGTGACGGACGCATCATTGCGCGCGAAGCGCTCATTGGCGACCAGCTTGATGCCCTGCTTCGCGGCGGCGGCGCTGAACTCTTTGTACCAGCTCTCGCCGTAGGCATCCGCGAAACCGATGAAGGCCACCGTCTTCACGCCATGCGCGGCCATGTGCTGCGCAATCGCACCGGCCATCAGCTGGTCGTTCTGGGGCGTCTTGAAAACCCACGCGCGCTTCGCATCCATCGGCTCGACGATCGAGGCGGCGGCGGCCATCGAGATCATCGGCGTGGAGGTTTCCGCGGCGACATCGATCATCGCGAGCGAGTTCGGCACGACGGTCGAGCCGAGCAGCGCATCGACGTGATCTTCGCTCGTGAGCTTGCGCGCGTTCTTCACCGCCTGCGTGGAGTCGGTCGCGTCGTCGAGCACGATGTAGTCGACTTTCTGGCCCGCGATTTCCTTCGGCAGCAGTGCAACGGTGTTCTTTTCCGGAATGCCGAGCGAAGCGGCCGGCCCGGTGGCCGACAGCGTGACGCCGATCTTCACGTCTGCGTATGCCCCGCCGGCCGTCGCCGCGAGCACCCCGGTCGCGACGCAAGCCGCCCCCATCCAACGCCAAACCAACCGCATCTCCACTCCTTCGATAATCGCTTTTTTATTGCAACGGATTTTGTGGCGCGCCGCCCTCGATTAGCCCTTTGGCAAATCCAGGCAAATCGATAATCGGTTGCAGGAAATCAATGCACAAACGCTGACCGAACGGTCGGCGAATGGCGAGTGTAGCGGTCTGCGTATTCAGCTGGCAAGCCCTTTCGAACTGCTTACAGCGCGCATGATTACGCAGCGACTTTGCGTAATGCGCAGAGCCTTGTGGGGTGGCGATTCGCGCCCACGCGGCGGGAAATGCGTAACTGAGCGGAGGGAAATACATACACGCGAAAGCGTGAAAGATTCATGCCTCGCGATGCGAAAACGATAATGGCGAAAATCCGCGCAGAAATATAAAAAGCGCTGTTGGACTCTCATCCAACAGCGCTTCCTTGTCCGGGCACTGGGTGCCTCAGTTGTCTCCTCGTTCTCCACCTGCAAATTCGGTGCATCAGAACTAAGTGAAACTTTAAACTTACCCCCCCTTAGCAGCAACTAGCATTTACCCTAGTGGTGCAGTGCGGCACCGAAGTGGGGCGCGTTGCAACGAGATTGTCGCACTACGGGGCGTACCGGCATGTCGCAACGCGACATGGTCGCGCGGGACGCTCATTCTAACGCAGTGCCAGGTATTCCTCTGCGTGCGCCTCGCTCATGCGCGCAGCGGCCGCACGCGCGCCACGATCTCGCCAACAATGCCGCGCCGGAACGCCAGCACGCAGGCGATGAAAATCAGCCCCGTGACGATCGTTGTGGACTCACCGAGCGAGCGGAACCAGTCCACGCCAGTGACCGAAGCGATCGCGGTGCCGATGTCGCCCAGACGATCTTCGAGCGAGACGATCAGCGCCGCGCCGAGCAGCGGCCCGAACAGCGTGCCCATGCCGCCCACGAGCGTCATGAGGATCACGAGGCCGGACATGGTCCAGTAGGCGTCGCCGAGCGTCTCGAAGCCGAGCACGAGCACCTTGAGCGCGCCGGCAAGACCCGCAAGCCCCGCCGAGAGCACGAACGCCAGCAGCTTGAAGCGGTCGGTGTCGTAGCCGAGCGAGATTGCACGCGGCTCGTTCTCCTTGATCGCGACGAGCACCTGCCCGAACGGCGAATGCACGATGCGCACGATCAGCAGGAACGCGAGCACCATCACCACGAGCACGACGTAGTAGAGCGAGAGGTCCGAATCGAGCGAAAACACGCCGAAGAGCTTGCCGCGCGGCACGGCCTGCAAGCCATCCTCGCCATGTGTGAACGGCGCCTGCAGGAACACGAAGTAGACCATCTGCGCGAGCGCGAGCGTGACCATCGAGAAGTAGATGCCCTGGCGCCGGATCGCGAAAGCGCCCACCACGAACCCGATCAGCGTGGCCACCGCGGTGCCCGCGAGCACGCCGAGCTCGGGTGTCACGCCGAGCGACTGGATCGCATAGCCGGCCGTGTAGCCCGCGCTCGCGAGAAACATGGCGTGGCCGAACGAGAGCAACCCCGTATAGCCGATCAGCAGGTTGAAGGCCGCGGCGAACAGCGCGAAGCACAGCACCTTCATCACGAAGAGCGGATAGATGCCCGCGAACGGAGCGGCGATCAACCCGATCAGCAACAAACCATAAAGCGCTTTCCTTTGCATCATCGTTCCTTGCCGAAGAGGCCAGCGGGGCGAATCAGCAGCACGATCGCCATGATCACGAATACCACGGTTGCCGAGGCTTCCGGCCAGAACACGCGCGTGAAGCCCTCGATCACGCCCAGTAGCAGGCCCGTGAGAATCGAGCCCATGATCGAGCCCATGCCGCCGATCACGACCACGGCGAACACGGTGATGATCATCGGCTGCCCCATGAGCGGCGAAACCTGGATCACGGGCGCGGCCAGCACGCCTGCGAACGCGGCGAGCGCGACGCCGAAGCCATACGTGAGCGTGATCATGAGCGGCACGTTGATGCCGAACGCCTCGACGAGCTTGGGGTTTTCCGTGCCCGCGCGCAGGTAGGCGCCAAGGCGCGTCTTCTCGATCACGAACCACGTGGCGAAGCACACGGCGAGCGAGGCCACCACCACCCACGCACGATAGTTCGGCAGATACATGAAGCCGAGATTGGTCGCGCCCGCGAGCAGGTCGGGCACGTCATAGGGCTGCCCCGACGAGCCGTAGATCGAGCGAAACACGCCCTCCACCACGAGCGTGAGCCCGAATGTCAAGAGGAGTCCATACAGATGATCTAGCCGGTACAGCCAGCGCAGCATCGAACGCTCGATCAGTACGCCGAAAAGACCCACCACGACCGGCGCGATCACGAGCATCGCCCAGTACGGCAGGTTGAAGTAAGACAGGCCCATCCACGTGAGCATCGCGCCCAGCATGAACAACGCGCCATGCGCGAAGTTGATCACGTTGAGCATGCCGAAGATCACCGCGAGCCCAAGACTCAAGATCGCGTAGAACGAGCCGTTCACGAGCCCGAGCAACAACTGGCTCAGTAATGCCGGCAACGGAATGCCAAAGATAGTCATGGAAGCCGCCGTCTCCTCAAGATCGCATACGTGCGGCACATGGCGCGGCGCCCGCTCAACCCCGGGGCCACCGTGCCGCGTGCCGTTAAAGCGCCTGCGCGCTTACTTCCACAACGCGCACTTCGATTCCTGCTTGGTCGTATACGCCTGCTCGCCGGGGATCGTCTGCAGCACCCTGTAGTAGTCCCACGGCCGCTTCGATTCGGAAGGCTTCTTCACCTCGACCAGATACATGTCGTGGACCAGCACGCCGTCCGCGCGGATATAGCCGCCCTTCGTGTAGAAGTCGTTGACCTTCGTCTTCTTCAGTTGCTCCATGACCTTGTCCGCATCGGTCGTGCCGGCCGCCTGCACCGCCTTCAGATACGTCGTCACCGCCGAGTAATCGGCTGCCTGCAGCTCGGACGGCATCTTCTTCGTCTGGTCGAAATAGCGCTGCGCCCACTTGCGCGTGTCGTCGTTCTGGTCCCAGTACCAGCCCGTCGTCAGCACGAGGCCCTGCGTCGTGTCGAGCCCGAGGCTGTGCACGTCGGGCAGGAACATCAGCAGCGCGGCGGTCTTCATCGTCTTGTTGATGCCGAATTCCTTCGCGGCCTTGATCGCGTTGACCGTGTCGCCGCCGGCGTTCGCGAGGCCGAGGATCTGCGCCTTCGACGACTGCGCCTGCAGCAGGAACGACGAGAAGTCAGACGCCGACAGCGGGTGCCGTACCTCGCCGAGCACCTGGCCGCCGTTCGCCTTCACGACGTCCGCGGTGTTCTTCTCGAGCGACTTGCCGAACGCGTAGTCGGCGGTCAGGAAGAACCAGGTCTTGCCGCCCTGCTTGAGCACCGCGAGGCCCGTACCCTTCGCCAGCGCCACCGTGTCGTAGCCATAGTGGACCGTGTACGGCGTGCACTGCTCGTTGGTCAGGGCATCCGTGCCCGCGCCGGTGTTGAAGTACACACGCTTTTTCTCTTGCGCGACCTGGTTCATCGCGAGCGCGGTCGCCGAGTTCGTGCCGCCGAGCAGCATGGTGAGCCCGTCACGGTCGAACCATTCGCGCGCCTTCGAAGCGGCGATGTCGGCCTTGTTCTGGTGATCGGCGTACTCGATCTGGATCGGCTTGCCGAGCACCTTGCCGCCGAAGTCGGCGACCGCCATCTTGATTGCCGTGAGACCACCCGGACCGTCGTCGTCGGCATAGAGACCCGACATATCGGTGATGAAGCCGATCTTCACCGCGTCGTCGGCGGCCTGCGCGCTCCCCGCGCTGAGCGCCATCGCAGCTACCGATGCGGCGAACAGACCCGCGAGCCGCGCGAACGTGGTTTTCTTCATTGCAGTCTCCTTCGTTGGTTGCGTAGTTATTGCGTCGTTATTCAGGAACACTCCATGAACAATCGGAGGCAAAACGGGCCGTGCGGCGCCCTACATCACGTTGCGCCGCGCGCAATGCAAGAAACGGTTTAAACGCCCAGCAGGTCGTGCAGCACGGGCATCTTCCCCTCGAGCTCGGCAATGCCGAAGTGCTCGACGATGCCCCCGTGCTCCATCACGTAGAAGCGGTCGGCAAGCGGCGCCGCGAAGCGGAAGTTCTGCTCGACCATCACGATCGTGTAGCCGCGCGACTTCAGGGTGAGGATCATGCGCGCGAGCGTCTGGACGATCACGGGCGCGAGGCCCTCGGAAATCTCGTCGAGCAGCAGCAGGTTCGCACCCGTGCGCAGGATGCGTGCCACGGCCAGCATCTGCTGCTCGCCGCCCGAAAGGCGCGTGCCCTGGCTGTGGCGACGCTCGGCGAGATTGGGAAACATCGTGTAGATCTCGTCGAGCGACATGCCCTGGGCGTCTTTTGCGCCGATGTGCGGCGGCAGCAGCAGATTCTCCTCGCACGACAGGCTGGCGAAGATGCCGCGCTCCTCCGGGCAATACCCCACGCCGCAATGCGCGATGCGATACGTGGGCATGTGGATGGTCTCGCGCCCGCCCACGCGGATCGACCCCGTGCGCCGCCCCGTGAGCCCCATGATGGCGCGCAGCGTCGTGGTGCGCCCGGCGCCGTTGCGCCCGAGCAGCGTGACGACCTCGCCGCGCGCGACGGTGAGATCGACGCCATGCAGAATGTGCGACTCCCCATACCACGCCTGCAGCCCGGTGATCTCCAGCGCGAGCGCGCCCTCGGCCGCACCCGCGGCGGCCACGGGCTCGCGTTCGGTCACTGTATTCATGCGTGCGCCCCCGTCAGCGCCGCGTCCGCGCTGCCCATATAGGCTTCGGCCACGAGCGGGTTCTTCGAAACTTCCGCGTAGCTGCCTTCGGCGAGCACCTCGCCGCGCTGCAGCACCGTAATGGTGTCGGATATGCCCGCGATCACGTTCATGTTGTGCTCGACCATGAGGATCGTGCGCCCGCTCGAGACCTTCTTGATGAGCGCCGTCACGCGGTCCACGTCTTCGTGGCCCATGCCCTGGGTCGGTTCGTCGAGCAGCATCAGTTCGGGC
>NZ_DATJWR010000058.1:0-17306 GCF_035501035.1 Paraburkholderia sp.
TAAGCCCGGATGCCTCCCACCCGTCCGGGGCGGACGGACCGCAGCGAGGAAAGCATCGCATCAGATGAAAAAAGGCTTTTACACCATCATGGCCGCGCAGTTTTTTTCGTCGTTGGCCGACAATGCGCTCCTCATCGCTGCGATTGCACTGCTGAAAGACCTCCACGCCCCGAACTGGATGACGCCGCTGCTCAAGCTGTTCTTCGTCCTCTCCTATGTCGTTCTTGCCGCGTTCGTCGGCGCCTTCGCAGACTCCCGCCCCAAGGGCCGCGTGATGTTCATCACGAACACGATCAAGGTCGTGGGCTGCGGCATGATGCTCGCGGGCACCCACCCATTGCTCGCCTATGGCGTGGTGGGTTTCGGCGCGGCAGCCTATTCGCCGGCGAAGTACGGCATTCTCACCGAGCTGCTGCCGGCTGAGCGCCTCGTCGCCGCGAATGGCTGGATCGAGGGCACCACGGTCGGCTCGATCATCCTCGGCACCGTGCTCGGCGGCGCGCTCATCAGTCCCCACATCGCCTCGCACGTGATGCGGCATACGCCCGCCGCGATCAACACCCCGGCCGAAGCCGCGATGCTCGTCATCATGGGGATCTACGTCATCGCCGCGCTCTTCAACCTGCGCATCCCCGACACCGGCGCGCGCTATCCGCGCCAGCAGCACGGCCCGATCCGACTCATCACCGACTTCGCCGACTGCTTCAACACGCTCTGGCGCGACAAGCTCGGCCAGATCTCGCTCGCGGTCACGACGCTCTTCTGGGGCGCGGGCGCGACGCTGCAGTTCATCGTGCTCAAGTGGGCGGAGGTTTCGCTCGGCATGTCGCTCTCCGAAGGCGCGGTGCTCCAGGCCGTGGTGGCCGTAGGCGTGGCAGTCGGCGCGGTGATCGCAGCCGCGCGCATACCGCTCAAGAAATCACTCTCCGTGCTGCCGGTCGGCATCATCATGGGGCTCGCCGTGATGCTGATGGCGTTCTACACGCGCCATCTCTTTCCGCCGCACTGGGGCCTGCATATCGGCCACGTGCGCATTTCCGGCTACCTCCTTTTCGCATACTTGTTCCTCATGGTCGTGGGCGGCCTCTCGGGCTTCTTCGTCGTGCCGATGAATGCCCTGCTCCAGCACCGCGGCCACGTGCTGCTCTCGGCAGGCCACTCGATCGCCGTGCAGAACTTCAACGAGAACCTCTCTGTGCTCGTGATGCTGTGCCTCTATGCCGTGCTCGTCTGGCTCGACGTGCCGGTGACCATTGTGATCGTGCTGTTCGGCACCTTCGTCTGCCTGATGATGTGGTTCGTGATGCGCCGCCACCAGGCCAATCAACGCTCGTTCGACTCGGTCGCCCTGATCGGCGAAAATCACAGGCATTGAGGGCGCGCGCCCGAGCGCATGCCGGCCGCCCCAACCGCTGAACCAACACTTTCGCGCGCCGGCGCGGCTGCATGCCGCGCGAGACGCGCTCCTGACGCTGCCATGAATTCTCCGATTTTCAACGTCCTCACGATCGCCGGCTCCGACTCCGGCGGCGGCGCAGGCATCCAGGCCGACCTCAAGGCGTTCTCCGCGCTCGGCGCCTACGGCGCGAGCGTCGTCACGGCGCTGACCGCGCAGAACACGCGCGGCGTCACGGCGATCCACGCGCCCGATGCGGGCTTCGTCACTGCGCAGCTTGACGCCGTGTTCGACGACATCCGCATCGATGCGGTGAAGATCGGCATGCTTGCCAACGCGCCGATCGTGCGCGCCGTGGCCGACGCGCTGCGCCGCCACCGGCCACAGCGCGTCGTCCTCGACACCGTGATGATCTCGAAGAGCAACCACGCGCTGCTCGCGCCCGAAGCCGTGGCCGCGCTGCGCGAAGAACTGCTGCCGCTCGCGGGCGTCGTCACGCCGAATCTGCCGGAAGCCGCGGCGCTGCTCGGCGTCGCGCCGGCCACCGACGAAGCGGCCATGATCGAGCAAGGCGAAGCGCTGCGTGCGTTCGGGGCGCAGGCCGTGCTGATGAAGGGCGGCCACCTCGGCAGCGCAGACAGCCCCGACTGGCTCATCGAAGCGGGCGGCACGCTGCGCCTTGGCGGCCCGCGCGTGCCTGTCACGAATACGCACGGCACAGGCTGCACGCTTTCTTCGGCGATTGCCGCGCTGTGGCCGCAACGCGGCACGCTGGCGCCCACTGTCGGTGAGGCCAAGCAGTACCTGACGGGGGCGCTCGAGGCGAGTACGCGGCTCGACGTCGGCCATGGCGTCGGACCGGTGCATCACTTCTGGCGCTGGTGGTGAGGGAATTCCCGAGCGCTCACTGATGTGCGAACGCGACGGCGCGCGCGGGCCAGTCATCGGGAACGATGAAACCGCGCGACTGCTCGCGCCAGGCGCCCGCACCATCCCTGGTGAATGCGGCGAGCAGCACGGGGTCCTGTGGCCGCGTCAATGCGGCGAGTATGGCCTCAGGATCAGCCGGCGCCGCGAGCGCCGTGGACGCGGCGAAGTTCGCGGGCTGCGCACGGTCGTTGTCGCTTGCCACTTGAGCTGTGCTGGCGCTCGCGGGTGGATCGCTGTTAGTTGCGTGAGCCACCACCCCGCTCGGCGCTGAGCGATCGGCGGCGATATCCTCTCCTTGATCGCCGGGCGTTGCCCCGCCCGCCAGCCTGCGCGGCGCGAGCCACGCGAGTCTGGGGAGCACGCTCCAGCCACCGGCCGCTTGTTGCCGCGCGAACGCCGGCCAGTCGGAACGCGTCACCCACCAGCCTCGCCCGTGATCGGCGGCCAGCTCAGGTGCGTCTTCCACGCGTGCCGACGCCGCCTCTCCCGCCCGATAGAAAAGCCAGCCCTTCACGAACATCTGCGCGAGCCACGGACCGCCGTAACCGAGCGAAGCGAATTCCTCGCGTGTGGTCAAGCGCAACTGATGATCGCGCAGATGCGCCAGCTTCAGATCGAAGCGATCGCGCAGGTTCGGGCCGACGTATTCGGCAAGAGACGCACGTTGGCCATCGGGACTGCCGACGTGCAGGTAACACTTCACCGCCAGCTCCCAATGCAGGCACTCTCCGGTGCGCACGCGCACGAGAAAATCGCACTCGCCGAGTGTGCGACCGGCGTGACGCAGCGCCACGTTTTGCGCGACGAGTCGCGCCGCCGGCCCATTGGCGAGGAACCAGCCGAGCAGGATCTCGGCATAGCGCCCGAGGCGGTTTGTCGGCGCGGCCGCAAGCGCCTCGTGCAAGTGCACCGGATCATGATCGAGCTGGACGAGCCAGTCGTGCGCGGCGTGAGCTTCCTGCGCATTCGTCCACCATTGTGCAAGCGGGGCCAACGGGGGTTGTGCGCGCAACAGATCGGCGCTAAAGAGCAGCCACGCGAGATCGCGCACGGCCGGATCGGCGAGGGTATCGAAGGCGTCGTTGAATCCGCTCGTGGCGGGCGCGCTTTCCCGCACAGTCGTCTCAGTCGCAAGAAGCGGCCCGTCGGTGCCCGCGTCGCCCGTCGCGCCGCAAGCACCCGCGGGCCGCGCGGCGTTCATTGCTCGCCGCCGGACGCCGCGCGCCACGTGTCGCGCGCGAGACAGAGGTCGGCCCAGGCCTTCGCCTTGTCCTGGAGGCTACGCAACAGATACGCGGGGTGATAGGTGACGATGACGGGCACGCCCTCGTACTCGTGAACGCGCCCCCGCAGCGACGCGATGCTGCCGTCGGTCTTGAGCAGGCTCTGTGCGGCGAAGCGGCCGAGCGCGACGATGATCTTCGGCTTCACGAGCGCGACCTGGCGCTGCAGATACGGCTCGCAACGCGCGACTTCGTCCGGCTCCGGATTACGGTTGCCGGGTGGACGGCATTTGATGACGTTCGCGATGTAGACGTTTTCGCCACGCGCGAGCGAGAGCGCGCGCAGCATGTTGTCGAGCAGTTTGCCCGCCTGGCCGACGAAAGGCTCGCCGAGACGATCCTCGTTTTCGCCAGGCGCTTCGCCGATCAGCATCCAGTCGGCCTCGCGATCGCCCACGCCGAACACGGTGTTGGTGCGCTTTTCGCACAGGCGGCAGCGTGTACATGACGCGACGCGCTCGGCGAGTGCGTCCCAGTCGAGCGTCGCGATGTCGTTGCCGGAAGCGCCGGCCGTCTGCGCGGGCACGGCGTCGTGCGGCAGCACGGGCTGCGCCACCGAATCGAACCAGGCGAAATCGTCTTCGGTAAAGGGCGGCGGTTCGTCGGACGAAAGCGCTGTGGGCTTCGCTGCTGGCGAAGCGGCTTGCGCTGGCGGCGAAGGCTCCGCGCGGGCCGGTTGCGTTTCGGCTGCGGACGCTGCGATCAGCGGCTCATCCGAGCCTGCCGCGCGCACGATGGTTTCGCGCGCAACGTTCGCGAGCGGTGCGGCAACTGCACGCTGCGCCTGTTCCACCGGCGTTTCGCTTTCGCCACGCAACATTTCGGGCGCAGCCGCGCGTGCAGGCGCTGGCATGCCTGGCTCCTCTTCGCGAGGCGCTTGCACCGCCTTCGCTACTCCCTGCGTGCCCTTGCGCACCCAGCGCGGAGCAAGCCCGAGCTCCTCCAGCGCGATCTCATCGAGCGGCATCCGCGCCCTCCCCTGCAAAAGAAAAACGCATGACGAGCGCGTCCTCACGGCTGTGATGCCGGGCCGGATAGTAGTTCTTGCGACGGCCAATCGTGACGAAGCCGAATTGCTCGTACAAACGGATCGCCCGATGGTTGGTCGGACGCACTTCGAGCAGCAGGCCATCGAGCCCCTGCGCGCGCGCGATGCGCACGGCCTCGCGCAGCATTGTGAGGCCCGCGCCCGCGCCCTGCGCCTGCGGCGCGACGCACAGATTCAGCAGATGCATCTCGTCCACCACGGGCATCAGCACGCAGTAGCCGATCAGCGTGCCGGTTACGTGGCGCATGCACAGGCCGTAATAGCCGTTACGCAGCGAGTCCTCGAAATTGCCGCGCGACCACGGAAACTCGTACGCGAGGCGCTCGACGATCACGACCTCGTCCAGGTCGCTCTCGGTCATTGGCGACAGGTAGCGGTCGGTCATGAGCACACCGCTCATCGCACGCCCTCGCTGCCGGCAGCGCCTTGCGCGGCGGCCTTGGCGGCGAGCCGCTCGGCCGTGGTCTGCGCGACCTTGTTGCGCACGTATTCGGGCGCGGCCTCGTCGGCGCGTTGCGTGCGGCCCGCGCGGTACGCCCGCAACGCCGCGTGGGCGAGCGGCAGCGCGTGCGGGAGTGCCTCGCCGTCGATCGCGCGCGCGGCGGCCGCCGCCGTCAGGCGCGCGCCGAACGCTGCAGCCGCGTTGCCCGCCAGCGTGAACGGCGCGTCGGGCGCGACGATGCGCTCCGGAGCGTCCAGCGACGCCACCTGCAGCGTGCGCCACTCGCCCGCCGCGGCATCCCACGCGTAATCGGCCCAGTAGGCCTCGTCCATGCGCGCATCGAGTGCGGCAAGCACGCGCGTCGCCGCGGGGTCGCGCAACCGTGCGCTTTCCGCGCAGACGAGCAGCGTGCCCACCGGCACCACGGGGATGTCGAGGCCGAACGCAAGGCCTTGGGCCACGCCCGTCGCCGTGCGCAGACCAGTGAAGGATCCAGGGCCCGCGCCGAACGCGATGGCATCGCAGTCGGCGAGCGTGAGGCCGGCTTCGTCGAACAGCTCTGCGATGGCCGGCAAGAGGCGCGTGCTGGAGACCGCCCCGGTGGCCTCGTGACGCACCCAGACGCTCACTTCGGAGCGCGATTCGATGCCGGGCCCGGCGCCCATTGCAGCGCCGGCGGCGAACGCTGAGTCGGTGCCAGAGGCAGAAATGCCGGCGCCACCAGCGGCGACGCGAAGCAATGCGACCGAGCAGTATTCGGTCGAGGTATCGAGGGCAAGCAGCACGGTTTCAGTCATGATGAGCGCTATTGTAATGCCCCACCCCACGCGCGGGCCCACGCCTCTCGCCATACGTGGCCCCCTCGCCCGCCTCTTGCCGCCCCGAGTGGAGGAATCGCTCCAGCCTTTCGTCGGATCACACTGCTACCATCGGCGCGCTTACCCGAATCAATCCGCGGAGGAAACCCCCATGAGCGATCTGAACGCCCAATTCGCACAGGCCCAGCAGGACGTGCAACAGCTTCCGGAGCGCCCCGGCAACCTGACGCTGCTGCGCCTGTACGCGCTTTTCAAGCAGGCAACCGAAGGCGACGTGCACGGCGACAAGCCGGGCTTCACCGACATCGTCGGCAAGTACAAGTATGAAGCGTGGGCTGCGCTGCAAGGCACGGCGCAGGAAACGGCCAGGCAGCAGTATGTCGAGCTCGTCGAGTCGCTCAAGAGCGGCGCTGCGAGCTGATTGCGCCAGGCCGCCCTGTTCGGCGTCCGCCCGACACCAGGCTCGCGGGCCCTCCCGCAGCCCGCCGCCCGGCCTATTGCACCGGGCGCTGCAAAGCAGCCGCACATCGCTCTGGCGCGCCGCAACAAAACGAGATACAATGCGTGCTGCGTCGCGCTCCGGTCGCCCGTTCGATCAGCACGACGCCTCGTAGCGTTTAGCTCCAATCCAGTTTAGAACCTGTCCCCCCCCTGCCGTGGCCCAGTTTTCGGGCCGTCAAGTATCAGGCTGGCGACTGGCCAATCCCGGCACAAGTCGCACCCAAAACAGCTTCTAACGAAAATCCGCCTGTGTGTGCGGATTGCCCCCGTTTTTCGATTTGTTCGCAAAATCCGACGACTTGGGTATGCCGATTGGCGCCGACGTTCTATTTCCTGTGTACCAAGGATTTTCATGACTTCGAGCAATACCCAAAGCCCCCTCGACGCGATCGCCAACGAAGCCCTCGGACTCGATCAGCCTGTCGCCGCTGCCGCTGATGCAGCCGACACGCCCGAAGGCCCCACGTTCGCATCGCTCGGTCTGTCGCCGGAGATCGTCTCCGCGCTGACCGCGGCGGGCTACAAGGCCCCTACGCCCGTGCAGGAACGCGCCATTCCTGCGGCGATCTCGGGCCGCGACCTGCTGGTCTCGAGCCCGACCGGTTCGGGCAAGACCGCAGCCTTCATGCTGCCCGCCATCGAGCGCTTCGCGCAGATCCAGAAAGCCCAGGCCGCCCAGCCGCGCGAGCCGCGTCCGCAAGGCCAGCAAGCTCAGCAAGGCCAGGGCGATCGCCGTCAGCGCCGCCCGCAGCCCGTGGCGCGCCCGGGCCTGCTCGTCCTCACGCCCACGCGTGAGCTCGCCATGCAGGTGACGACCGCCGCTTCGACGTACGGCAAGCACCTGCGCCGCCTGCGCACCGTCAGCATTCTCGGCGGTGTGGCCTATGGCCAGCAGCTCATGCTGCTCGCCAAGAACCCCGAAATTCTCGTGGCGACGCCCGGCCGTCTGCTCGACCACCTGGAGCGCGGCCGCATCGATCTGTCCGAGCTCAAGATGCTCGTACTCGACGAAGCCGACCGCATGCTCGACATGGGCTTCATCGACGACATCGATACGATCGTCGCCGCCACGCCCGAGTCGCGCCAGACCATGCTGTTCTCGGCTACGCTCGACGGCAAGATCGCGTCGATCACCGGCCGCCTGCTGAAGAACCCGGAGCGCATCGAGATCGTGCGCAAGGTCGAAGCGGCTTCGAACATCGCGCAGACCGTGCACTACGTGGACGACCGCGACCACAAGGATCGCCTGCTCGACCACCTGCTGCGCGATGAGAGCCTCGACCAGGCCGTCGTGTTCACGGCCACGAAGATGGACGCCGATCAACTCGCCGGCAAGCTCGCCGACGCGGGCTTCGAAACCGCCGCGCTGCACGGCGACCTGCCGCAAGGCGCGCGCAATCGCACGATCCGCGCGCTGCGCGAGCGCCGTGTGCGCGTGCTCGTCGCGACCGACGTCGCGGCGCGCGGCATCGACATCCCGGGCATCACGCACGTCTTCAACTACGACCTGCCGAAGTTCGCCGAGGATTACGTGCACCGTATCGGCCGTACCGGCCGCGCGGGCCGCTCGGGCGTGGCGGTGAGTCTCGTGCATCACGCCGAGCAAGGGGCGCTCAAGCGCATCGAGCGCTTCGTGCGCTCGCCGCTGCCCGTGAACGTCGTGGAAGGCCTGGAGCCACGCAAGGCGCCGCCGGCCAACCGCGGCTTCGGTGGTGGTCGCGGCCGTCCGGGCGGCAATGGCGGCGGCCGCCGCTTTGGCAGCGGCAATGGTAATGGTAGCGGCAACGGCAAGCCGGGTGGCTACGGCAACCGCGGCGGCGACCGCAATGGCAGCAGCTGGGGCAACAAGCCGGAAGGCTCGCGCGGTGGCTATGGCGCCCGTGAAGGCGGCTACGGTTCGCGTGACGGCGCTGCTGCGGCTGGCGCCCCGCGCGGCGAAGGCGCCCGCGGTGGCTTCGGCCAGCAGCGCGAAGGCTACGGTCGCTCGCGCGACGGCGGTTACGGCGCACGCCGCAACGACGGCCCGCGTGGCGCACGTCGCGATAGCTAAAGCGTGAAAGCGGCACGCGGCGCGGTGCTTCACCCGCCCCGCTGCTGCGGTGAAACGCTTACGACCGGTGCTTCGGCACCGGTTTTTTTTGCCTTCGCGCACATTTCACAATATGGAAAATTTTTTTGCGTCGTAAAAAATCGTGCTGCGTGGCACAACGAGCGCCATTGCAAGATGGAAAATTTCGTTTCATATTGCAAAACAAACGCCATAACTATTTGATTTATATTAAATAAAAATCCGCAAAAAAGCTCATTGCTGGCCTGTTACCTGCCGAACGATTTGCCTAGACTCTTATATAAGACTTCGCGAAGCGAAACGCCCCGAACCCAGAACCAGGCGCTCCGGTTTCGTGAGATTCAGTGATTCCGCAGTTCCGATTGGCGCTTCACTCTCAGGCAAATCAAGGAGGCACACCATGTCGACTCGTCAACAGCAAGCCGAGCAACTCCAACAGCAATGGGAAACCGATCCGCGCTGGAAGGGCATCAAGCGAAACTACACGGCTGAAGACGTGGTGCGCCTGCGCGGCTCGATCCAGCCTGAGCACACGCTCGCCAAAACCGGCGCCGAGAAGCTCTGGCAGGGCGTGAACACCGAGCCGTTCATCAACGCGCTGGGCGCGCTCACGGGCAACCAGGCCATGCAGCAAGTCAAGGCCGGCCTCAAGGCGATCTATCTCTCGGGCTGGCAGGTCGCGGGCGACGCCAACCTCGCGGGCGAAATGTACCCGGACCAGTCGCTCTACCCCGCCAACTCGGTGCCGCAGGTCGTCAAGCGCATCAACAATACGCTCACGCGCGCCGACCAGATCCAGTGGTCCGAAGGCAAGAACCCGGGCGACGAGGGTTACGTCGACTTCTTCCAGCCGATCGTGGCCGACGCTGAAGCGGGCTTCGGCGGCGTGCTGAACGCGTTCGAACTGATGAAGGCGATGATCGAAGCGGGCGCCGCGGGCGTGCACTTCGAGGACCAGCTCGCTTCGGTCAAGAAGTGCGGCCACATGGGCGGCAAGGTGCTCGTGCCGACGCGTGAGAACATCGCCAAGCTGACGGCCGCTCGTCTGGCCGCCGACGTCTGCGGCGTGCCGACCGTGCTGCTCGCCCGCACCGATGCGGAAGCCGCCGACCTCGTCACCTCGGACATCGACGACAACGACAAGCCGTTCCTCACCGGCGAGCGCACCGTGGAAGGGTTCTTCCGCACGCGCAATGGCCTCGACCAGGCCATCTCGCGCGGTCTCGCCTACGCGCCGTACGCCGACATGATCTGGTGCGAAACCGGCAAGCCCGATCTCGAGTTCGCGAAGAAGTTCGCGGAAGCGATCCACAAGCAGTTCCCGGGCAAGCTGCTCTCGTACAACTGCTCGCCGTCGTTCAACTGGAAGAAGAACCTCGACGACGCGACGATCGCCAGGTTCCAACGGGAGCTGGGCGCGATGGGCTACAAGTTCCAGTTCATCACGCTCGCTGGCTTCCACTCGCTCAACTACTCGATGTTCAACCTCGCCCACGGCTATGCGCGCCAGAACATGAGCGCCTTCGTCGAACTCCAGCAGGCCGAGTTCGCCGCCGCAGAAAAGGGCTTCACCGCCGTCAAGCATCAGCGCGAAGTCGGCACGGGCTACTTCGACGCCGTGACGCAGACGGTCGAGCGCGAAGCGTCGACCACGGCGCTGCACGGTTCGACGGAAGACGAACAGTTCTTCGACAAGAAGGTGGCGTAAGACCACCGGCAGCAACGGCGGCGCACGTCGCCGCGCGGGAAGACGGCCGGCACGCGTTACCTTGGCGGGAGCGCGCCGGCCGCCGACCGGCGCGCTGCGTGCGCACGCCGCAGGGTGCTGCAGGGAGGAGCAGACGAAGCGGGAGCGTTCCCGCAAGCGAGAGAAGACTCAGGCCGCGCGCGCTGGACAGAATCCGGCGCGCGGCACGCCCAGCCAACGCACGGGGCGTGCAACGCCGTGAGCTTCAGCGCGGATCCCCGAATGCGCAAAACCGTGGAAGCGGCGATCGACGCGTTGGGTTCGAAAGGCGCATGGGCGATTGCCGCACCGCCCATGCGCCGCTCGCGCGATATCGAAGCAAAAGACGCAAATGATGCAACCGGCCAGGCCGCCTAGCGATAGACGATGACCGGAATCTTCGTATGGGTGAGTACGCGCTGCGTCTCGCTGCCGATCAGCAGGCTGCCGAGCCCGCGTCGCCCGTGCGAGGCCATGAATATCACGTCGCAGCCGCCGGATTCGGCGGCTTCGATGATGCCGAGATACGGCGAAGGATGCACGCTCGTGCGGCTCTCGCAACTCACGCCCGCGCTGCGCGCCGCCGCCTCGACTTCCTGCAGATGCGTGCGCGCCTCTCGCTCACTGCGCGTCTGGAAGTCGCCGGGCGGCTCGATCACGACATCGGAATAAGGCGAGTACGGATATTGCGGGAGACACGCGTAGGCCGTAACGCGTGCACCAACTGTGCGCGCAAGGTCGATCGCGCCGTCGATCGCCTTCTTCGACAGCTCCGAGCCATCGGTCGGAACGAGAATGTGCTTGAACATGGTGCCCTCCGTGGTCGCCAGCGGCGGGTTACGGCGCAAGTCGGGCGGCACCTCGCGCCGGCACGCGCAAGGGCCCTCAGGTCGATTGTAGTGCGCGAAAAATAGACGCAAGGCGCGCATGCGGGTCACTCCGAATATCGGAAACACGCATCGCGCCCCTATCCCCAGTAACCGGGCTGACCGTAGGTATGCTTGAGATAGTCGAGAAAGAGGCGCACGCGCAGCGGCAAATGGCGGCGCTGCGCAAACACGGCATGAATGCCGATGGGCGGCGCGGCGAACGCGTCGAGCACGGCCACGAGCCGGCCCGCCGCGATATCCTCGCCGACTTCCCACCACGAGCGCCACGCGAGGCCGTGGCCTGCAAGACACCATTCGTGCAGCACCGCGCCGTCCGAGCATTCCATCGTGCCCGCCACGCGGATCTGCACCACCTTGCCGTCCTGCTGGAACGTCCAGCCGCGCTGCTGGTTCGTACTCGCGCCGAACGCGAGGCAGTTGTGGCGTGCGAGGTCGGTGAGCGTTTCGGGCGCGCCGCGCCGCGACAGATACGCGGGCGCGGCCACGCACACGCGGCGGTTCTCGCCGAGCTTGAGCGACACGAGGGACGAATCGGGCAGCTCGCCCAGGCGCACCGCGCAATCGAAGCCCTCGTTCACGAGATCGACGAGCCGGTCCGAGAGATCGAGCGCGAGACTCACGTCCGGGTGCGCGACCGTGAAATCGGGCACGAGCGGCGCGACATGGCGCCGCCCGAAGCCCGCCGGCGCCGATACGCGCAGATGCCCGCTCGCCTTCACGCCGCCCGCCGAAACGCTCGCCTCGGCGTTCTGCATGTCGTGGATGATGCGCTGGCAGTCCTCGAGGAACGCCGAACCCTCGAAGGTGAGCGTGATGCGCCGCGTGGTGCGCACGAGCAGTTTCACGCCGAGGCGCTCCTCGAGCGCGTCGATGCGACGGCCAATGATGGCGGGCGCGACGCCCTCGGCCTGGGCGGCTGCGGAAAGGCTGCCCTTGGCGGCCACGGTGACGAAGGTCTCGATCTGCTTGAAGCGGTCCATCGGCAGGCTATGAGTTACGGAAACGGTCGAATTAACGAGACAGGCGGACAGATTAGGTGGGTAAAAGTAAAAGATCAAGTGATCAATCCCGCCTTTTTCAGTCATACGCCTCATGAATACAATCGACCTCGACCTCTGAAGATGGAGTGCAAGGCTATGTCGGCCAGAACGACACCAAGCGCGCCCCAAGGCGCGACACCATTCCCCAAGGCAGTGATCTTCGACGCGTACGGCACGCTTTTCGACGTGCATTCGGTCGTCGCGGCTGCGGAGCAGATGTTCCCCGGTCACGGCGACGCGCTCTCGCAGCTCTGGCGCCTGAAGCAAATCGAATACACGCAGCTGCGCACGCTCTCCGACCCGGCCGGCGCACGCTACCGCCCCTTCTGGGGCATCACGCTCGACGCGCTGCGCTACGCCGCGCGCCGCCTGAACCTGGCGCTCACGGGCGCGGGCGAAAAGCGTTTGATGGACGAATACGCCTGCCTTTCCGCGTTCCCCGACGTGCTGCCCGCGCTGCGCCGCCTGCGCGAACCGCGCGAGGACGGCGTGCGCACGGGCCTCGCAATTCTCTCGAACGGCAACCCGGAGATGCTCGACATCGCCGTGAAGAGCGCCGGCATGAGTGGCGTCTTCGATCATGTGCTCTCGGTCGACGCCGTGCGTGCCTACAAGCCGGCCGCCGCCGCTTATTCGCTGGGCCCGGCCGCCTTCGGCGCGGCGCCGCACGAGATGGTCTTCGTGTCGTCCAATGGGTGGGACGCCGCGGGCGCCGGCTGGTTCGGCTATACCACGTTCTGGATCAACCGCCAGCGGCTGCCCGCCGAGGAACTCGGCGTGAGCCCGCATGGCACCGGCGGCGGCATGGCAGAACTCGCCGCCTTTATCGAAACCGCTGCGCCCGCAAGGCGTAGCCGGCCGCGCCCCGGCCCGGGCGCGTGACGGCACACCCGCGCGACGCAGTCATAACAACCACGCAATCACAATCTGACCGACCAAGGAGCTAGCAAATGGCGAACACATTGCACCTGCCGCAAGGCATGCAGATCACGGCTGACGCAGACATTCAGCCCGGTTTCGAATCGATCCTTACGCCCGAAGCCCTCGAACTCGTCGCGAAGCTTCACCGCGCGTTCGAGCCGCGTCGCCAGGAACTGCTGAAGGCGCGCGCCGAGCGCACGAAGCGCCTCGACGCCGGCGAGCGCCCCGACTTTCTTGCCGAGACGAAATCGATCCGCGAAAGCGACTGGAAGATCGCCGCGCTGCCGAAGGACCTCGAATGCCGCCGTGTGGAAATCACGGGCCCGGTCGAGCGCAAGATGATCATCAACGCACTGAATTCCGGTGCGGACTCCTACATGACCGACTTCGAGGACTCGAACTCGCCGAACTGGGAAAACCAGATCATTGGCCAGATCAACCTCAAGGACGCGGTGCGCCGCACGATTTCGCTCGAGCAAGGCGGCAAGTCGTACAAGCTCAACGACAAGATCGCGACGCTGATCGTGCGCCCGCGCGGCTGGCACCTCGATGAGAAGCACGTGACGGTGGACGGCCAGCGCGTGTCGGGCGGCGTCTTCGACTTCGCGCTCTATCTGATCCACAACGCGAAGGAGCTGATCGCGCGCGGCAGCGGCCCGTACTTCTATCTGCCGAAGATGGAAAGCCACCTCGAGGCGCGCCTGTGGAACGACATCTTCGTCGCGGCGCAGGAAAGCGTGGGCATTCCTCGCGGCACGATCCGCGCGACGGTGCTGGTCGAAACGATCCTTGCCGCGTTCGAGATGGACGAGATCCTCTATGAGTTGCGCGAGCACAGCTCGGGCCTGAACGCGGGCCGCTGGGATTACATCTTCTCGGCAATCAAGAAGTTCAAGAACGACAAGGACTTCTGCCTTGCCGACCGCTCGCAGATCACGATGACGGTGCCGTTCATGCGCGCCTACGCGCTCGAGCTGCTGAAGACCTGCCACAAGCGCAACGCGCCGGCCATCGGCGGCATGAGCGCGCTCATTCCGATCAAGAACGACGCGGCCGCCAACGAGAAGGCCATGGCCGGCGTGCGCTCGGACAAGGCACGCGATGCAAGCGACGGCTACGACGGCGGCTGGGTCGCGCACCCGGGTCTCGTGCCGATCGCGATGGAAGAGTTCGTGAAGGTGCTCGGCGACAAGCCGAACCAGATCGGCAAGCAGCGCCCCGACGTCAACGTGGCGGCCAAGGACCTGCTCGACTTCCGTCCGGAAGCGCCGATCACCGAAGCGGGCCTGCGCAACAATATCAACGTGGGCATCCACTATCTCGGCTCGTGGCTCGCGGGCAATGGCTGCGTGCCGATCCACAACCTCATGGAAGACGCCGCGACCGCCGAAATTTCGCGCTCGCAGGTGTGGCAGTGGATCCGCTCGCCGAAGGGCAAGCTCGAAGACGGCCGCAAGGTCACGGCCGAATTCGTGCGCGAACTGATCCCGCAGGAGCTCGACAAGGTGAAGGGCGTGGTGGGCGGCGACACGAAGCCGTACGAGCGCGCCGCGCAGATCTTCGAGCAGATGTCGACGTCGGAGAACTTCGTCGAGTTCCTGACGCTGCCGCTCTACGAAGAAATCTGATCGGCCCCGCGCGCGTAGCAACGTCTCGCGCCAGCCGATGAAAAAGGCCCGGCGGATGCGAATCCGCCGGGCCTTCATGCTTTCATGCGCCGCGCGAGAGGCGCGCCGCACCGGGCACGTTCAGCGTGCGCGCCGGTGCGCGACCCAGTCGCCGCCCTCGATCTCGGGACGCCCCGCGACCGCGGCCGGCGCGACGGGATAGTAAAGGCAGGCGACGCGTTCGCCCTGCACTTCGAGGTCCACTTCCTTCGAAACGAAGAGACCGTCGACGCCCGGATAGACCTGCTCGATTTCGTCGAGCACGGGCAAGAGCGCATCGTCGATTTCGTAGACGTCGCCGACGACCGTCGACTGCGCATCGACATTGGGTTCGGCCACCATCCCCGGATAGGTCCCGAAGTCGAAGAGCCGCCCCGGGAGCCTCGTAAGCCCGAGGTGACGCGGCCGCGCGATCGCGTGGCGATCGGCCGCCAGATTGATGTCGTTGATCTCGCCCGCGCGCAAGGTGCCGTAGACGAACACGTATTTCATGGCTTTTTTCTCCTTCAAGGCGGCCCGCCCGACACGAGCGCAATGTCGATTCCCGCACATTATGCCCGGCCATAAATTCATGCGGCCCGACTCGCCGCCAGTCAGCCAGATCTCGTCCGCGCGTCAGGCGTCTACAATGACTGCGCTCCTTCCCGCGCCAGCCTGCCCGTCATGCCCCAGGATCCGCTCGCCAATCCGACGCCGACCGCCGAACTCATCGATATCCCGCCCGAGTTTGCACCGATGTCCACGCACCCCATCCGCGTGCGCTCGCGGCCGATGCCAGCCGGTGTGCGCATCGCGCAGCATACGCACGCGTGGGCGCAGCTTGCTTATGCGTCGCGCGGCGTGCTGCGCATGACGACGCCCGGCACGACCTGGATGGTGCCGCCCTCGCGCGCGATCTGGGTCCCACCGCGTGTCACGCACGAAGTGGTGATCGTCGAGGACGCCTTCCTGCGCACGCTCTACGTGGACGAGTCGGTCATTCCGCCCGGCCTCGATGCCTGTCGCGTGGTCGAGGTCTCGGGCCTCTTGCGCGAGACGATCGCGGCGCTCGACGAGCGCGGCATCGCCCCGGCACGCGAGCGCCTGTTGGGCACGCTGGCGCTCGACGAAATCACGCGCTCGGCGCCACTGCCGCTCTCCGTGCCGATGCCCGAGGAAAAGCGTCTGCGCGCGCTGTGCGAGGCCTTGATCGCCGACCCGGCCGGCCCCGGCTCGCTCGAATACTGGGCCGCGCACGTGGGCGCCAGCACGCGCACGATCGCCCGGCTCTTTCGTCACGAACTGGGTGTGAGTTTTTCGCAGTGGCGGCAGCAGGCGATCCTCGCCCGCGCGATTCCACTGCTCAATCAGGGGCGGCCGATGGCCATCGTCGCGCAGGAGCTCGGCTATCAGAGCCAGAGCGCGTTTTCGGCGATGTTCCGCCGCGCGTTCGGAGAAAGCCCGCGCGCCTTCATTGCGCGCGGCACGGGCGGCCGCGATGAGGACGAGCCGGAAGATTCAGTGGCCGCAACGCGCGCCGCGCCACGTTGAGCAACGCTCAAACCGGCCGCGTCATCTGGCGGATCGAACCGAGACGCGCAAGCCGCGGCCCCGCTACCCGATAACCCATGCGCAGATAGAGACGCGCCGCCGGGTTGTCGACGAACACGCGCAACTGCAACTCGCGCAACCCGCGCTCGCGCGCCCATTGATGCGAGATATCGAGCAAAAACGTGCCCGCGCCATTGCCGCGATACCCTTCGGCAATCTGCACGTCGCGAATGTGCAGCGAGTCGCCCTCCTGCGTGACGCGCAGCACGCCGATCGCCTCGCCCTCGAGTTCGAGGATGAAGTTCTCCGACTCGCGATAGCTCGCCAGAAAGAGATCGCCACGCCAGACGAGATGATGCCGCAGATAGTAGCCACCCATGTTCTTGCGCGTGAGCGCCTCGGCAAACTCGAAATCGTCCATGGTGGCGCGTCGCAGTTGAAACTGCGAAGGGATGTCGTTCGGTGCGAACATGTCGGCAAGCGGGGAAACGAAGATTTCGACAACGCTACGATAACGCGCAGGCGCCGGCAATCGCAGATTGTCCGTACGGGAAGAGGAAACGCTGCGTAAGAGAGGGCTGAGTGAAACGATGGAGAAACTTCTGCGGAAAAAGAAAAAGCCCGTTGGACGTATCCAACGGGCTTCATTCTGGCGGAGCGGACGGGACTCGAACCCGCGACCCCCGGCGTGACAGGCCGGTATTCTAACCGACTGAACTACCGCTCCAGCTTGACTGCTCTCACCGGCGGGCGTCGGTCGATTCCCGCTGGCGGCGTCGCCATACTGCCTTGGCGCCGCATTTGAATTTGGCGTCCCCTAGGGGATTCGAACCCCTGTACTCACCGTGAAAGGGTGATGTCCTAGGCCTCTAGACGAAGGGGACAACACAGGCTTACGCCTTGAACTGCATTTGAACTACGCCCGCCCAATGCTGCAGAACGGTTCTGAATCTGGCGGAGCGGACGGGACTCGAACCCGCGACCCCCGGCGTGACAGGCCGGTATTCTAACCGACTGAACTACCGCTCCAGCTTGACTGCTCTCAC
>NZ_DATJWR010000059.1:0-12164 GCF_035501035.1 Paraburkholderia sp.
GCCCCGCACAGGGGCAACGCCTGCATACCGACACGAAAACAAGAAAACCCCAAACCGCGCTACTCACACGGCCATTTCCGGCGGCGCCTGCCGGAAGCATCGCGTGATCCAGCCGAGGTACACGAGGCCGAGCACGAACCAGATCACGCCGAGCACAATCGCGGTCTTTTCGAGGCTGCACAGCAACCAGATGTCGGTCACGGCACCAATCAGCGGAAACACCACACCACCGACGAAGCCGAAGCCGCGCGTACCCGCCGCGCCGCTGAAGTACTGGCGAATCACGCAAAGATTCACAGAGGTAAACGCGAGGAACGCGCCGAAATTGATGAACGAGGTGGAAGTGGCCACATCGAGCTTCAGCGCGATCAAACCGATAGCACCGGCAATCGCGATGTTGATCGTAGGCGTGCGAAAACGCGGGTGAATGAAGCCGAAGATCGACTTGGGCAGCACTTCATCGCGGCCCATTGCATAGAGCAGACGCCCCACGCTAGCCTGCGCCGAGATGCCCGAGGCGAACTGCGCGAGGATCAGCCCGGCGAGGAAGATCGTCACGAAGATATCGCCACCCACCTTGCGCGCGATTTCGAACGCGGCCGAATCCGGGTCCTTGAATACGGCGCCCGGGTGAGCGAGCTGCAGCGTGTACGCGGCGATCACGAAGATCGCGCCGCCCACCAGCGCGATCAGCAGGATGGCACGCGGAATGTTCTTCTCGGGCTCGATGGTTTCTTCGGTGAGCGTGGAAACGGCGTCGAAGCCGAGGTACGAGTACGCGGCAATCGCGGCGCCGGCCATCGTCGCCGAGAGCGGCACGTGCGGCTGGAAGAACGGCTGCGCCGTGATGAGGCCGCCAGGGCCGGCAGCTGCCGCGGCATAGTGCAGGCACAGCACGACGAACATCGCGGTAATGCCGAGCTGCACGATCATCAGCACGATGTTGAATCGCGCAGCCAGCTCGATGCCAATGATGTTCAGTCCGCTCGTGAGCACGATGAACGCGACGATCCAGATCCACGTGGGCACGCTCGGGAATGCGGCGCCCAGGTAGGCCGCGCCGATCAACCAGATCACCATCGGCAGGAAGAAGTAGTCGAGCAGCGTGGCCCAACCGATCATGAAGCCCAGGTGCGCGTTGAAGCTCTTGCGCGTGTACGTGTAGGCGGAACCGGCCACGGGAAAGAGGCGTGCGAGCTTGCCGTAGCTGAGCGCCGTGAACACGATCGCGATCAGTGCGATGAGGTAGGCGAGTGCGGCGGTGTCCTGGCTTGCGCCGGCGAGCACGCCGTAGGTGCCGTAGACGATCAGCGGTGCCATGTAGGCGAGGCCAAACAGGAGCACGGACGGCAGGCCGAGCGTGCGCTTCAGATGAGGTTCGTGAGTGCCGCGTTCATGCGACGGCGTGGCGGGCTTCATGGTGCAGTTGTCTCCAGGGTGCTGCGGATGGGGCATGCATGAGCCGGCCGGCCACGCCGTGAGGCGAGGCCATGCCATCCCATGCGGATGCTTGCGGTGCGCGTTGGCGTGTGTTTTTCGCGCGCCGTCGACGTACCGTTGACGTGACTTTGACTTGCCTTTAGCGCGTGCGCGGGCGGATGTTCAGCGAGCGGCGTCCGTTGGCGTCGTTTTCGTCGAGGAGATCGAGCGCAACGCGGGCGTCGTGCAGATAGCTGTAGTGCTCGCGGCTTTGCGCGAGCAGCGCGCGGTCCACCTTCGCGTGCAGCACCGCGTCTTCATCCTTGAGCTCGCAGAGCACGTCGCCGAACGGGCTCACGAGCGCCGTTTCGCCGGGGAACGTGAGGTTGTCGTCGCCGCTGCCGATGCGGTTCACGAGCGCGGCGAACATCTGGTTCTCCATCGCGCGGGCCACGATGGCGCGGCGATGCACAGGGCCGAATGGGTCCATGTTGCCGTTCGTGACGACGAGCATTTCCGCGCCCAGCGAGGCCACGGCGCGCGCCGTTTCGGGAAACTCGATGTCGTAGCAGATCAGGAGGCCAACGGTCATGCCCTTGAATTCGCATACTTCGAAGCGGTCGCCCGGCGTGAACACGCCAACGTCCGTGGCCCACAGGTGCGTCTTGCGGTAGCGCAGCGCGATGTCGCCGCGTTCGTCGATCAGGACCGTTGTGTTGTAGAAGCGATCGCCTTCGCGCTCGGCGAGGCCGACGGCCACGCCCACGTTCGCGGCGCGCGCGGCGTCGCGAACTTTCGAGAGCGAGGGGCCATCGAGCGCTTCGGCCACGTCGCGCACGTTCTCGCGCGTGGGAAAGCCGGTGAGCGTGGCCTCGGGGAACACGATCAGATCGCTGCCTTCGCGGCGCTTGCCGATCGCGTCGAGAACGCGGGCCAGATTGGGGGCGACTGCGCCGTCCACGAGCGGGATCTGCGCGAGTTCGAGTTGCATGCTTGTCTCCTATGTCGCCTGCGTTTGTCGCCTACGTTGAATCGCTTGCGAATGTGCCTGCGGGGTTGCAGGTTCGTCGGGCGCTGCGGGCGGCGAGGCTTACGTACTATGAAAGGGACGAAAGCGGTACCGCACGAGCGTCAGGAGCGGCTATTATCTCCACGTTATTTTTGTCCAGGAATTACCCACCAGGGGTACCCTGATCGGAGGACTCATGGAACCCGACTGGCAGGACCGCGCGTTCCATCACCATATCGCGACGCTGATCGACGCCCTCGACGGCCCCGATTTCTGGACCCGCATGACGCGCGTGATCGAGCGCTTCGTCGCGTTCGACAACTGGTGCGCGCTCGTCTTCACGCGCGATCGCGCGCCGCTCGTCTGCGCCGAGTCGCCCATGCCCGACGGCACCGTGGATCTCTTGTTCCGCGCGTATCTCGAGGCGATGTACCAGCTCGATCCGTTCTACATCAATGCGTGCGAAAAGCCGCGCGCGGGGCTCGTCACGCTCGCCGAAGTCGCGCCCGACAACTTCCGCATGACGGACTACTATCAGCGCTATTTCAAGAGCAACATCATCGGCGACGAGATGCAGTTCAACTTGCCGATCGATGGCGAGCGCACGCTGATTTTCTCAATCGGCGCAAGGCACCATTACACGGAGCGCGACATCGCGCAGTGCGCGATGTTTGCGCCTTGGGTGGTGGCGCTCATGAAGCAGCGGCTCGCATACGAACATTTCGAAGAGAGCGTGGCGACGGCGCTGGCGTCGGACCTGCCCGAAGCCGAAAGCGCCGCGCCCGAGAGTCAGCTCAATGAAGCGGGCTTCGTGAGCCGCATCGAGGCGGTCACGCAGCAAAGCGGACGCGTGCCGCTCACGGCGCGCGAGATCGAAGTGGTGCGGCTGAGCCTGAGCGGTTTTTCCACGCGCGCGATCGCGGAGCGGCTCGAAATCTCGTTCGAGACCGTGCGGGCGCACAAGAAGCATATCTACGCAAAGCTCGGCGTGAGTTCGCAGTCGGAACTGTTCGCGCTGTTCTACGAGCCGCTCGGGCGCGCGGGGGCCTGAGCGCGTCGCGGGCCGCCCACTGCGCGCCCGCGACGCTCTCAGGCCCGCTTCAGAATTCGATCAGCGCGAAGTCTTCCTTGCCCACGTCGCAGAGCGGGCAGCGCCAGTCGTCGGGCACGTCGGCCCAGCGCGTGCCGGGGGCGAGGCCGTCATCCGGAGCGCCGGCCGCCTCGTCGTAGACCCAACCGCAGATCACGCAGACCCATTGCTTGAAGCCGTCGTCGGTGCCGGCGGCGGGCGATGTGGCGGCGGGCGCGGCTTGATCCGCTGCGCTCGCGCGCGACGTGTCGAGCGCAACGACGAGCGGCGCCGCGGTCGTTTCGCGCGCAGCGAGCTTCGTTTGCAGCGTATCGAGCAGCGCGGCGGCTTCGTCGGCGGTGAGGTCGATCCAGTATGGATCGCCAGCGCCGTCATTCAGGCGTTCGGGAGAGAACTGGATTTCGAGGGCGACGCCTTTCTTGTACATAAGCGAAAACGGTTTGCGTTGCGTCCCGGACGCGCTGCGCTCAGAGGAAGTACCGGAAGAGCAGCGAGGCCGCGATGCCGGCTGCGCCGATCAGCGCGAGCAACTGCAGCAGGGTGATGGACTTGCGCGAAGGCGGGTTGGCCGGAGCAGCGGGACGGGTGGTGGTGTTCATAGGCGTGTGAAGTTGCGGCGAAGGGCGCTGGCGCGTGCCAACGCGGGTTTCGTTCTCGATCGTGCCCCGCAATACCAGCATGGCGAGGGAGCGCGGCGGGGGAGTTTCGCACGATTTCGCGTCGACGGGGGCGTTTGCGCGCCGGCTGCGCGCACGCGCCGCAGGATTTCCCGTGTGTGCCCACTGCGTTTAGCCGGAGGCGACCTTCGCTGCACTGCGGCCCTGATTATCGCCGCTAACGCGCGCTGGATTCCCGACCGGGCGGAGATGGTTTATTTCGCGCGCGTTGAGAGAGCCATGCGCTCAAGGCCGCTCAAGCATGCAGCCAGCGTCGCTCGATATACGAAAACAGCCAGCAGACCGGGACCGCGCACGCCATGCCGATGGCGACCTCGGCCACCCGAAAGAGCGCGATGTCCCATACGGGGCCGTTCGTGGGCACGAGCAGGACAATGGTCGTCGTGATCGCGCCGAGACGCGCGGCGCTGCTCACGCTCAGGCACCAGCAGCCGATGATCACCACGCTCACGGCCACGAGATAGGCTACGAGATTCTCCGGGCCGAGCGTAGCCGTGGCGAGCCCCACCGCGCCGCCCGCAATCGCGCCAACGAACTGGTCGCGCGACTGCGCAAGCGTATCGGCGTAATCGTGCTGGGTTACGGCAATGGCCGTGATGGCGGCCCAGAATGCCTGTTGCGTGTGGAGCGCGTGGCCGATGCTGTACGCGAGGCCCGCGCTGCACACGGCGCGCAGCGCCATGAGCGTGCCCTGCGCGGCGCGGCTCTTGAGCGGCAGGCGCTTGAGCGCGGTAAGCGCCGACTGCTGGAGCGACGTGAGGTAGGCGAAGAGGTTGTCTTGCGGGTCGTGCATCGCGCGTGATCGATCGTAAGGAGAACGTGAGGAATGGCGGCCCCGCCATGATCGGGCGAACCGGCACGGGCGTGCCGCCAAGGATATCAAGGCGGGTCTGCGTTGTGGGCCGTGTGCGTCTCGTCGGGCAGGCAATGCGTGCGCAGCTGCCTGGCCGCGTGGCGCAGGTCGCGTTCGACCGCGCGCCGCACGCCTTCGGCATCGCGGCGCTTGAGACGGCGCATGAGCGCTTCGTGCGCGCTGTTGAGTGTGTGAGCGAAGCCGTCGTCGTCGAACAGCAGATTCGAGATCGGCCCCACCTGGAGCCACACCGTTTCGATCAGATCCACGAGCAGCGGCGAACCGCTCGCGCGATAGAGCAGCAGATGGAAGTCCTCGTTGGCGTCGAGATAGCGTGCGCGCTTGTTCTGCGCGAGCGCCTCGGCCATGTGTGCGCACAGCGCATCGAGCCGCGCAATTTCGTCGGCGGCGATGCGCGTGACGGCAAGCGATGCCGCTTCGCCTTCGAGCATCACGCGCACATTGAGGATGTCGTCGAACTGCGCGCGCGTGAGTTGCGGGACCACCACGCCGCGATTGGGCAGATTCACGAGCGCCGATTCGCCGGCGAGTCGCACGAGCGCCGCGCGCACCGGCATCTCACCCACGCCCAGTTGCCCGGCCAGCGCATGGATGCGCAGGCGCTCGCCTGGCACGAAGCGCCCGAGACTCAGCCAGCGCCGCAGCGTCGCGTAGGTCTCGTCTTGCAGCGATTGATGCGCGCGCGTTTTCATCGCGGCTCGCCTGGCTCGCCCGCGTCGGCTAGTTCGCTCAAGCAGGCATCGAATGCGGCGAGCAGACGGTCGACGTCGGCTTCGGTCGTCTCGGGGCACACGAGCATCATGTTGTGGAACGGCGTGATGAGCACGCCGCGATTGAGCAGATAGAGATGCACGAGGTGCTCCAGTTCGTCGTCCATGGCCGCGCGCGCTTCGCTGCCGTTGCGCGGCGGCGCCGAGCAGAACTGGAATTCGGTGCGCGCGCCCACGCGCGTCACGCACCACGGCAACGCGTGTCGCTCGATCGTTGCCGCAAGGCCGTTCGCGAGACGGCCAGCCAGCGCGAACATGTGCGCGTAGGCTGCTTCGGTCATCACCTCGCCAAGCGTCGCGCGCATCGCGCTCATGGAAAGCGCGTTTGCGGTGAGCGTCGTGCCGATGCCCGAGTGGCCCGGGGGCGCATCGTGCTTCGCCTGTTGCGCGCGCGCCGCGAATTCGGCCGAGAAACCGTAGACGGCGCACGGCACGCCACCGCCCACCGGCTTGCCGAGCACGAAGAGATCGGCCTCGATGTCGTGCTCGCGCGCATAGCCGCGCGGGCCGCTGCTGATCGTATGCGTCTCGTCGATGAGGAGCAGCGTGCCGTGCCGCTTCATGAGCGCCTGCGCTTCGCGCCAGAAGCCGGGCTCGGGCAGCACCATGCCGACATTCGTCATCGCGGGCTCGGCGAGCACGCAGGCGACTTCGTTATCGGCGAGCGCGCGCTCGAGCGCTTCGAGATCGTTGAATTCGACTACGCGTGTGGTTGGCAGCAGGTCGTGCACCTGGCCCAGCAGGCTCGCGCGCTGCGTGGGTTGGCCGTCGACGAGATCGACGAACACGTCGTCGACGGTGCCGTGATAGCAGCCGTTGAACACCACGATCGTGCGCCGCCCGGTGGCCGCGCGCGCCCAGCGCACGGCGAAGCGGTTCGCGTCGCTGGCGGTCATCGCGAACTGCCAGTAGGGCAGGCCGAAGCGCTGCGCGAGCGCTTCGCCCACCGCCACGGCATCTTCGCCCGGCAGCATGGTGGTGAAGCCGCGTTGCGCCTGGGCCGCGAGCGTGCGCGCCACGGGCTGCGGCGCGTGGCCGAACATCGCGCCCGTGTCGCCGAGGCAGAAGTCGGCGTAGCGATGGCCGTCCACGTCGGTGAAGGTCGCGCCGCGCGCGGCGTCCACATAGAGCGAGAAGGGCGTGGACCAGTCGTTCATCCAGTGCAGCGGCACGCCGAACAGCAGATGCTGCGCCGCTTGCGCCGACAACGCCCGCGACTTCGGGCGGGCGGCGATGAAGGCTTCACGTTCGCGGGCCAGAACGCGCTGCGCGCGGTTCCAGTTCACGCCTTGACGGCTCTGCATGGGTGTCTCCATCCTGTGAATTTGATCAAATCTTCGCATGAGCGAATGTCGAAGTAAATTTGATCAAATTCCCGATTGCGAAAAAAAAGCGCGATGCCTGCGAGCATCGCGCCTTTGCGCCAGTGGGAATCAGGATGAATCCCGGGCGGCGAACCTCACTTCCCGTCGATCGAGAACCGGCCCGGTCCCGTCACTGCGAGGGCGAGCAGGCCGCCTGCAATGCTGACGTTCTTGTAGAAGTTGATCATGTTCGCCATCTGATCCGCGCCGGTCATGTTCCAGAAGTGATGGCCGATGATCGCCGTCCCGACGGTGTAGAGCGCGAGCAGCACGGCGAGCGGCCGCGTATAGAAGCCGACGAGAATCAGAATGCCGACCACGAGCTCCATGATCACGGCGATGGCCGCCGAGAGCATCGGCACGGGCGCGCCTACGTGCGCCATGTAGTCGACGGTGCCCGAAAAGCCGGTGACCTTGGACCAGCCGAACAGCACGAACAGGGCGGCAAGCAGAATGCGCGAGACCAGTAGCACGGCGCTGTTGCCCGGCCCGAACAGGTTGTATCGCATGGTTTCTCTCCGGAGTAGTTTCAATTCGTTCAGTGGATTGGAGTTCGCGCTGGCCGGGCGGCGGCTCGCCTTGACTGGACAGGCCGCCGCGCTCCGGTCTGCGCCTCGGTGATGACTGGCGCTACCGCCAGCCAGGACCCGGTCAGGACCAGAGTTCCGACACCTCGATATTACGCAGATCGAACACGAGGACCTCTGCATCGTGTCCGTCGGTGAAGCTCAGCTCGCGCTCCGTGCGGATGCGCGCGCCATCGCCTTCGCCTAGCTCGACGCCGTTGAGCTTCACGCTGCCGCGCGCCACGTGAACGTAGGCATGGCGGTCCGCGCCGATCTCGAGCTTCGCGGTTTCCGCGCCGTCGAAGCGGCCCGCATAGACGCGTGCGTCCTGGCGCAGCAGCAGCGAGTCGTCGGCGCCGTCCGGCGAGAGCACGAGCCGCAGCTTGCCGCGCTTGTCGGCATCGGCAACGTTCTTTTGCTGGTAGCGCGGCTGCGCGCCTTTCACGTTCGGCGCAATCCAGATCTGCAGGAAGTGCACCGGCTCGTTGGCCGAGTGGTTGTACTCGCTGTGCGCGACGCCGGTGCCGGCGCTCATCAGCTGCACGTCGCCGGGGACGATCACCGAGCCCGTGCCCATCGAATCCTTGTGCTCGAGCGCGCCTTCCAGCACGTACGAGAAGATTTCCATGTCGCGGTGCGGGTGCTTGCCGAAGCCGCGCGCGGGGGCCACGCGGTCGTCGTTGATCACGAGCAGGTCCGAAAAGCCGATCTGCTTCGGATCGTAGTAATTCGCAAACGAGAACGTGTGACGCGAGCTGAGCCAGCCATGTTCGCCGCGGCCGCGTTGGTCTGCCTTGCGAAGTTCGATCATTTCGTCTCTCCGTTGGGTGTTCGGTTGGGATGGACGTCAGTTTAGGTCAATTAAATCGATTTGAATCACCGTAAAATACGACTCACTGTCACATTCAAGTGGACAATTGGAATGCAACTCGACGACATGCGGATCTTCGTGAACACCGTGGATGCGGGCAATTTCACGGCGGCGGCGCACCGGCTGCGGCTTTCGAAGCAGTTCGTGAGCCGGCGCGTGGCGGCGCTCGAGGCGGATCTCGGGGCGCGACTGCTCGTGCGCAACACGCGCAAGCTGGCGGTGACCGATCTCGGGCAGGAGTTCTACGAGCGCGCGAAGCGCATCCTCGCGGACGTGGGCGAGGCCGAGCGGGCCATGTCGGACCGGCGCAGCGAGCCGCGCGGCCTCCTGAAAGTGAGCGCGCCTATGTCGTTCGGCATGGCGCATCTCTCGCCGCTGGTGGCGGAATTTCTGAGCGCGCATCCGGATGTTCGCTTCGACATGGACCTGAGCGATCGCAACGTCGACGTGATCGGTGAGGGCTTCGACATGGCGCTGCGCATTGGCCGCCTCGCCGATTCGACGCTGGTTGCGCAAAAGCTCATCGACGTGCGCATGATCGCCTGCTGCAGCCCCGGCTACCGGCGTCGGCACCATGCGCCGCAAACGCCCGCCGATCTCGCCCGGCACGCCTGCCTGCCCTACGGGCAGCAGGGCCGCGCGCCTTGGGAGTTCATCGTCGACGGCGTGCGCACGGCGTTCGAGGTGCACGGGCCGCTGCGCGCCAACAACGGCGAGGTGATCCGCGATGCGGCCATCGCCGGGCTCGGCATCTGCTATCTGCCGGACTTCATCGTGGCGGGATCCGTGGATGCGGGGCTGCTCGTCGAGGTGCTCGAGCCGTTCATGCCGCCGCCCAATGCGCTGCACGCGCTGTATCCGCTGCATCGTGAAGCTTCCGTGACGATTCGGGCGTTCACGCAATATCTGCGCGAGCGCCTCGCGGCGCGTGCAGCAACCGCGCGCGGTGGAGCGCTTTGACGCAGCAATGTCGCAGCTCTTGTGCAAAGGCCGTTGCGCCTTCATCTAAGCGACGGCGCCCGGCGCGCGCGTTGGTGGCTCAAGGCAGATGCAGCTTCGCGGAACCGTTGCGCGCTGCTGCGATCACATCGGATGCTGCGGTCTTCGGCCTCGCATATGCACCACGAACGAGCGGGCATGTGAGGCGCAATGTCGCAGTTTCGTTGTATGCTCACCGCCCCGAGGGTTGCTCGGGCCGCTTGAAGCGGGCGCGGATCGCCGTACTGGCGGGCTTTGAAGCTTTCAATGGGGCCCGATAGGCAGGGTTAATACCCGCGATCAAAGCAACCAATTTTTCAAACGGACGCGGTTCCCGTAACCTTCGTCCATACCTTTTCCACCCCAGAGCGAGGAATCACCGCATGTCTCTCATCAACACGCAAGTCAAGCCGTTCAAAGCCACCGCTTACCACAATGGCAAGTTCGTTCCGGTTTCGGAAGAGAACTTCAAGGGCAAGTGGTCGGTCGTCGTGTTCTACCCGGCTGACTTCACGTTCGTGTGCCCGACGGAACTCGGCGACCTGGCCGACCAGTACGCTGAATTCCAGAAGCTGGGCGTCGAGGTCTACGGCGTGTCGACCGACACGCACTTCACGCACAAGGCATGGCACGACACGTCGGACACGATCGCCAAGATCAAGTACCCGCTCGTCGGCGACCCGACCGGCGCAATCACGCGTAACTTCGACGTCATGATCGAAGAAGAAGGCCTCGCGCTGCGCGGCACGTTCGTGATCAACCCGGAAGGCGAAATCAAGCTGTGCGAAATCCACGACAACGGCATTGGCCGTGACGCGAAGGAACTGCTGCGCAAAGTGCAAGCTGCCCAGTACGTCGCATCGCACCCGGGCGAAGTGTGCCCCGCCAAGTGGACGCCGGGCGCAGAAACGCTGAAGCCGTCGCTCGACCTCGTCGGCAAGATCTAAGCGTTGCATGATCCATGCGATCGCCCTGGTCGCATGACGCTGAAACCGATATAAGCAGTAAATCAAAGCTGTAAATCCGGGCCGCACCCTTGCGGCGGCGGCCCGGACGCATCATCGATGCATTCTCTTCGCATTCCCCCCGCTTCTTCTCTTGCCGGAAAACGCCATGCTCGACGCAAATCTCAAGACCCAACTGAAAAGCTACCTCGAAAAAGTCACGCAGTCGATCGAGATCGTTGCGTTCCTGGATGACGGCGAGAAGTCGCAGGAACTGCAGCAATTGCTGCAGGACATCGCACCGCTCTCGGAGAGCATCACGCTCGAAGAACGCCGTGGCGCCGCAACGGGCGACGCGCGTACCCCTTCGTTCGAGATCCGGCGCGCGAACTCCGACGTCAAGGTGACGTTCGCGGGCATTCCGATGGGCCATGAATTCACGTCGCTCGTGCTCGCGCTGCTGCAGGTGGGCGGCTACCCGGTCAAGCTCGAGAACGAAGTGATCGAACAGGTGCGCGGCCTCGACGGCGTATTCTCGTTCGAAGTCTATATGTCGCTGTCGTGCCAGAACTGCCCGGAAGTCGTGCAGTCGATCAACGCGATGGCCAGCCTCAACCCGAACGTCAAGATCGTCACGATCGACGGCGCCCTGTTCCAGGACGAAGTCGAGAAGCGGCAGATCATGGCCGTGCCGACCATTTACCTGAACGGCGAAGTGTTCGGTCAGGGCCGCATGGGTGTCGAGGAGATTCTCGCGAAGCTCGACACCGGCGCGTCGTCGCGTGCGGCCGAGAAGCTGAACCAGAAGGACATTTTCGACATGCTCATCGTCGGCGGCGGCCCCGCGGGCGCGGCAGCTGCGATCTACGCGGCGCGCAAGGGCATTCGCACCGGCGTGCTCGCCGAGCGCTTCGGCGGCCAGGTGCTCGACACGATGGCCATCGAGAACTTCGTCTCGGTGCAGGAAACGGAAGGGCCGAAGTTCGCGGCGGCGCTCGAGCAGCACGTGCGTGCGTATGACGTCGACATCATGAACCTGCAGCGTGCCGAAGCGGTCGTGCCCACGGGCAACGGCTTCGAAGTGCGCACCGCGAGCGGCGCGACGCTGCGCGCGAAGAGCGTGGTTCTCGCAACGGGCGCTCGCTGGCGCAACGTTGACGTGCCGGGCGAGCAGGAATATCGCAACAAGGGCGTGGCGTACTGCCCGCACTGCGACGGCCCGCTCTTCAAGGGCAAGCGCGTTGCGGTGATTGGCGGCGGCAATTCGGGCGTGGAAGCGGCGATCGACCTGGCGGGTATCGTGAGCCATGTCACGCTGCTCGAATTCGGCGCGCAACTGCGCGCGGACGAAGTGCTGCAACGCAAGCTGCGCAGCCTGCGGAACGTCACGGTGCACGTGAACGCGCAAACCACGGAGATTGCCGGCGACGGCCAGAAGGTCACGGGTCTCGCGTACCTCGAACGCACGACGGGCGATAAACATCATGTCGAACTCGATGGCGTGTTCGTGCAGATCGGCCTCGTGCCCAACACCGAGTTCCTCAAGGGCACGGTGGCGCTTTCGAAGCACGGCGAGATCGAAGTGGACGCGAAGGGCCAGAC
>NZ_DATJWR010000060.1:0-7761 GCF_035501035.1 Paraburkholderia sp.
CCGCTCGGGCCCACGAACACGACGAATTCGCCGTCGGCGATGTCGAGATTCACGTCGCGCAGCACTTCGTTGTCGTCGTAGCGCTTCAGTACATCTCTAAGGATCACGCTTGCCATGATGTGTCTCCGTTGTGGCGAAAGCGCTCAATACGAGCGCGCTTGCGCCTTGTTCATCCATTGCGCCACCCGCTCGGGCAGCGTGTTCATGTCGTCGAAGATTTCGCTCGCGCCGGCCTCGCGCAGCTCATGCGCGTGCGCGTCGCCGCCCACGTGCGTGCCGCCCACGAAGCCGAGCACCGTCATGCCTGCCGCGCGCGCCGCGCTCACACCCGTCACGCTGTCTTCCACGACGAGGCAAACTGCGGGCACGAGGCCCATGCCCTGCGCCGCCGCGAGATAGACATCGGGTGCGGGCTTGGGTCTCGCGACGATGTCGGCGCAATACACGCGCTCGCCGAAAAAGCGCACGAGCCCATTGCGCACCAGCACCTCGCGCACCACGGCGGTGTAGCTGTTGCTCGCGCACGCTTTCGTGAGCATCACGGCGTCGAGCGCCGCGACCACGCCGGGAAAAAGCGGCGCCTCGCGCGCTTCGGCCTCGGCTACCGTGCGGATCGCGTCGACGTCGGCCGCGGTGAGGCTGCGCTCGAGCGCCGTGCCCGCGCCGGAGAGCACGCGCTCGATACGCTGGCCGAGCAGCGGCATCAAGACCGGCGTGACGTCCGCGCCGGGCCAGCGCGCTTCGAGCTCGCGCACGAGAACGCGGGCCGCCACGGCTTCGCTGTCGATCAGCACGCCGTCGCAATCGCAGATCAGGGCCTGAAAGCGCGTCGCCTTTTGCGCTGTGCTCATTACTTGACCGCCCCGAACGTGAGGCCGCGCACCAGCTGCTTCTGCGAAAGCCAGCCGACGATCAGCACCGGCGCCACCGCCAGCAGCGAAGCCGCCGAGAGCTTCGCCCAGAAGAGCCCTTCGGGGCTCGAGTACGAGGCGATGAACACCGTGAGCGGCGCGGCGTTCGAGCTGGAGAGATTGATGCTCCAGAACGCTTCGTTCCACGAAAGAATGATCAGGAGGAGCGCCGTGGACGCGAGGCCCGGTACCGCCATCGGCATGAGCAGATAGACGATCTCCTGCCACGTGGCCGCGCCGTCCATGCGCCCGGCTTCGAGAATGTCGCGCGGAATTTCGTTGAAGTAGGTGAACGCCATCCACACCGCAATCGGCAGATTGATGAGCGTGTAGACGATCACCAGCCCGGTCACGGTGTCGAGCAGCCCCGAGTTCTTCCACAGCAGATAGATCGGCACGAGCACGCCCACCGACGGCATCATCTTCGTGGAGAGCATCCACAGCAGGACCTTCTGCGTGCGCTGCGTGGGGAAGAACGCCATCGCGTAGGCGGCGGGCACGGCGAGGATCAGGCACACGATCGTCACGCCGGCCGAAATCAGCACCGAATTCCACGCGAACGCGAAGTAGTTGCTGCGCGCGAACACTTCACGGAAGCTGTCGAGTGTCGGCACGAAGAGGAGCGAAGGCACGTAGGCCTGCTGCTCGGTCTTGAACGCCGTGATCGTCATCCAGAAGATCGGGAAGAACAGCGCGAGCGCGATGATCCACGCAAAGACCCCCGGCAGGATACGGCCGATGAACTTGAGCGGCGAGGAACGGTTGACCGCATCGGGCGATTGCGCGGGCGTAGCGGTAATCTGGCTCATTTTTCGTACTCCCCTTTGAGGTTGCGCGCGAGCATCCGCACGAGGAAGAACGACACGATGTTCGCGAGCACGACGGCGAGAATGCCGCCCGCGGACGCAATGCCCACGTCGAACTGCTGCAGGCCCATCGAGTAGATCAGGTAAGTGAGGTTGGTGGTTGCGTTGCCGGGACCGCCGCCCGTCGTCGTATAGATCTCGGCGAAGATCGAGAGCAGGAAGATGGTTTCCATCATCACGACCACGGCAATCGCGCGCCGCAGGTGCGGCAGCGTGATGTAGAAAAACATGGCGATGGCGCCCGCGCCGTCGATCTTCGCGGCTTCCTTCTGCTCCTGGTCGAGCGACTGGATCGCCGTGAAGAGAATGAGGAATGCGAACGGCAGCCACTGCCACGCCACGATCATGATGACGGCGGTGAGCGGATAGACGGCGAACCAGTCGATCGGCGTCAGGCCCACCGCGCGCATCGCCACGGCCACGAGCCCGTACACGGGATGCAGGATCATGTTCTTCCAGATCAGCGCGCTCACCGTGGGCATCACGAAGAACGGTGCGATCGCGAAGAGCCGCGCCACGCCCTGCCCGATGAACTTGCGGTCGAATAGCACGGCCATCAGCACGCCGCCGATCACCGTGATCGCGAGCACGGCCACGATCAGCTCGATGGTGTGCACGATCGACGGCACGAACGAGGGATCGGTGGCGAGAAACTTGTAGTTGTCGAAGCCTGCAAAGCCCTTGAGGTCGGGGTTGAGCAGGTTGTAGCGTGTAAACGAATACCAGATCGTCATCGCGAGCGGAATCGTCATCCACAACAGCAGCACCGCGACGGACGGCGTGACGAGCCAGCGTGACGCCGAGTGCCGCGTTTGAACCTGCTGGGGCTGTGGGGTGCGCGCTCGATTGAATGTTGGCATGGGGAGATGGAGATGACGCATGAGGACCACCCTTCTCTGTTGCGCGCCTGCGGGGGACATGGCGGCGCATCGGCTTCGCGGGAGCGCGCGCCGCGCCGGGTGGCCGGCGCGCGCTCGCGGTACTACGTTGACTGCGTTGCTTCACGCATGGCTTTGCTGCGCTGCTTTGCAGCCCTGCTTCGCAGCCTTACTTCGCAGCCTTACTTCTGATACCCGGCTTGCTGCACGGCGCGGTTGGCGGCGGCATTGCCCGCGCTCAGCGCCTGGTCGACGCTCATCTGTCCAGCCACGGCACCCGCGATGCTCTGGCCCACGACCGTACCGAACGACTGGAATTCAGGAATCCCGACGAACTGGATACCCGTGTACGGCACCGGCTTCATGGTCGGATGATTCGGGTCGGCGGTCTGGATCGCCTTCAGCACGAAGTCCGAGAACGGCGCGGCCTGCTTGTACTCGGGCCGCTGGTACGTCGAAATGCGCGTACCCGAAGGCACCGACGCCCAGCCTTCGTCCTTCGCGACCATCTCGACATATTCCTTCGACGTGGCCCATTCGATGAACTTCTTCGCGGCGTCCTGCGACTTCGACGACTTCGGGACTGCGAGCGCCCATGACCACAGCCAGTGCGCGCCATTGGGCGTGACTTCCGTGGGCGCGGCTGCGAAGCCGATCTTGTCGGCCACCTGCGACTGCTGCTTGTTGTAGAGAATGCCGGCCGCCACCGTCGCGTCGATCCACATCGCGCACTTGCCCGAGGACATCAGCGTGAGGTTCTCGTTGAAGCCGTTCGAGCTCGCTCCCGGAGGGCCGTCCTTCTTCAGCATGTCGACATAGAAGTTCACGGCCTTCTTCCACTCGGGCGAGGTGAGCTGCGCTTGCCACTTCTCGTCGAACCAGCGTCCGCCGAACGTGTTCGCGACCGTCGTGACATACGCCATGTTCTCGCCCCAGCCGGCCTTGCCGCGCAGGCAGATGCCGTAGGTGCCCGCCGACTTGTCGGTGAGCTTGTCGGCGAAGTCCCTGATCTGGTCATAGGTCGGCTGCTCGGGCATCTTCAGGCCCTTCTTGTCGAACAGGTCCTTGCGGTAATACGTCATCGAACTTTCGACGTAGAACGGCAGCGCAAAAAGCGTGCCGTTGTACGACAGGCCGTCGCGCGCGGTCTTCACCACGTCGTCGAGATCGTAGCTGGCCGGCAGGTTCGTCATCGGCACGAGCCAGCCGCGCTTGCCCCACTGCGGCGCCTCGTAGGTGCCGATCATCATCACGTCGAACTGGCCGCTGTTGGTCGTGATGTCGGTGGTCGCGCGCTGGCGCAGCACGTTCTCTTCCAGAATCACCCAGTTCAGCTTGATGCCCGGATTGGCCTTCTCGAAGGCCGGCGAGAGCTTCTTCAGCTCGATCATGTCCGGGTTGTTCAACATGGCGATCGTCACGGTCTGCGCGTGCGCCGCGCTCGCCGCGGCGACGAGTGCGCCCGCACTCACCGCTCGACCTATGCACACCGCGGCTGTCTTCAAAGCTGGTTTCATGGCGTTGTCTCCTTGTTCGTTGCGTTATGTCGTGCTGCTGTCGTGTTGCGTCGTGCCAGGGCTGCGCGATGGGTCAACTCATCCAGTTTCCGCCGTCGACGTTCAGTGTCTGCGCGGTGATGTAGTCTGCGTCGGAAGAAGCGAGAAAGAGCGCCGCGCCCGTGAGATCCTCGGGCAGGCCCATGCGCCCGAGCGGCACGGCCTCGCCCACCAGACGCTTCTTCTCGCCGATGGGGCGATGCTCGTAACGGGCGAAAAGCGCGTCGACCTCCTCCCACATCGGTGTGTCGACCACGCCCGGCGCGATGCCGTTCACGTTGATGCGGTGCGCCGCGAGCGCGAGCGCCGCCGACTGCGTGTAGCTCAGCACGGCGGCCTTGGTTGCACAGTAGTGCGAAACGAGCGCTTCGCCGCGGCGGCCGGCCTGCGAGGACATGTTGATGATCTTGCCGCCGTGTCCCTGCTCGACCATGCGGCGCGCCACGGCCTGCATGAGGAAGAACATGCCCTTCACGTTCACGGAGAAGAGGCGGTCGTACACGTCCCAGGATTCGTCGAGGAGCGGGCGCATGTCGAAGAGCGCCGCATTGTTGAAGAGGATATCGATGCGGCCAAAGCGCTCCACCGCGCCCGCCACGATGCGCTCGATGTCCTCGCGGCGCGTGACGTCGGCGGTGAGCGCGGACACGCGCTCGGGGTACGCGGTAGCCAGCGCGGGCGCGATGGCTTGCGCGGGCTTAACGTCGACGAGCACGCAGCGCGCGCCTTCGTCCAGATAGCGCCGGGCGACCGCCTCGCCGATGCCGCTCGCCGCGCCGGTCAGCACGGCCACCTTGTCCTGCAAACGTCCTGCTGCCTGGCTCGCGGAATGTGCCACAGGGTTGTCTCCGATTTGTTTCGTGCTGGGCGCGCCCGGCACACAGCGCCGAGGGGCACCTGAGCGATCGCCCAACATGCGAGCATTTGCTCGATTGGTGATCGAATGATCGGACACGCGTAGAAACCTGTCAAGGCGAACAAGCGCGATTGGGTGAGATTTCGATGGTGCGACGCGCAAGCCCCGGCTGGCTGCGGCCTGCGAATCCGGCCCCGCTGGCCGCCAGGCGAGCTGACTCGCCAATCGAAGTGATACGTTATATCATCTCGCCTTCGCGGCACCCTGGCACTTCGAACCCGGGCGTGCCCTCATCGATGCCCGGTTCAGAACAAGGATAGAACCATGATCACGTTTTCCCTCGCGAGCCGTACCCATCGGCCTGCCGCAGCAGGCGAGCGCCCTCGCTTCGCGCCGGCGCTCGCGCGCTTTGCAGCCGGCCTCTCGCTCGCGTTGGGTGCGACGCTCGGCGGCGCGAGCGCCGCCCTCGCTGCGCAGGCGAGCGGCACGGCGATTCCTGTGGTCGCCGCGGAGAACTTCTACGGCGACGTCGTCAAGCAGATCGGCGGCAGCTACGTGGACGTGACGAGCATCCTGAGCAACCCCGATGAGGACCCGCACCTCTTCGAGGCGAGCCCGAAGACCGCCCGGGCGCTGCAGAACGCGCGCGTCGTGGTCTACAACGGCGCCGACTACGACCCGTGGATGGCCAAGCTGCTTGGCGCCACGCAAGGGGCGAAGAACGGCGGCGCGCGCACGACGATCGTCGCGGCGGACCTCGTCGGCAAGAAGGCGGGCGACAATCCGCACCTGTGGTACGAGCCGAAGACCATGCCCGCCGTGGCGCGCGCCGTGAGCGCCGCGCTCGGCGCGGCGGACCCCGCGCACAAGAGCGTGTACGATGCCAACCTGGCGACGTTCCTCGCCTCGCTGCAACCGCTCGATGCAAAGGTCGCCGCGCTGCGCGCGCGCTACCAGGGGCAACCGGTCACGGCCACCGAGCCGGTGTTCGGCTATATGTCGGATGCGATCGGCCTCGACATGCGCAACCTGCGCTTCCAGCTCGCGACGATGAACGACACCGAGGCGAGCGCCTCGGACATCGCCGCGTTCGAGCGCGACCTGCGCGAGCGCCGCGTGCGCGTGCTGATCTACAACAGCCAGGCGACCGAAGCGCTCACGCGGCGCATGCTTGCGCTGGCGAAGCAATCGAAGGTGCCGGCGGTGAGCGTGACCGAAACGCAGCCGGCCGGCGTGAATTTCCAGCAGTGGATGCTCGCGCAGCTCGATGCGCTCGACAAGGCGCTGGCAAGCAACCCGCCGGCGCAGCATTAACCTATTGAAGCAAGGACACACGCCATGACAGGGGCCAGCCCCTCGCCCACGCGCCACGCACAACCCGGCGCCAAGCCTGAAAACGGCGCGCACGCTGCACACGGGACGCGCCACGCGGTGAAGCCCGTGCTCACGCTCGCGGGCGTGACGCTCGCGCTTGGCGAGCGCACGATCCTGCGCGACGCGAACTTCGCGGTGAACGAGGGCGAATTCATCGGCGTGCTGGGTCCCAACGGCGCGGGCAAGACCACCCTCATGCGCGCGATTCTCGGCCTCGTGCCGGCTGCGCGCGGCGCGATCCGCGTGCTGGGCGAGCCGGTCGCGCGTGGCAACGCGAAGATCGGCTACATGCCGCAGACGCGCACCGCGCTCGCGAGCCGCCGCGTGCGCGGCCGCGACTTCGTGGCGATGGCCGCCGACGGTCACCGCTGGGGCCTGCCGCGCGCCGACGCCGCCACGCGCGCCGACGTCGCCCGCGTGCTCGAGCTGGTGGGCGCGAGCGCGCTCGCGGATCGCCCGCTCTCGGAGCTGTCGGGCGGCGAACGTCAGCGCCTCTTGCTCGCGCAATGCCTGCTCGGCGACCCGAAGCTGCTGCTGCTCGACGAACCGCTCATCAGCCTCGACCCGAACCACCAGCGCGGCGTGGTCGAACTCGTGCGCCGCGTACAGCGCGAACTCGGCATCGCCGTGCTGTTCTCCGCCCACGAGCTCAATCCGCTGCTCAACGCGCTCGACCGCGTGCTCTACCTCGGCAATGGCGTCGCGGCGCTCGGCAGCGTGGACGAAGTCATCACCGCGCCCGTGCTCTCGCGCCTCTACGGCTCACCCATCGAGGTGATGCGCATGAAGGGCCGCATCTTTGTGATGTCGGGCGACGTGGAGGTCGAAAAGCACGACCACGAGCACGAGCACGACCATCCGCACGATCACGGCCACGGCGGGCACCACCACGGCCATACGCACGGCAACTCGCACGGCAACTCGCACGGCCAGAACAACGACAACGCACACGGCCACACGCACGATGCTTGAATACGATTTCATGGTGAACGCCTTCGCGGCTTCGGGCATCGTCGCGGTGCTCGCGGGCGTGGTGGGCTATTTCCTCGTGATGCGCGGGCAGACCTTCGCGGGCCACGCGCTCTCGCACGTGGGCTTCACGGGCGCGACGGGCGCCGTGCTGCTCGGCGTTTCGCCGATGTGGGGCATGGTCGGCTTCACGCTCGCCGCCGGCGTCTCGATGGGGGCACTCGGCGAAAAGCTCGAGGGCCGCGATGTCGCGATCGGCGTGATCCTGTCGCTCGCGCTCGGCTTCGGCCTGTTGTTCCTGCACTTCTTCACGGCATACGCGACGCAGGTCACGGCGCTGCTGTTCGGCAA
>NZ_DATJWR010000061.1:0-7291 GCF_035501035.1 Paraburkholderia sp.
AAGTACGAATGGGAACAGGAAAGGAGCCCGGCGGGCGCGATCCAGTGGGTCGCCAAGAATGCCGAAGCGGTCATCCCTGGCCCGAGGCCCGATTCGCCCAAGCGCAAGCCGACCATGCTCACAACCGACCTGTCGCTGCGCATGGACCCGGCCTACGAGAAAATCTCACGCCGCTTCCTCGATGATCCGCAGGCGCTTGCCGAAGCCTTTGCACGTGCGTGGTACAAGCTGACCCACCGCGACATGGGCCCGAAGGCACGCTATCTCGGCCCGGAAGTGCCGCGTGAAGACCTGATCTGGCAAGACCCGCTGCCAGCGGCGACGCACCATCCGAGCGAGACCGACATCGCCGAACTCAAGGCGAAGATCGCGGCTTCGGGCCTGTCGGCTTCGGAACTCGTCGCGGTTGCGTGGGCTTCGGCCTCGACCTTCCGTGGTTCGGACAAGCGCGGCGGGGCCAACGGCGCGCGCATCCGACTCGCGCCTCAGAGCGATTGGGCCGTCAACCAGCCCGTCGGCGGCACGCTGGCGAAGCTGGAAGAAATCCAGAAGGCTTCGGGCAAGGCGTCGCTCGCCGACGTGATCGTGCTGGCCGGTAGCGTCGGCATCGAAATGGCTGCAAAGGCAGCGGGCCTCGCGCTCACGGTGCCGTTCGCGCCGGGCCGCGTGGATGCCACTGCCGAGCAGACCGATGCAGTCGCGATGGCTGTTCTTGAACCCGTCGCCGATGGCTTCCGCAACTTTGAGAAGACCAGGTCGCCGGTTCCGGCCGACGCATTGCTGATCGACAAGGCCCAGTTGCTGACCCTGACGGCTCCGGAGATGACCGCGCTGATCGGTGGTCTGCGCGCCGTCAACATCAACGCAGACAGTAGCAAGCACGGTGTCTTCACAAACACTCCGGGCGCGCTGACGAACGACTTCTTCGTCAATCTGCTCGACATGGGCACCGAGTGGAAGCCGGCCGGCGATATCTACGAGGGCTATGACCGCAAGACGGGCCAGCTCAAGTGGACAGGAACCCGCGTGGACCTCGTGTTCGGTTCGAACTCGATCCTGCGGGCGCTGGCCGAGGTCTACGGCAGTGCCGACGGGAAGGAGCGTTTCGTCAACGACTTCGTCGCCGCGTGGGTCAAGGTGATGAACCTCGACCGCTTCGACCTGGCCTGACGCGAGACTGCACCGAGCGGCTGCCTTTAGGGAGCCACTTGAGCGTTGCCCGCAGAGCCGGAGGTTTGCGCCGCCGGCTTTTTTCAGGTGCTCGAAGCGCAATCAGCCCGCCGCGCTTCGTTTCCCCCACACGCGCAGTCTCGTCAGCGTGCGGTATCGGTACGCAAGCGTCCGGCAACGGAGCGAAGCCGCCGCCCAAATGTCAAACTTTAGATCGACGCCAATGGCGCGTCCTGGCCGACCAGCGCCCGACGCGGTTGGCGCAACCCGACCCGTTCCCGCCCCTCAGCTTGTTTCTGCGAACGTCACCAACGTGCTCCAAAGCGGTCACACGCTGTGCGGTCGGCGTGTCAGGAGGCAATCTATTAACGTTCGCTCCCGCTCGAACTGACGAGGATCAGGTCGTACACAGTCGACGAACCGGTTGTCGATCCATAGGCCACTCCCGGTGGCCGTTGTGCGGGTTCCGCAAGACATCAGGCGTTATGTCAAAAGGGTGGATGCCGGCGAACCCCGATGCCGTCGCTTCAATACAGCTGTGATAGATCCGGAGGGGATGAAGTACAGCAGCAGTGCGCCGTTGCTTGGCCAGCGATCCGAAGTGGAATCCAGGTCAACGCGATTGCGCGGTACTCGCTGTCGAGGCGTACGGAGCTGTATGGTGACGCCATGTATCAGCACGCAACGGGCAACAAGAACGTCGCAGTCGTGTACAACGCGGCGGCGCTTGAGCCCCCAGTGTATGCCATCAAGCAACTGGCGCGGATCGCTTTTCGGACGTCCATGACCGGCGGAAGGAAGCGAGCCCGCGGTGGGAAAAACGTGGCGCGTCATGCGTTTGTATCAATGACGCCAGACCGTCAGCCCGGCCTGAACTGAAATGTCCCCCTTCACTATGGGACTATGGGTGCTCCCGTGCCACGGTGTCGGCTAACCCACTGGAGCATGGGACCGAGTTCGAGAATCAGTCGTGACGCAATGATGGGAGTATTTAGAACGGCAGCGACCAAAGTGTTTAGAACGTAGTCCTATGCGACTGAAATCGCCATTTCGGCAACTACGTATTGTCTGCCAGGTTCCTCAGGAAGGCTCGAACTGGCTGCACCCGTATGCGGCCGACTCGACGGGGTGACTAAACAGAAAGCCTTGCTGCTTTTCGCAGCCAGCCGAGCGCAGGAAGGCGGCCTGTTCCGGCGTCTCCACGCCTTCAGCCGTCACACTCATCCCTAGCGAATGCGCCATAGCAACGACTGCCCGCGTGATCGCGATCGAATCGTGACGATCCGGCAGACCGGCGACGAATGAGCGATCGATCTTGAGGCTATGCAGAGGGAAGCGCTGCAGATACGACAGCGACGAATAGCCGGTGCCAAAGTCGTCAACAACAATCCGCACACCCATACGGGTCAGCGCGTTGAGCATGGGCAGCACGGCTTCGCTGTCGTTCATCAGCAGCCCTTCGGTAATCTCCAGCTCCAGCGCGTCTGGTTCGAGACCGACGCGCGACAGGCAAAGCCCGACCTGTTCGACCAGCCCGTCCCTGATCTGACGCGGTGACAGGTTGACCGCGATCACCAGATCTGGCGCGATGGTTCGGTGCCATTCGGCCATCTGTGCGCATGCAGTTTCGAGTACCCAGTCACCGATCGGGATGATCATCCCAGTCTCCTCGGCCGCCGGTATGAACTCCGCAGGAGGGACATCTCCGAGTTCGCTACTGTGCCAGCGCAGCAGCGCTTCGGCACCGACCGTCCTGCCGCCCGCGCTATCGACGATCGGCTGGTAGACCAGATACAGCTCGCCTGCGGCCAGCGCACGCCGCAATGACTGCTCGATCGTGAAGCGCCGTTGAAGGGACTGGTTCAGCTCCGCCGTGAAGAACTGGAAGTTATGGCGCCCACGCTGCTTCGCGTGGTACATCGCGGAGTCGGCATGGCGCATCAGCGTCGCCGCATCCCGTCCGTCTTCGGGAAACAGGCTGATCCCGATCGACGCGCCCAGATAGTATTTGCAGCCTCCTACCTCGAAGGGCACCGCAATCGTATCGAGCAGTTGCTGCGCGAGCCTCGGGACGTCTGCAATCCCGGCGGACCGGCTGCCCACAATCACGAACTCGTCGCCGCCCACACGGGCGAGTGTGTCCTCCTGATCGACGCATTGCGCAAGCCGGTGCGCGGCGGTGCGCAGCAGCGCATCCCCAACTGTATGGCCCGCTGTGTCGTTGACCTTCTTGAAGCCATCAAGATCGATAAACAGGACGGCGGCACGCTTGAGCCCAGCCTTGCCTCCCCCCTCCGGTTCAAACAGTTCCTGCATCCGGTCGGCAAGATAGGCGCGATTATGCAGCCCGGTGAGCGAATCGCGTGTTGCCAGATACCTGAGTTGTCTCTGCGCCTCGCGGGCCGGGCCGACATCGGTGAATGAGATCAACACGGCGCTGGTTTCGCGGTCGCCCGGCCGGATGATCGGCACGATATTCGCGTTGATCCAGGCCATCGTTCCATCGGCCAGTTCACGCCCGATCGTCTGGCCGAGCAGCGGCTTGCCGGTCAACAGCACGCGAGGCACAGGCCACTCGACCTCCGGAATCACGGAACCATCGTCGTTATAGACTCGTGCCACCACATCCCGATAGAAATTGCGGCCGACGAGGCTGGTAGTTGTCGCACGCAGCATCCGGTGCGCACTCGGATTGCAGGCGAGCACCACCCCGCTTGCCGATATCACAACGACCCCTTCATTCAGGTGATCGACGACCAGTCGATGGTGTTCCTCAGTTTGCGCGAGACGCTGCGCCATCGCATTCTGAAGGACTGCAAGGCCGACGCTACGACCGATATCTCGCAGGATTGCGTCCTCTTCCCAGGTCGGCCCACGCGGGGTGCGATGGTAGACGGCAAACGCGCCAAGCACCGCACCCGCTTCGTCCATGAACGGGATCGACCAACACGCAAGCAAGCCGACCGGCAATGCAAGATGTCTGAAATCGGTCCATAGTGGGTCGGTCGAGATATCCTCGACCATCACCTTGCGACGTTCGTACATCGCGGTCCCGCACGAACCCGCGAGCGGACCGATCGCGAGTCCGTCGAGTGCGGCGCGGTATTGTTCCGGTAACGAAGGCGCCGCACCGACTTTCACATGACACCCGTCGGCATCGAGCAGCAGGATCGAGCATGACGATCCCTCGCCAAGCAGTGCTTCCGCGTAGCGGCATACCTCCGCAAGCAGCTCGGGCAACGGTGTGTTGCGGGCCATCAGCCGCAACACGGCCTGTTCGGAAGCCAGCACTTCCTCGGCCAGGCCGGACCGATAGCGGGTATCCCCGGGCTCTGTATCAGTTGTGATACGCGCTGTAGCTTCGCGGACCATATCCAGGTTCCTTATCCCGTCGGCAGACCGGGGCCACTCGGCGCGCCGGCGCCGTTGCAACCCGGGCAGTGTTGACTGGCGAGTGCCTTGAAGCACCGCGCCAGGGGGAGTCTATTGGCGCGCGGCTGATCCCCGAACCAGCGCGGCGAGAATGGCATTCGTAAGTTCAAGCAGTGCCGAGTGATACTCGGCAGGCAACGCCACATCGTCCATAAGCGACATGGCGTCTTCAATACCATGCCGGAATGACCTGCTGATCTCGCAGCGCTGCGACGTCGTGAGGTGTGGCAAGGCCACATCAAAGAATTTGCCCAGAACCATAGCCCGCGCGCCCAAAGCGCCCATTGGCTTCGTGTAAGCCGTCACGAGCTTTCTCATCCGGCTCAGCTCTTCGTTGGAATCGTCCAATTTTCAACCTCGCTCAGAATGCCTGCCAGTCCGCCGCCCCGGCATCAACTGCGGCCATCCTGTCGCTGTGTGCGGCAACGACGGGGGTCGCCCTTGACTTTGAAAACGCTGCGCCGGTAGTGTCGAAGTTGGCACCATTTGTTGTCCGCGACCCGCCAGGAATCTGCCTATGCGCCGGGGACGTCTTCGGTACCGGCAGGCCTGGTTTGCGCTGCGGGATGGCCACTGGTGACGTGGATGGCCCGTCGGTGATGCTGAACACGGCCACCGCATCGCGCAGTTCCTGGGCCTGCTGGGCCATCGACTGCGCCGCCGCCGAGGCTTCTTCCACCAGTGCGGCATTCTGCTGGGTCACCTGGTCCATCTGGGCAACGGCGGTATTGACCTGCCCGATGCCGGTGCTCTGCTCTTGCGACGCCGCTGCGATTTCCCTCATGATGTCGGTCACACGCTTCACTGACTGGACCACTTCGTTGATGGTGCTGCTCGCTTCCTCGACCAGTTTTGAGCCAGCGTCCACCTGATTTGTCGCGTCATTGATCATGTCCTTGATTTCCCTAGCCGCGGTCGCACTGCGCTGGGCGAGCGTGCGAACCTCGCCCGCCACGACGGCAAACCCCCGTCCCTGTTCGCCAGCGCGGGCCGCTTCCACCGCGGCATTGAGCGCGAGGATGTTTGTCTGGAAAGCGATGCCTTCGATCACGGAGATGATCTCGAACATTTTGCCTGAGCTGCCGGAAATTTCGCGCATGGTCTCGACAACCCGTCCGACCACTTCGCCGCCGTGTTGCGCGACGCTCGACGCAGTGTTCGCCAATGCCATGGCCTGCGTTGCGTTATCCGCGTTATGACGGACCGTCGAAGTCAGTTCCTCCATGCTCGAGGCGGTCTCCTCGAGGGACGCGGCCTGTTCTTCCGTGCGTTGCGACAGATCGGTGTTGCCTTGTGCGATTTCGCTTGCCGCGACCGAGATCGACTCGCTGGATGTCTTGATGCCGCGCACGATCGTCGTCAGCTGGTCTTTCATGGCGCCCAGCGAATACATCAGGCTGGCGTGGTCCCCTGGCTTCAATGTCACGGCGACGCGCAGATTACCGGCCGCGATCTCGCCAGCCAGCAGCGCGGCATCGCGGGGCTCGCCGCCGAGCTGTCTGGCCAAGCCTCGTGCGATGACCAGCGCCACGCCCAGCGCGACCACCACTGCCGCGGCGATCAGTCCGATTACCCACGCAATGGCAGCCGAATACGTCTGGTTGGACTGCTCCCCCTCGCGGGCTGCACCCGCGTCGCTAATATCAACGATCGTCTGGATGTCTTTTTCGACGGCCTGTCGAACCGTATAGGACTGGCCGCGCAGCAGCTCCATCGCGTCAGCCTGCTTGCCGTCTTTCATCAGCGACCTGACCTGCTGATCGAGGCTCAGGTACTGCTGCATTAACGTCTGGGCGTCTGTGTCGGCAGCTTTCCCCTCAGGCGTACGGATGACTTTCTCCGATGCCGCTGCGGCCTTCCGGTAGGTAGCGATACCGTCTTCGATCAGAGCCTCCGCTTCCTGCAGCTCAGCTGGCGTGGTTGCGCCAGCGGCACGAAATTCGTTGAGGCGTATATTGCGCAGCCCCCCCCGCATCTGCAGACTGCTGCGCACGGCTGGCAGCCAGTGGTCGCGCAATTCGGCGGCGTGGGCGTTTTCGGCGTTTATCTCGACAAGCGAAAACCCGCCCAGCCCGACCAGCAGGACGATCAACGCTGCAAACCCCAACAGTAGCTGGGTGCCCACTTTCATGCTCTTGAGAGACGACATCAGGAATTTTCCCGTTCTGTTGGCTGCTTCTTTTTCTATCTTTTTGTCTCTATAAGGGCTGCAACCCCGTTTTATTTTTTTGAGAATCTCTTGTGGCGTGCAAGTTAACGGCTCCCATTCCGAATAATTCACCGACGAACTCGTAACAGACTATTCCAAACAGAAACACAATTGCATTGCTGGCTGTGATGACAGCGGCCCTGTCTTGACGAGACGTACGCGAACGGATCGCTTAAACCAAAATCACCGTCGGGTGTAGAGGTCAGTCTGCCGAATCATCGGGCGTCGCTTTGCCAAATGGCGGCTCGTCGCTCGTCAACAGACGTTCGCCAACCGGCAGCGAAAGACCGCTTCTGGCCGGGTGCCGACTCATGCAATTTGCATACGCAGCTTCAACCTCGCCAGGCTGCCATCGGCAGCACGCGACCCACTGCCGCCGTTCGACCCATTGTCGCTTCGACGGCGATTTTCGAGGTACTACGGACATTGATATAGGCACATTGAGCGACGACTGAAGCGCATTTGCAAAACATGGTGAGC
>NZ_DATJWR010000062.1:0-4808 GCF_035501035.1 Paraburkholderia sp.
GTGTTAACCCTGACGAGCAGCGGGTGGCCTCCAGAACGCGCGAGTGCGGCCGATAACGTTATGACCAATCAGACCATCCGGCGCGGCCGCGGGCTGCTACCATCGAGCCATGCGGCCCGAGTTCGGGCCCGCGCCATTCACGAGTGCACCGCGCCCCACCCCGTCACCATGATCGCTCCGACCATTCCCGAGCTCGTCGCCCGTTCCGCCGACCATCCGTTTCTTGGCGAGCACCTGGCGATGGGCAGCGGCGCGCATAGCAACCAGGCCGTGGCGCGGCGGCGCGGCGTGGAGTTATTGAGCGCCTACGAACCGATCTACGACATCAGCGTGCACAGCGGGGCCCAGTCGCTCACGGCCGACCTCGCGGCGGCCGCGCGCTTCGGTGACGAGCTCGGCTTTCAGGCGGTCACGCTGCGCGAGCAGGACGGCCAGGTGGCGCCATACGATCCGTTCAGCGACGCGCTCGACGACCCCGAACTCGTCGCCCTCGACCGCATGGTGCGCGCGCTTCATGCGATCAATTTTCTGGGCGGCCAGCAGCACGGGCTGCTCTTCCTGCGCGTGCACGAACGGCTCCTGAAGAGCGTGAAATACGATCATGGGCGGCATTTCTCGAACGTGCTGGTGTCGTTCGGACTCAATCCCGGGCGCATCGTGATCGAGTTGCCTGCGGCGGCGGTCGCGCACCGCACGTTCCTCGGCTATCTCACGAAGAGCTATCAGCGTTACGGGTTCAAGGTGGCGGGCAATCTGCCGAATGCCGGGCAGATTCTCTCGGTATCGGATATGGCGCAGCCCGACTTCGTGAAGATGGACGCGACCTCGGCGCTGCGCGATTCGATGGTGAAGCCGCTCGTGAGCTATGCGGCGCGGCTGCGCATTCCGCTCATTTTCAATCGCGTGGTAGATGAGGCGCAGTTCGAGCAGTTGCAGCAGTACGACGTGCGCTTCGTGCAGGGGCCCGTGTTCGCGCCCCATGACAAGGTGATTTGAGGCTATAGCCAACGGCCAAGCAGGAGCCGAGCGCCTTAGAGGCTGATGGGTTCCTGCTCCAGCTCCACGCCGAAGCGCGCGAGCACGTCGCGCTGGATTGCCTGCGCGAGTTCGAGGATGTCCGCGCCGGTCGCGCCGCCGCGATTAACGAGCACGAGCGCCTGACGCTCATGCACGGCCGCCGCGCGCAGCGCGCGGCCTTTCCAGCCGCAACGGTCGATCATCCAGCCGGCGGCGAGCTTCACGCGCCCGTCAGCCTGGCGGTACGAGACGATCTGCGGCTCGCGCATGATCAGCGCATCGAACTGCGGCGCGTCGATCACGGGATTCTTGAAGAAGCTGCCCGCATTGCCGAGTTCGAGCGGGTCGGGCAACTTTGCGCGCCGTACCGCTACCACGGCGTCGAACACGGCGCGCGCATGCAGCGCCACGCCGGCGTTGCGCTGCTCGATCTCGCGCGCGAGATCGGCATAGCCCGCATTGGGCTGCCACAGCTTCGGCAAGCGGAACGTGACCGACGTGATGACGAAGCGCTCGCGCCCTTCGCGCTTGAAGAAGCTGTCGCGATAGCCGAAGCGGCAGGCAGCCGCGTCGAACTCGACGGGCGCACCCGAGGCCAGCTCGATCGCCCGCACCGACACGCAGCGCTCGGCCATTTCGAGCCCATAGGCGCCGATGTTCTGGATCGGCGCCGCGCCCACCGTGCCCGGAATCAGCGCCAGGTTTTCGAGGCCAGGCATGCCGGCTGCGAGCGTCCAGGCCACGAATTCGTGCCAGTTCTCGCCCGCGGCTGCCTCGACGTACCAGGCGTGCTCGTCCTCACGCGCGACGCGCTTGCCGGCAAGCGCGACGAGCAGCACGAGACCGTCGAAGTCGCGTGTGAGCACGATATTGCTGCCGCCGCCCAGCACGAGCGTGCGCAGCCCGCGCGCGCGCGGATCGCGTATCGCGGCGACAAGATCGGCCTCGCTCTCGACCCGGCACGCGAAGCGCGCGCGCACGTCGAAACCGAACGTGTTGTGCGCGCGCAGCGGATAGCCTGCGGCGAACCACACTGGCGGTGTATCGACGGACGCTTGAAGGTCGGGCATCGGGGAAGAACGGGACACGGACAGCAGATGGAAAAAAGACCGAAAAACCCGGCGCGCGGTAAGGGCTCGGGCTGCGAGGCAGTACCGGGCAACCCCTGGCAGCCGCGGCAACCGCAGCCAACCCCAAGCGCAGCCGCGGGCTACCGCAGCCAACTGCCGGCAGCCCAAGGCAGCCTTGGGCAAACGCAACGGCGCCGGTAGAATGGCGTCGGTCCGTGATTATAGCGAGTGCGCGGCCTGCCGCCGGAAATCAGGGTTGCGGCCCGCAGGCGCACGGTTCGCGCCGCTCGCACTTTTGGGAGAAAGCAATGCCATCGTTTGACGTCGTCAGCGAAGCCAACATGATCGAAGTGAAGAACGCCGTGGAGCAATCCAACAAGGAGATCTCCACGCGCTTCGACTTCAAGGGCTCGGATTCGCGCGTCGAGCAAAAGGAGCGCGAGCTCACCGCGTTCGCCGACGACGACTTCAAGCTCGGCCAGGTCAAGGACGTGCTGGTCTCGAAAATGGCCAAGCGCAATGTGGACGTGCGCTTTCTCGACTACGGCAAGATCGAGAAGATCGGCGGCGACAAGGTCAAGCAGGTCATCACCGTGAAGAAGGGTGTCTCGGGCGACCTCGCGAAAAAGATCGTCAGGCTCGTGAAGGACAGCAAGATCAAGGTCCAGGCGAGCATCCAGGGCGACGCCGTGCGCGTGACGGGCGCCAAGCGCGACGACCTGCAGAGCGTGATCGCCATGCTGCGCAAGGACGTGACCGACACGCCGCTCGACTTCAACAACTTCCGCGACTAAAGCGCCGTTGCGGGGTGGCTCGGGCCACCCCGCTCCGCTTCCTTCCCCCGCGTTTTTCCACGCTCAGTCCCCCTCCACCACGAGCGGCATCAGCACCTCGCCCGTTTCCAGCAGCGTCTTGAGATTCGAGAGGATGCGCGGCCAGCCTTCCGAGACCTTCTCGATGAACTTCGATGCGGGCCGCGCCACGCAATGCGTGATCGTGAGCTTGACCGCATACTCCACCGGCTCGATTTCGATCGTGCAAAGCGAATCGCCCTCGGCGTTCAGCTCGGCGAGGAACATGTTGCGCCAGCGCAGGACGAGCCGACGCGGCGGATCGGACTCGACGACTTCGCCCGAGTCGGCAATGCGGCCGTCGGCAAAACGCAGCGACCATGACGAGCCTCTTTGCCAGTCGCATTCGTGATGCATACCGAACCAGTAGCGCTCGGTGAACTCGCGGCTCGTGAGCGCCGTCCACAGGGCTTGTGGCGTCGCGCGAATGAATGTGACGTAGACGAACGTCGAATCGCCGGCGGCCCCGCCTTGCGTGCGCTTTTCGCTACTCATGGCTGTCTCCTTCAAGTGAGCGTTTGAGGTCGACGAGCGCGGCCACGCGCTCGCATTCGAACTGGCCGATCGCGCATCACGGCGCGAGGCCGGTTGCCTGGTCGACTACCAGATCGGCCGCTTGATCGTCTGCTGGATCGGCTGCTTGATCGGCTACTTGATCGGCTACTTGATCGTCTGCTTGATCGTCTGCTTGATCGGCTGCTCGATCGGCTGCTCGATCGGCTGCTTGATCGTCTGCTTCCACGTCCCCATGACCGGCCGGCTGCTTGCGGGGGCGGCCGCCCTTGCGCCCATTGGCGCGCGCCGCGGCGGCCTTTGCCGGCGAAGTGGCCGAACCCATGGCGCGCGCGAGCTCACGCATCCATTCCTGCGTACCGAACACGCCTTGCAGCAGGCCAGGCGCCCACACCAAAAGGTCGAGCCGCGGAAAGTAGATCGACTGGCCGCCGCCCCAAACCTCGACCTCGGTCAGTTGCGCGGCCGAAGGCGCACGCCCGAGGGCTTGCAGCTCCTGAATTAGCGCAACGGGGACGGCGAGTCCCACGCCGTTGGCGAACTCGATCTCGAGCCGCGCGTGCTTGCGACTGTAGCGCGCGGACACGGCAGCCGGGCTTTGCGCGCCCGCCTTGCGAGCCTCGGTAATCTGCTTCTTGCTAATGGAAACCATGAATCCTCCACCACGCCCTGCATAGCAGGCTGATCTCCGGCTCGAGTGCACGTGCGAGGCGCACGACCTGTTGCTCCGCAAGCTCGTAGAGCTCGCGCAATTCGAGCGGACCGTCAGGGCAATTCAGTTTGAACACACACGATCCTCGCGGACTTGAAACATGAACATGAGCGGGGCGATGGTCGTTCGGGAAGATCGCCACGCGATAACCGGGTACGCGAAGGACTGTGGGCATGGCTCGGATAATAACCTAACGTTGGGTTTTTGAATCCTCTTGATGAGGCGCGCGTTCACCGCCTTTGTCTCAGGACAAACATTGGCGTCCGCGTGAATCCAGCATAACGACGCCGTGCGTGGCGCAAAGTCGTCCGTTTGGGATAGGCCGCGTCAGAACGCGGCGCCGGCGGTCCCGCCGCACCGGCCAAACGGCCAAACGGCGAATCGATCAAACACCAACAACGAAACAGGCGAAAAAAAACGGCGCCGCAGCGCCGTTCTTCTCCTACCGTGCCCACTACGTCAATCGAGCTTGAACTGCCCGACCGCGTCGGCGAGATTGCCGGCCTGGCCGCGCAGCGCCGCGGCAGCAGCCGTCGACTGCTCGACGAGCGCCGCGTTCTGCTGAACCATCTCGTCGAGCTGGCTCACGGCCCGGTTCACCTCCTGGATGCCGCGCGTCTGCTCGCCGGCCGCGTTGGTGACTTC
>NZ_DATJWR010000063.1:0-9905 GCF_035501035.1 Paraburkholderia sp.
CCAGGGTGCGCTTCTTCACCTTGTTGCCGTCGCGGTAAGACTCACGCAGCAGGATGGCGGGCGGCGAGTTGCGGTTGGGGACGTGTTCGATATACATGAACACTAATTCAAGCACAAAATCCGAGAATTGCAATATAAAAATACTAATTTACATGGCTACATGATAGCCCCAAAAAATCGCCGAAACCCAGCATTGATGCGGATTCCGGCTATTTGAGCAGGCAAAGCGTGGGCTAGGCGACTCAGGACTCTCGACAACGAAAAAGCCGGCCATGGGCCGGCTTTTTTGCGTCCATTCGCGTCTGAACAACACGAACAAAACTTTCCACGCTATCACCGATTCCCGATAAAGCAAAATGCGTCCCATCGGAAAATGAAGCATAACGTGTCCAGGTGGCCACTTTATGCTTAACGGCACAGAATACGCTGGAGTTCTATGGAATAACGAATGGTGGGCCGGGTCGGGTTCGAACCGACGACGGGATTTCTCCGGCGGATTATGAGTCCGCTGCCTGCAACCAACACGGCGTCCGGCCCACGAGCTGCAACGTCGAGCAACAACGAAGCGCATCAACAAAAAAGCCCGGTCTATCCAAAGGCCGGGCTTTTCGATGACAGGCCGACATACTACACGAAAGCAGGCCGGCCTGGTCATCTTGCACGCGACTTCCATGCATTAAAGACGAACGGAGATCAATTCCCTTCGAGGAACGACTTCAGTTTGTCCGAACGGCTTGGGTGGCGCAGCTTGCGCAGCGCCTTCGCTTCGATCTGGCGAATCCGCTCGCGCGTCACGTCGAATTGCTTGCCCACTTCTTCGAGCGTGTGATCGGTGCTCATCTCGATGCCGAAGCGCATGCGCAGCACCTTCGCCTCGCGCGGCGTGAGCGAGTCGAGCACGTCCTTCACGACGTCGCGCATTGATGCGTGCAGCGCGGCGTCCGCGGGCGCGACCGTGTTGTTGTCCTCGATGAAGTCGCCCAGATGCGAGTCGTCGTCGTCGCCGATCGGCGTTTCCATGGAGATCGGTTCCTTCGCGATCTTCATGATCTTGCGGATCTTGTCCTCCGGCATCTCCATCTTCTCGGCGAGCGTGGCCGGATCCGGCTCGAGACCGGTTTCCTGCAGGATCTGCCGCGAGATGCGGTTCATCTTGTTGATCGTCTCGATCATGTGAACCGGAATGCGGATCGTACGCGCCTGGTCCGCGATCGAGCGCGTGATGGCCTGGCGGATCCACCACGTCGCATAGGTCGAGAACTTGTAGCCGCGGCGATATTCGAACTTGTCCACCGCCTTCATCAGGCCGATGTTGCCTTCCTGGATCAGGTCGAGGAACTGCAGGCCACGGTTCGTGTACTTCTTCGCAATCGAGATCACGAGACGCAGGTTAGCCTCGGTCATCTCGCGTTTTGCCTGGCGCGCCTTCAGTTCGCCGGCCGCCATCTGGCGGTTGGTTTCCTTCAGGTCCTTGAGCGGCAGCACCACGCGCGCCTGCAGATCGAGCAGGCGCTGCTGCTGCTCGCGGATCGCCGGAATGTTACGCGAGAGAATACCGCTGTAAGCGTGGCTCTCGCCGACGATCTTCTCGGCCCACTCGAGGTCGGTTTCATTGCCCGGGAAGCGCGCGATGAACTCCGAGCGCGGCATGCCGCACTTGTCCACGACCGTGTGCAGGATCTGGCGCTCGACCTGGCGCACTTCGTCCACCTGCGCGCGCAGCGTATCGCACAGACGTTCGACGGTGCGCGCCGTGAAGCGGATCGACATCAGCTCGTTCTGGATCGTTTCCTGCGCCTTGAGGTAGGACTTCGACTTGTAGCCTTCCTTCTCGAACGCGCGGCGCATCTTGTCGAACCATTCGCTGATGAGGGCGAACTTCTCGAGCGAGGCGCGCTTGAGGGCTTCGAGCTGCGCCGCATTGGCCGTCGCCTGCGCCGCGCCGTCGTCCTCTTCCTCCTCCTCTTCTTCTTCCTCTTCCGCTTCGTCCTCTTCGGCCTCGTTCTCGATCTCTTCCGCGTCCTTTGCGTTGAAGCCGTCGGTGTCTTCGGCGTTCGGATCGATCAGGCCATCGACTAGCTCGTCCACGCGGATCTCGTCGTTCGCCACGCGCTCAGCCATGGCGAGGATGTCGGCGATGGTGGTCGGGCAAGCGGAGATCGCCATGACCATGTGCTTCAGGCCGTCTTCGATGCGCTTGGCGATCTCGATTTCGCCTTCGCGCGTGAGCAGTTCGACCGTGCCCATCTCGCGCATATACATACGCACCGGGTCGGTCGTGCGGCCGAATTCGGAGTCGACGGTCGAGAGCGCGACTTCCGCCTCCTCTTCCACTTCGTCGTCCGAAGAAGCGTTGGGCGCATTGTCGTTGAGCAGCAGCGTCTCGGCATCGGGGGCCTGCTCGTAGACGGCCACGCCCATGTCGTTGAACGTGCTGATAATGCCTTCGATCGCCTCGGTCTCGGTGAAGTTGTCCGGGAGGTGATCGTTGATTTCCGCATACGTGAGGAAGCCGCGCTCCTTGCCGAGCTTGATGAGCGCACGCAGTTTCGTGCGGCGCTCCTCGAGTTCCTCGACGGTGCCGGGCTGCGACGACGCGAACGCGTCCTTCAGTAGCGCCTTTTCCTTCGCTCGCCGGTCGCGTGCACGCGTCTTTTCACCCTTGCCCGCGGCGGGCGTGCTTTCTTCGCTCTGGTTTGCGTCGTCATCGACGGGTACTTCATTCAGCTTTTTCGTCATGGAGTTCGCCGTACCGGCTATAGTCTCGACTCGCGGCTGCTGGACAACAGCCTCTTGAACCGTGGATACTTGAGCCTCGCGCTCTGCCGCATCGTCCGCGACGGCAGGCACTTCCCTTGCACTTCTCGAACCAGACCGCTTCGTTGCCGGTTGGGTCGCGGCTTTCGCCGCACGTACAGGCACCGCTCGCGCAGCCGAAGCAGCCATCGACTTCTTCCGGGTAGCCGTTTCAGAACGGTTGGTGGACTCAGTGCCCGACGTCCGGGCGGAAGTGGCAACTCTGGCCTCTGTGACCTTGCTGGTCGGCTCCGTCGAGCCCTTGCCTGTCGCCTTTTTTCCGCCTGTAGTCTTTGCCATTGCCATTCCGCCCTTGCTGGATAACTGGACGCTCCCGGGCTACCCCAACCCAGGTTCCAACCCATCGCGCCCGCCCGGAAAAACAACAAAAAACAACAAAAAACCCGCTGAAAACCTGTAATTTTAGCACGCAGAGCAACAATCGCTCCGTACGGCCCTTCCCCTACAAACCGAGCTGACGCTTCATGTCAGCCCGTGTCTGATTCAGTGACATCAGTTCGGCGAGTTCCTCGGGCGTATGCCGCGACTGCCGCGAAAGCGCGTCCAGGCGCTCGCAGCAGGCGTCGTACCGCATCTTCAGGATCGCCGCTGTCAACTCTTCGCTCACGAGCCGCTCCTGCTCGCGCCGCTCCTCCACCGCGGAGCCATCTTCCGGATTTTTCATCAGCAAATCCCGAACGTTTTCATCATAGTCCAGAATTTCGCGAAAAATCTCCTCGAAGGTAGCAGCATTGGCCCCATTTCTCAGCAGGTCCGAAAGCAACTGAAACTCCGCCGATTCACCCAGCGCGCGGGCGTGAGTGGTCACTTCCTCGAATAACTCGCCGTGGCGCGTGAGTCCGATCAGCGCCTGTTCGGCTTCCTCGCCGAGCTGCACCACGATGCGCGGATGCATCACGAGGTTGCGCAGCGCCTTGCGCTCGATACCGGTCACGAGGTGCCGGTCCTTGCGCGCAGGCGCCCGGCGCGCGGCCTGAGCAATGCGCGCGTCGACTTCGCAAAGCGCGGCCACCTCCTCGAACGGCACGTCGAGGCGGTCCGCGAACATGTGCATGATCTGCGCGCGCAGCGCGTTCGCCGGCAGCGCCTGCAGCAGCGGCTTCGCGTCGAACAGCGCGCGGGCGCGCCCTTCCGGCTGGTCCAGCTCCTTGTCCGCCAGCACCTCGTTAAGCATGAACTGGGACAGCGGCATGGCCCGCTCGACCTGCTCCGAGAATGCCTCGGTGCCGAATTCGCGCACGTAGCTGTCCGGGTCGTGCTCCGGCGGCAGGAACAGGAAGCGGATCGTGCGGTTGTCGGCCGCGTGCGGCAGGCACGCGTCGAGCGCGCGCCGCGCCGCGCGGCGGCCCGCCGCGTCGCCGTCGAAGCTGAAGATCACGGTGTCGGTCTGACGCATGAGCTTCTGCACGTGGATCGGCGTGCACGCGGTGCCGAGCGTCGCCACGGCATTCTGGAAACCCAGCTGCGCGAGCGCGACAACGTCCATATACCCCTCGACCACCAGAACATAGCGCTGTTCCCGGATCGCGAGGCGCGCCTCGAACAACCCGTACAGTTCGCTGCCCTTGTTAAATAGCGGCGTTTCCGGCGAATTCAAATACTTGGGCTCGCCGCCGTCGAGCACGCGCCCGCCAAAACCGATCACCTGACCCTTCACGTTGCGGATCGGGAACATGACGCGGTCCCGGAAGCGGTCGTAGCGCCGCGCCTGGCCCTGCGCGTCCTGCTTTTCGCTGACGATGACGAGGCCCGCTTCGACCAGCGCGTCGTCACGGTAGTTGGTAAACGCGGTTTCGAGGTTCTGCCATCCGTCGGGCGCATAGCCCAGGCCGAAGCGCGCCGCGATCTCGCCCGTGAGGCCGCGCTTCTTGAGGTACTGGATGGCGTTGGTCGCGCTGCGCAGTTGCTTGCGGTAGTAGTCGCAGGCAGTCTGCATCACGTCGGAAAGCGCCGTGGTGACGGCCTTCGAGACAGCCGGCGCAAAGCCGCCACCGGCTCCCGTACCGCCACCACCGCCGCGCATGGACGAAGGCTCTTGCGGCACGGTCAGTCCGACCGACTGCGCGAGCTCGTTGACGGCCTCGGGGAAAGTCAGCCCCGCATGCTCCATGAGGAAGCCGATGGCGGTGCCATGCGCGCCGCACCCGAAGCAGTGATAGAACTGCTTCGTTGGGCTAACGGTGAAGGAAGGGCTCTTCTCGTTGTGGAACGGGCACAGGCCCATGAAGTTCGCGCCGCCCTTCTTGAGCTGCACGTAGCGACCCACCACGTCGACGATATCGACGCGGTTCAGGAGGTCCTGCAGGAACGAATGCGGAATCATCGAGACGAGCGCGCTCTGGCAGCCGGGGCTCGCGCGGCCCATGTCTGGGCCTGGCAGCGCTGCCCGGAGGCCGGGCCGGCGCCGCGCGCGAGCCGGTCGCCCTTACTTCGCGAGCGCGGCCTTGACGAGCCCGGAGACGGCCGTCATGTCGGCGCGGCCTGCGAGCTTGGGCTTGAGCACGCCCATCACCTTGCCCATGTCCTGTGGGCCGGCCGCGCCCACCTGGGCGACAGCGGTCTGCACTTCGGCGGCGATCTCGGCTTCCGAGAGCTGCGCGGGCATGTAGGCGGCAAGGACGGTCAGCTCGGCGGCTTCCTTCTCGACCAGGTCGGTGCGGCCCGCGGCCTCGAACTGGCTGATCGAATCTTTGCGCTGCTTGATCATCTTGTCGATGACGGCCGTGATGCCGGCGTCGTCGAGCGTCACGCGGTCGTCGACTTCACGTTGCTTGATTGCGGCGAGCAGCAGACGAATCGTGGCGAGGCGCTCGCTTTCGCGCGCGCGCATCGCGGCTTTCATGTCGTCGTTGATCTGGTCTTTGAGACTCATCACTCACCTGAAATGCGTTGGGGTTGCGGGAATTGCAAAGGACGACCTGGGGCGTCCGGGGCGGCGTGACCAACCGTCCAACTCGCGTCCAACTCGCCGAGCATCACAGGAATGCAAAAACCCGCCTGGAAACGCTTCCAGGCGGGTCGGCGCAAATTCGACATGGTTGCGACCACACCAGAGGGCAGCGGCGGCCGCGATACCACACGGAGCCGGCTGCCCACGTCGCCGCGATGTGCACGAACACGCGGCGGCGACGCCAGAATCAGTACAGCTTCTTCGGCAGCATCTGGCCGCGCAGGCGCTTGAAGTGGCGCTTCACCGCCGCTGCCTTCTTGCGCTTGCGTTCCGCCGTGGGCTTTTCGTAGAACTCACGCGCGCGAAGCTCGGTCAGAAGACCATTCTTCTCGATCGTGCGCTTGAAGCGGCGCATGGCGACTTCAAAGGGTTCGTTTTCTTTTACGCGGATGGTCGTCATTTTCCAATAACGGATCGGGGGTAAAGAGAGCCGAGTATAGCAGAGCGATTTGCACGAAGACAGATGATCGTCAGGCCTCGCGGGCCGCGGCCGCAAAGCCTGCGGCGGCCTCTCCAGCCGCGACGCCCGAGGCCCATGCCCACTGGAAGTTATAGCCGCCGAGCCAGCCCGTCACGTCCACTGCTTCACCCACGAAATAGAGGCCCGGCACGCGCTGGCTCATCATCGTCGCGGAGGAAAGCTCGCGCGTGTCCACCCCGCCGCGCGTGACTTCGGCCTTCTTGTAGCCTTCGGTGCCCGTGGGCGTCAGGGTCCACTGCGCGAGCCCTTCGCCGATCTTGCGCAGCGTTTTGTCGGGCAGATCGGCGAGGCGCGCATCGGCCTTCACCTCGTGCGTCTCGAGCCAAACGTGCGCGAGCCGCGCCGGCACCCATTCCGCGAGCAGGTTGCCGATCTGGCGCTTCGTCGCGCCCTTCGCCTCGATCAGCGCCGCCACCGGGTCGCGCTCGGGCAGCAGGTTCACGCGGATCGGCTGGCCAGGCTGCCAGAAGCTGGAAATCTGCAGCACACCGGGGCCGGAAAGGCCGCGGTGCGTGAACAGCAGGTCTTCGTCGAACGCGCCGCCCGTCTTGCGCTCGCCCGTCGCCACGTGCACTTCGAGCGACACGCCCGCAAGCGGCACATAGGGCGCCCACTCGTCCTGCGCGAACGTGAGCGGCACGAGCGCCGGGCGCATATCGATGAGCTTGTGTCCGAACTGCTTTGCGATGCGATACGCGAAGTCGGTCGCGCCGATCTTCGGGATCGACAGGCCGCCCGTCGCGATCACGAGCGCTTTTGCACGAATCTGGCCTTGCGGCGTACCAAGGGCGAAGCCCGCTCCGTCGGTGTGGCTCACGGCTTCGACCTGCAGCGGCCGGCGCCACGCCACACGGCCGGCGTCACATTCGGCGCGCAGCACTTCGATGATCGCCTCGCTCGACTGGTCGCAGAAAAGCTGGCCCTTGTGCTTTTCGTGCCAGGTCACGCGATGCTGGCGCAGCAACGCGAGGAAGTCGCGCGGTGTGTAACGCGCGAGCGCCGAGCGGCAGAAATGCGGGTTGTTCGAGAGATAGTTGGCCGGGCTCGCGTGCAGATTCGTGAAATTGCAGCGCCCGCCGCCCGAGATGCGGATTTTTTCCGCGAGCCGTGGCGCGTGATCGATCAGCACCACGCTGCGCCCCTGCTGACCGGCCACCGCCGCGCACATCATGCCGGCCGCCCCTGCGCCGATCACGGCGATGTCGAAAGATTCCATGGCGCGCATTCTACCTGCGCCGCAGCGGCGCTTGCCCACGCAAGGCGCACCTGGCTGCCGTCGGCCCGTTTCGACGCGCGCTGCTATACTTTCAAGTTCCCTTTAATTCTTGATTTAGCGGCGGTTTTTGCCTGTCTTTGGCTGGCAAGCGACCGTGGCCCGCCACACCATGCTCGTTCTCGGCATCGAAAGCTCCTGCGACGAAACCGGCCTCGCGCTCTACGACAGCGAGCGCGGCCTGCTCGCGCACGCGCTGCACTCGCAGATCGCCATGCACCGCGAGTACGGCGGCGTCGTGCCCGAACTGGCTTCGCGCGACCATATCCGCCGCGCGCTGCCGCTGCTCGAGGAAGTGCTCGCGAAGAGCGGCGCGGCGCGCAGCGACATCGACGCCATCGCCTTCACGCAAGGCCCCGGCCTCGCGGGCGCGCTGCTCGTGGGCGCGAGCATCGCCAATGCGCTCGCCATGGCGTGGAACCGGCCGACGGTCGGGATTCACCACCTCGAAGGGCATCTGCTTTCGCCGCTCCTGGTCGATGCGCCGCCGCCGTTTCCGTTCGTCGCGCTGCTGGTTTCGGGCGGCCACACGCAGTTGATGCGCGTGAGCGACGTGGGCGTCTACGAAACCCTGGGCGAAACACTCGACGATGCCGCCGGCGAGGCCTTCGACAAAACCGCCAAGCTGCTCGGCCTCGGCTACCCCGGTGGCCCCGAAGTGTCGCGGCTCGCGGAGTTCGGCACGCACGGCGCGATCGAACTGCCGCGCCCGATGCTACATTCGGGTGATCTCGACTTCAGCTTCAGCGGGCTGAAGACAGCGGTGCTCACGCACGTGAAAAAGCTCGGCCCGAACATCTGCGAACAGGGCAAGGCCGATATCGCGCGCGGCTTCGTCGACGCGGCCGTCGACGTGCTGGCCGCGAAGTCGATCGCGGCGCTCAAGCGCACGAAGATGAAGCGCCTCGTGGTGGCGGGCGGCGTGGGCGCAAACAAGCAGTTGCGCGAAACCCTCTCCGCCGCCGCGCAAAAGCGTGGCTTCGAGGTGCATTACCCGGACCTCTCGCTGTGCACCGACAACGGCGCGATGATCGCGCTCGCCGGCGCGCTGCGCCTCGCGCGCTGGCCCGAGCAGGCCACGCGCGATTACGCGTTCACGGTGAAGCCACGCTGGGATCTGACGTCGCTCGCGCAGCAGTAACGCCGCAACGCGCCAAAGATAAAGCCGCCCTCGGGCGGCTTTTTTACTGCGAGGCGGCGTGCCTGAATCAACCCGCCGCGCGCTTGTCGTGCTCGATGACGGCATAGGCGCTGTGATTGTGGATCGATTCGAAGTTCTCGGCTTCGAGCGTGTAGGCGATCACGCGCGCGTCGGCGTTCAGGCGCACGGCCACGTCGCGCACGAGATCTTCGACGAACTTCGGATTCTCGTACGCGCGCTCGGTCACGAACTTCTCGTCCGGACGCTTGAGCAGCCCCCACAGTTCGCACGACGCCTCTTCCTCGGCAATGCGAATGAGGTCTTCCACAGGCAGATCGCCGTCGAACTCGACGTCCATCGTCACGTGCGAGCGCTGGTTGTGCGCGCCATACTGCGAGATCTTCTTCGAGCACGGGCACAGGCTCGTGACCGGCACGAGCACCTTGAGGAAGAGGCGCGTCTCCCCGTTGCGCACGACGCCCGCGAGCGTCACTTCGTAGTCCAGCAGACTTTCCACACCCGAGACGGGCGCGACCTTCTTCACGAAGTACGGGAACGTCACTTCGATGCGGCCCGCCTGCGATTCGAGCTTCGCGAGCATCGAGGCCAGCATCGCGCGAAACGTCGCGGGCTCGAGCGGCGCCTTGTTCTCTTCGAGCAGCGCGACGAAGCGCGACATGTGCGTGCCCTTCTGGTCCGCCGGCAGATGAACGTCGAGATTCCACATGCCGACGCTCGGCTGGACGCCCGCACCCGTCTTCACCGTGAGCGGATGACGCACGGCCTTCACGCCCACGCGCTGGATCGCGATCTGACGGGTATCGACGGAACTCTGGACGTCCGGCATCACGAAGGCCGGGTTCATCTGATTCATGTTCTTATCCTCAAGCCGCGCCGAACGCGGCGCGCAAATGGCAAACGCCGGCATGAGCCGGCGCTGGCAGGCGGCAAGCCGGGTACTGGACCCGTCCCGCCGGTTCAAATGTGAAGTGGGCTACCGCGGCTCGCCTGTGGGCACGAGGCCCGGGCCAGCCGCGCCGCGAAACGCTAATCCACCTTAAGCGACGCGCATCACCGTCTTGCCGGACGCGTTCGCCGCACGATCGAGGAAGCGCTCGCGAATGGACTTCGCGATGCCTGCAGCGTCGAGGCCAACACTCGCCAGCAGCTTCGCCGGGTCACCGTGATCGATGAAGCGATCGGGGAGGCCCAATTGTAGTACGGGCTTGATAACCCCACTTTC
>NZ_DATJWR010000064.1:0-49010 GCF_035501035.1 Paraburkholderia sp.
CAATCTGATGCAGGGCTACGGGGCGCGCGGCAAGTCAGGCCGACGTGTGCTGATGTTCGTCCTGCCGATTACCGTTTCGCTCTGGCTTTCACTCATCGCCGATATCGACAGCCCACGCGGCGGGTTTATCCGCGTCGTCCCGCTCAATCTCTTGAGCTTGCAGCAATCGCTCTCGCCGGGCTAACCCGCTCCCGCGCACCGGGGGCGCGCCGCCGTGGCCGCACCGTGGCCAGGTCCATGGAAGGCCAACGCGAATCGCAGATCGTCGGCCGTTGCGGCGCAACCTGGTCCCCCAAAGTGGCCGGTACCGCCGTGATGGTGACCGGAACCATCGCCCTGCTTGCCGCGGTCGTCCAACATGGCCGCCGTGCGAACGCATTGCGGCGCAAGGGCCCTGTGCCACAATGGAATCTCGCTTACGGGATCGCGATAGCCGTCGCCGCTCTCAGGGCATTCGCGCGCGGCTCGCTGGTCCCGGATTGAACCGCGCAGGCGCACTCGCTTGCGAAATGAAGCGTTTCGAACAGAGAGACCACCCGAGTGAACGAAACTGCGCTCTTGCTGGCCTTTGCGACGTGCGCCGCGTTCGCCGCCACAAATCTGGATTCCGCAGCGCTGATATTTGCCTTCTCCGGCACGGCCCGGCCAGAGAAAGTATTTGCCGCCTTCGTCAGCGTCGGCGCCTGCGTGGTGCTGGCCAGCCTCATCATCAGCTTGCTGGCGAGTTCCGTGGACATTCCTGCACGATTGTTCGGCCTCGTGCCGTTGTTCGTCGGGTTCTCCCAACTCGCGCAAGGCATGAGGAATCGCCCCGCGGGACCACTCCCGCCCACAACGACCTCCCTGAGCGTCATGGTCACCTGTTTCCTGTCCTGCAGCGCCGACAACCTCTCGGTATTCGTCGCGGTGCTGGTGAAGAACGGCCCAGCCAACGCATTCTGGGTCAGCGGCCTGCTGGGCTTGCTCTATGTGCTGGCCGGGCTTGTCGGCGCTCTGGCCGGTTACAGGCTCGTTCGCCCGAGCGTTCGGCTGCGCGCGCTCGGCCCCGTGACTACCGCCTGCGTCGGACTGGCGATGCTTGTCGGTTAGCTACCTTTCTTTGCATCTCGCGATTGCACGTCATAGTATTGTTGATCGGCGCCGCCGCTCCCGGTGATCGCCGCAGCTACGCCGCTTCATGTGAGCGGCGATTCGGCTCTGAAAGGAAAATGAAATACCAACCCCGACAGCCCGCAAGGCGAGCCCCAGCCAGTCGCTGAGCCCGGTCGCACGGACTGTCTCTCCGAGGGCATTCATGAAAACACTGTTTCTGCAGGCGCCTTCCTACGACGGCTTCGATGGTGGAGCGGGCTCACGTTTCCAAACGAAGCGCGAAATTCGATCATTCTGGTACCCCACGTGGCTTGCCCAGCCTGCGGCGCTGGTCAAGGACAGCCGCCTCGTGGATGCGCCCGCAGATGGCCTCACGCTTGAGACGACCCTCGACATTGCTCAGGAATACGAACTTATTATCATCCACACGAGTTCACCGTCTTTCGCAAGCGACGTTCAATTCGCGGAGCATTTAAAACGGCGCAAGCCCTCGATCCTGATCGGGATGGTCGGTGCAAAGGTAGCCGTCGATCCTCACGGATCACTGAGCGCAAGCAACGCGCTCGACTTCGTGTGCCGGGAAGAATTCGACTTCACATGTCGCGACATCGCGCAGGGGCTGCCGTTCGAGTCGATTCTTGGCCTCAGCTATCGTCTTCCCGACGGCTCCATCATGCACAACGACGCGCGCCCCATTCTTGAAGACATGGACCAGCTTCCGTTCGTTTCACCCATCTACAAGCGGGACCTGACGAGCAAGAATTACTTCAGCGGCTACCTCAAGCACCCGTATCTGTCGCTCTACACGGGGCGAGGTTGCAAATCCCGATGCACCTTTTGTCTCTGGCCGCATACGGTAGGTGGTCATCGCTATCGCACACGTTCGGTCGAGAACGTACTCGAAGAGGTGAAATGGATCCGGGACAACATGCCCGAAATCAAGGAAATCATGTTCGACGACGACACCTTTACCGATCTCAGACCGAGAGCCGAAGAAATCGCTCGCGGCCTTGGCAAGCTCGGCGTGACGTGGTCGTGCAACGCGAAAGCGAATGTGCCTTACTCGACCCTGAAGGTGATGAAGGACAACGGGTTGCGGCTCTTGCTCGTCGGCTACGAGTCCGGCGACGACCAGATTCTCGTGAACGTCAAGAAGGGCCTGCGAACCGATATGGCTCGGCAGTTCAGCGAGGATTGCCGCAAGCTAGGCATCAAGATCCATGGCACGTTCATTCTTGGGCTTCCCGGCGAGACGCACGAAACGATCCAGAAGACGATCCAGTATGCGAAGGAGATCAACCCCCATACGATCCAGGTGTCGCTCGCGGCCCCGTATCCGGGAACGGTCCTTCATAAGCAGGCGGTAGAGAACGGATGGCTCAACGACACCAAGGTCATCACCCTCATCAACGACGCCGGCACCCAGGCTTCCACAATTGGTTACCCGCACCTGTCGCGCGAAGAAATCTACCTTGGTGTCGAGGAGTTCTACAAGCGCTTCTATTTCCGCCCGTCGAAGATATGGGAAATCTTGCGCGAAATGCTGATGAGTTGGGAGATGATGAAGCGTCGCCTGCAAGAAGGCGTGGAGTTCTTCAGATTCCTCCGCGCGCGCAAGGTGTAGCCTAACCGCCCAGCATAATGATCGCAATCGTCAGCAGCACGCCGAGTGCGGTCATTGCGCAGCCGGCTCGCCACTCCCCCGCACCGCTGTAGCGCCCCAGCACATAGCCCGCGGTGAAAAGCATCGCTAGTGTGAGCACACGTGAGGCGATGAGCGCTGTTTTGACATCCGCGACGAGAAGAAATGGCAGTGCAACCGGAAAGGTTCCGAGGACGACAAGCAGGAATATTCCCAGCGCACCGACGAAGTCATCGCGCACGAAATTCGCCCGAGGCGGCAGCGTCGTAGCGGCCGCGAGGCGCACACGAATCCGTTCGAGGTCAGCGTCTTCGACGAGCGGCCCCAGTGCCTCAGGCAAGGCGTCGCGCAACGCACGTACGGCAGCCGCCTGGTCTGGCTCCCGCTGCACGGTCAGTGCGAGTTTCAGGCGCTTTCCGCGATCGGCAAGCGTGCGTACGAGATACATTACGGCGTCAGCAAGGCCCCACGCGAGGTTGCATCCGAGTGCGGCGAAGAACATCTTGTGGGCCGCATTTTCGCCGGCCGTGACTGCCTTGACGGCGCCCACGAACGTCAGGGCCATGAATAGTCCGAAGCAAAGTTCGGACACCCGATCGACGGTATTGAGTATCGGCTCGCGCTTCTCAGGCTCGTCTTGCCGGGTTTGCATGGCGGTGTTCATATGACCTCGCCTCGAAGTTGACAATGTTACGTTATGCTACGGTTCCATAGGGATGCGGGTGAACTGCATGCCAGCGTGTCGGAGTTCTGTGCGAGCGAGACAGGAATGCCAATGGCGCCAAGCGCGACGCCGGCCACGAGATCTCAGGAGTGCCACCGCAGCTTGTACTTCGCCAGCCACCGTACCGGCACGAATATCACACGCCAGCCTCTGGCAGCCGCCGCGTTGCCGACGCGTACGGCGGCGGCGGGAAGTTGCCTTTCGGCCATCGCGTACGCCTTGCCGTCCGATGGTCCGGGGTGCCCCGTCAGCCACACGAGGGTTGTGCGCTTTCCGTGGTCGTGAAGTCCCCTGTTGCTCCGAAAGCTCGAACGGCCCTGCGAACCCATCCGAACTGTCAAGACGAGACCACACAATCCGCCGCCGCGAAATGGGACCTTGGTCCTATCCTTCGGAAGGGACAGTCGCGCCTCTCTGAAGCGGTCATTTGATTAGAACGATAGCGGCTGACCGATCGGTCTTCTTCGGCGAACTACTCACTGGTCTTCTGCCGCTGCCGGGCGATATGGAGTTGGAATCGACCGTGCGTGAAGCTTCCTCAGCGCCGACAGTAAGTACAGTGGCCTACAATTGGCCGGTGGAACCCGACTGGTGCTGCGCATACACACACGAGGAGCCAAAATGGCACAACACGTACTCCGCATCGCCACGGTCGGTGTTGTCCTCACCGCACTCCCTTGCACGCTAAACGCAGCGACAGTCAACAACGATCCCGCGAGCACCATCCGCTCCGCTCTGGAACAGTGGCGTGTAGATTTCAACGCACGACGTACCGAGCATATCTGCGACCTCTTCGCACCCGATCTTCGTTACGACTTCTATGGGGCGCCCGAGCGCACCTATCCGTTGCTATGTGCCCGTCTGCGTCATGCGCTGGCCGACACTACGCAATCGCTTGGTTACGACCTTAAAATCAAAGAGATCATCGTCTCCGGTGACCTCGCGATCGTGCGCCTGACATGGAGATCGACTCTTACCAAAAGCGGCAAACAGGAAACTCATGACGAGACGGGTCTCGATGTATTCGGCCGCCAGCCTGACGGTAGCTGGAAGATCATTCGTTACATTGCATACCCTGATAAGGACTGATTTTTTCCCGCGGACTCCTTGCATGCACATTGGCCGCTCATCGAAACAACGCGGATTTTGCGCTTCAAGTCTATGAGGCAGTTCGGTTTGCACATCGCGTATTTTCGCGCTCAATGCGATCGGCACTATCCTCTGTGCACAGCAAGCGTCGAAGCGGATTTCCTGGCGTCACAACGGCGCGAGGCGGCGCCGCAATCAACATCGCATCGGTATCGGCGCCGCATTGGATCATTCGCCGTAGATGTTGAAATCGAAGTACTTCCTGGTGATCTTCTGGTACGTGCCGTCCTTGAGCATTCCGGCAATCGCGCCATCGATATCGGTCTTCAGATCGGTATCGTCCTTGCGCATGCCAATGCCGGTGCCTTTGCCCAGGATTTTCGGATCGTTCAGCGCACTACCCGCGAACGTGAACTTCGTGCCACGCGGCGTCTTCAGAAAGCCCCGTTCGGCCTGCACCTGATTTTGCAGCACGGCATCGAGCCGACCGGTCATCAGATCTGCGTAGACCTGATCCTGATTCTGATAAGCGACCACTCGTGCTCCCTCGGGCTCCCAGTAAGTCCTCGCGTGAGTCTCCTGAATCGTGCCCTATTCGACGCCGACCGATTTGCCGGCAAGAGACTCGGCATCTGGATGCAAATTCGAGCCCGTGGCGACGATCAGGCGACTTCCGGTGTCGTACAGGCGAACGGAAAACGCGATCTGTTCTTCGAGTTTGGGCATCATCGTCATCGAGGAAAGAACGGCATTGAACTTGCGCGCCTCGAGCCCCGGGATCATGCCGTCGAACGCGTTTTCGATCCACACGCATTTGGCGTGAATGCGCGCGCAGATCTCATTGCCCTGATCGATATCGAAGCCAACAAGACTCCCGTCGGGCGCCTTGGATTCGAACGGAGGATAGCTCGCATCCGTCGCGAATCGTATAGTCGTCCATTCTTTCGCTTGAGCCGCGAAAGAAGCGGCAAGACAGGCAATGGTCAATGCTGACGTATTTCCTGGCCGTCGCGGAGACCGGCTTGTTGCATCGGGCGGCGTCTCAGATGGGCGTCAGCCAGCCGGCGTTGACCAAAGCAGTTCGACGCGTCGAGGCCGAACTGGGTGTCACGATTTTTGAACGCACTCCTAATGGAATGCAACTTACCCGGTATGGCGCGGCATTCCAGCGGCACGCGATCGGGCTTCGCGCCGCTTACGAAGATGCGCTGAATCAAGTCGCCGAACTTCACGCGGGTGAACTGGCGAAGGTCAGGATCGGGTCGACGCCGGCCGCCGAGCCACTGGTCAGCCGCACGTTCCTCTCGTTGTTGAAGAAGCGCCCTGCGCTGCACATGGATCTGACCGTCCAGCTATCCGACGTGCTGATCAAGGCATTGCTCGCGGGAGAGATCGACCTGGCGGTTGCGCCGATGCCCGTGGATTTATCGGAAGAATTGCACGCGATTACGCTGTCGAGCGAATCGACTTCGGTCGTATGCAGGAAGGGGCACCCCTTGTTTCAAACGAAGGAGGCGACGACGCCGAAAGACCATGTCCGATTTCCATGGATATTGCCGGGACCCGGCGTTTCGGTCCGCAAGCAGATCGAAGACTATTTTCATCGGCATCGGCTCACCGGGCCACACGTGCAAGTCCAAAGCAACTATAGCTCGCCGATGGGCGTCTTCCTTCTCATCACTAGCACGGACATGCTCGGAATATGCGGCACGCAGCATCAACCCGTCGCAGAGCAACTGGGATTGCAAGTGCTCGCGGTGAATGGGGCGAAGTGGCCGCGCGACGTCGGTTGCCTCGTGCGGAGCAACGGCAGGCTGTCCCCGCTTGCGGCGACATTCGTGGAGCGTCTATCGGATGAAGCCACGCGGCAAACTACGCGGTCTCCGCGGGTCGGCACCCGATAAAACTCGATTAGCTGGCGTACGAACCACCGAAGAACTGTGCCGGGCGAATGGGCGCTGACTTGGGGGGCCTACCACCCACCGCGCGGAACATCGGATGAACACGCTGCTCATGCCATGACCAAACCGGGCGGCTCGTGCCGCTCAGGTCGTCGACGCGACAACGCAGCCGCCGCACGAGCGCGCCTGGCCCAATCGCAGGCGCCCGGCACTCACGGTCGTCGCACCGCCGCAGTCGCAGCGGCAAACCCACAAACCATTACCGGCGTACCGATCCGTCGTGAGTTGGCCGAACACCTCACCGCCCCGCAGCGCGGGTGAGCCCGGTCGGGACCGCCACACACGACGCTGCTCAACGCAGCCACAATCGCGCGTGCGGCCGCCCTCCACGGCTTCCAGTGCGGCAGTTACGTGGGCGCCGCAGCGGCATCGCCAGAGCCACACGTCGGCGCCACGATATTGGAGCGCGACGAGATCGCCGAAGCCGCGACCGGCGACATCGCGACTCGGCGGAAAGGGCCATCCAGGCGGCAAGGGGGTGCGGGTACGCTGTTTCACGAAAGGTAAATGGGCTTCGGCGTCCTGTTCTCAAGTGTAACCGGCCGCCTTCTATTCGCGTGCGCGCGGCTCAGCAAAGCGGGGACAGAGTAGTGAGATGCGGTCGGTGGCACGCCTCGTTACGGGAGTGCGCGCATTTTGGCACGTCGCGCACAAGCTTGCTTTGATCTCCAGAGTCATATCGGGGCCGGTGTGATCCGCGAACATGCACTTCGCGATCGGATTGCCCCAGCGGACGACCATATCGAGCCACTGCCCCTCTCGACACGCCGGCCCGGCGTGGCGCCGCGAACCAGCGTTACGGCTAAACAGGATGTGATACGCTTGCGAAAAAATAAATGTTGACCGTCATATATTCCATGCGCAAGGCCCAGCAGTGGGTGCTGGAACAGGTAGTATGAAGCAGGAGATACGGTATGTCCCCCAATCAGTATCTGTACCTCGAAGATTTGCGGGTTGGAATGGTCTTCGAGAGCGGCGAATACACCGTGGATGCGGACCAGATTCGTGAATTCGCTCGCCACTACGACCCGCAGCCATTCCACCTCGACGAGGAAGCAGCAAAAGGAACTTTCTTCGGCGGTCTGGCGGCAAGCGGGTGGCATACGGCCGCGATCACGATGAGGCTCATTGTCCAGAGCGTACCGATCGCGGGGGGAATCATCGGGGCGGGAAGTGAGGTGACATGGCCTCGAGCTACGCGACCTGGCGACACGCTACGTGTGGTCAGTACGATCATGGACATTGCGCCATCGAGCTCGAAGCCGGACCGAGGCATGGTGACCGTGCAGAGCGATACGCTGAACCAGCATCAAGCGCTATGCCAGCGTAGCGTGGCGCGGCTTCTGGCATTCCGGCGCGGCTAGCCGTCACCCAGCGCAAGAGCGTCGAGAATATTACCGGGGGTATGGCGTCGTGGGTCGATCGAATCGTGAACAGGCGCAACAGAATCGCGAGCGCATCGTCGAGCAGACAGGCGCGGTCATTCGCAGCGGTGGCGTGGCGGCTGTCAGCATATCGGAGATCATGTCGCGAGCGGGCATGACGCAAGGCGGCTTCTACAATCATTTCGAATCGAAGGACGCCTTGATTGCAGAGGCGGTCGCATCGGGGTTCGCTCGCTCCGCGCGAAACTGGAGAACCAGGGCAGTCGCGGCTGGAACGCCCATCGTCGGAACCTTGAGGCGCATCGTCGGCTACTACCTGAGCAAGAAGCCGCCCGAGCAAAGCTGCCCCATGGTGGCACTTGGGCAAGACGCAGCGCCCCACCATGCCAGCCCCGAACTGAACAAGGCGTACCGTGAAGGCGTAGACCAACTGTTCGCCACGTTCGTAGAAATCGCGCATGCCGACACAAGCTGCATTTTGTCCGACGACGAGCTACGGATCGCATTCGCCGCAATGGTAGGCGCAAACATGCTCACGCGCTCTACGGGCGACAAGAAGTGGGCCGCGGGCGTAGAAGGAACGCTCTTCGTGGAACCCGCGGATTGCCCGCCTCCCTGAAAGGCTCCCCACACGCTTCTGTCGCCTCCATAGTTCCAGTCATGGCCCCGCCGTGCGCCTTTCGGTGGCTGCCGTCGGTTGATGCTTTCAGTCGTTGCCGGCGCCCGCTGCGCGAGACCGCAAGCGCAGCAGATGATCGGTGCCGGATTCGGCCAGCCAGACCTCTCCCGGGCGCCCCATCATCTGGCGCACATTCGCGTGCGGGCGCGGCAGCGCAAGGACATCGAACCGCTCGCCTCGCGGATCGAAGCGCACCAGCGCGTTGGCGCTCCAATCGCTGAGCCAGACGATGTCCCGATCGTCGACGAATATCGCGTAGGCGTGCGGATCCTCGCCAGGCAATCGCCATTCGCGCCATTGACGCGTTGCCGGGTCGAACATGGCAACCTTTCCGGCGTTCCATTCGCTGACCCAGACGCGCGCTTTCGAGTCGGACCATACGCGGCGCGCCCCCTGATTCGGCGTCGGCGGCTCGATGACCTGCACCGCACCGCTCGCGGGATCGATGCGGCCGAGGTAGCTGCCGGCCAGCGACGCGAAGTACAAGCTGCCGTCGGGGGTCACGCAGATGCCGTAAGGTCCACGCCCGCGCGGCGCATCGAAGACACGAACCCTGGCGCTAGCCGGTTCGAGCTCGCCGTAGATGCCGTTTTGCCCGGTAAACCACAGATGCCCGTGCTTGTCGAAGACTGCCGTGTTCAGATCGGCGCCCGGCCGGTCTTTCGGCAACGGAAAACGCGTGACGGCGAGTGTCTTCGGGTCCACGCGCACGATCGCATTCTGGCCGCCATCGGTGACCCACGCCGCCCGGTCGGGGCCGACGATCACGCCATGCGGTGCCGCCCCATCGCCGAGCGCGATCCAGTCTGCCTTGCCGCTGTGCGGGTCCAGCCGACCCACTGCGCCGCGTGCCTGCGCGGTGTACCAGACGGTGCCGTCGGGTGACGGGGCGACGTCGTGCGGTGCACTGCCGGCGGGCACTGCGAACGTATCGAACGACGATGTCTGCGCCTGCGCCAATGCCATGGCGAGCGTGGCGCTCACCATGGCGCACGCGAAGAATGAGACCAACAGGGATGCGATTAGCTTGCCCGCCGCTGCCGCCACGTCACGCATCGCGATCTCCAGCATGTCCGCCTCCATGTCCCAGGATGCATTTGAAAGCACACGACAGCTTCATTGTGACATTCAAAGCCGTTGCATCGCGCAGGCCCCGACGCTCGTCCTCATGGAAAATGCATATCGTGCGCGAGAAGACGCCCCATCGGGTCGCGCGGCAACGCCTCATACGTATTGCGCATAATGGGCCAAAGTGGCTCAATGGGGACATATTCCTGATCGCGTCAGGCATGCGGATACCGGTTCGTCTGACGACTGAACGCTATCTCGCTCGCCTTCATGGCCGCGTGACTGGCGCTGTATCAGCCGCTACGCAAGCACCTACTTCGCTAATGTCCAAAGCGACTGAGCGTGCGAAAAAAAATTCGCTCGTCAATTAGCTATTCTTATGAATAAAAATGACGTGCACGCGAACTGTGCATGCGCTGCGAGAAGTTCCCGCGATTCAATAGCCCAGGTGCATGGCGCAGCAACGCATATGTGCGGTAGGTAACAACGGTGATTGACGAACTGTGGGAAATCACCCATATTTTGACCCAAGCGGCTGCGCTCGGTCCGGCCCCGCCGCCTCCCTGTGCATGCAGGTCGTGAGTTCCGCGAGGCCTCGCCGATCGCTTCAACAACGGTCCTGAGCATGCCGAAATGGCATCGCCATAACGGTGGGACGAAAGCATGTCCGCTCAGATCACTCGTGACCAAAATCTCCCCGCACCGTGTAAGCGCTGTGGCGGCGTGATCTTCCAGTACGTCGATTTCTGCCCTCACTGCGGCGCGGAACACCCACTCGACACAAATGCACAGATGCGCCCGAAAGCCACGGTACGAGTCCTAGGTCCCACAGCGTCAGCGCCACCCGTTCCCACGGCCGCGACGGTCCCTGATGCCGGCGCGCCGGCATCCGACCGCACATCCGCGAAGCCCGACTACCAGCACAACTATGAGCTCCAGCAGGGCCCGCCGTTCTGGCATGCGAGTCGTTGGAGCTTCGTGAAGGGCTTTGTGCTTGTGTGGTTCGTTATCGCGCTCGCGTATGTCGGTTATCTGGTGCTCGGCCAAAGCCGCAAGCAGGAAAGCGCAATCGACAACCAAGGCACGCACACATCAGGCGGTTCGGTCTCGCTCTACTCGCCCGAGCAACAGACGAACGCGATGCCGCCGGCTGCCGACACGCAGCTGCAATCCGCCACGCCAAAGCCGCGCCCAACGCCACAATTCAAGGATGTGCCTGATAGTCTGCGTGCCGCGCGCGCGAGCCTCGCGGAAAACAACTTGTCTGATGCAAAGGCCGCGAACGATGCCGCGCTCGCGCTCGACGCTGACAACGAAGACGCACGCACGATACAGCGCGACATCGCGGCGCGCGAGCAACGGCGCGACAACGCGTTGCAAAGCGCTGACCAGTGTGCGAAGCAGCGTGCCTGGGCCTGCGTCCAGCAGCAGGCTTCGGAAGCGCTCGCGATCGATTCGAGCAGCCAGCACGCGCAATCGTTGATGGAGCACGCCATCGTGGCGACGGCTTGGGCACCGCTCAGTCCGCCGAATTCGACGACCACCGCTCCGCAAGCGCCCAGGCCGGCCGTATCGAAAGTCCGGCCCGCACCCGCGCCACATCCGCCGCCGAGTGCAACGAATGCCGCAAAAGCGGCAAAAGCACAGAACGCAACGAATGCGCTGCAAGCACCCGACGCGTTGAATGCGGCGAGCGCGGCGAAAGCGACGAACGCGGCGAACGCGGCGAACGCGGCGAATGCGGCGAGCGCGACAAAAGCGCCGAACGCGACGACTACGCCGCAAGCACCGCAAGTACCGAATGCGATGAACGCGACGAATGCGCCGAACCCAACGAGCGCGGCGAACGCGACGAAAGCACCGAACGTAGTTAATGCAACGAGCGCAACGAACACAACGAATGCGGCTGATGCAACGAACGTAACGAATGCGGTGAATGCAGCGAGCGCAACGAACGTAACGAATGCGGTGAATGCAGCGAGCGCAACGAATCCAGCGAATACGGCGAAGGCAGTAAACGCGGCTAATGTAACGAGCGCAACAAATTCGGCGAACGCGCCAATCGCTCCGAGCGCTCCGAACGCAACGAACGCAACGAACGCAACGAATGCGGCCAAAGCACCGAACGCACCAATCGCCGCTAGCACTACGAACGCACCGAACACATCGAACACACCAGCGGAAGAAAATCCCGCGCCCCCCAGCAGTGCGAATGGGCGTGCCACAGCGGCCAGTGCGAGCGAGCCTGCTACTGTAAATGCAGCCAGCGCCGCCAGGCCGGCTAGCACCGACAACAGCGTCGATGCGCAGGAGCGTGCGATCCGGCAATTCGGCTGGAAGCACGCCGTCACGCCGCCCGACGCCACGCATTGAGAAGGATTCCAGAACATATCGAAGGCTGCCGTATATCGCGTCCAAAACGGGAGAAGAGACCATGCTGAAAACGACTCTGGCTGGACTGGCGGCGCTGATCGCCCTGATTTTCGCGACGCTCGCCGTCGCAGCTTCGGAAGATGCGCATTATAAGATCGTCACTGGCCCGGAGCGCGGCACGTACATTCAGATCGGCCAGGACCTGTCGAAATGGGTTGCCCAACCGGCCGGTATCGACCTCGAAGTGGTTCCTTCGAAAGGCTCGGCGGAAAACGTTCAGCGCATGCGTTTCGAGCCTGGCGTGAAGCTCGCGCTCGTCCAGTCGGACGTCTACCAGGCCTACGTTGATATGGCCAATTCCGGCAACGAAGACGCCGGCACGACGATTCGGCCGCTACGGCTCATCATGCCGCTCTATGACGAGGAGATTTATTTCGTCGTTCGAAACGATTCACCGATGAAGACGATCAACGAGATCAAGGACAAGGTCATCAGCGTCGGCCTGATCGGCAGCGGGACCGCGCAATCGGCAACGACGCTGTACCGCCTGATGTTCGGTCAGCCAATTCCCGATGAGAACGCACAACACCTGAGCAACGAAGACGCGCTTGCCGCGCTGATCGTAAAGAAGATCGACGTTGCGATCATCGTCGCCGGGCAACCTGCGAAGCTCTTCACCGACATGAACCCCGATCTGCTACAGCAGATCCGTTTCCTGCGCGTCGATCCGAACGCCCCCGAAACGGCACGCGCGAAGCAAACTTATTTCCCCGCGACGATCCGAGTATCGAGCTACCCGAACTGGCTGAAGGAGGACGTGCCGACATGGACAGTCAAGGCTTTTCTCGTTACCTATGACTACAATCTGCGCGGTACGGTCGGCAACATGAAGCGCTTTGCCGATTCACTCTGCGAGAACTTCGACAACCTTCAGGAGCATGGACACCCGAAGTGGAAGGAGGTGAAGCTCGAACTTCCCAGCCTCGGCAAAGGGTGGCAATACTATCAGCCGGTCGAACGTCGCCTGAAGGCATGTTTCGCGCATCGCGCCGCGACGCAGACAGCGCCACCGCAAAATGCCGTCGCCACGCAGCAAGGCAACGGTGCGGCAGCAAAGCCATGCTCGGACCAGGAGCGCTTGCTGCTGCTTTGTGGCAAGCAATGACACAAAGAACCGCGCATTGCTGATGTACGGCAAAGCGCGTTCGCCCATGCATTGACCCGAGAGGCAAGAGACTGCGGCGGCGGCAAGCGCGCCGCCTCCAGGCTATGCCTTTGCGCGTTGTGAGTGCAAATCTGTTTCTCTTCCTGCGTGGCTCCATCTTTTGAGGCACGACTGGGTCTTGTCGCAAGAGGCCAACCTGCCTACCTTGATGTCGAACTTCGACATTATCGACACGAGCCCGCCATGTTCCGATCCAGCGTCGAACAGACCTATCGCTTTCGCGCACGGTTCCCGTTGCCCGCCCGCCGCCGTACGACCTTGCGCGGCGGCATCATTCTGTCCGCTGCAGTGACAGCGTCGTTGCTGGCGCTCGCCGTCATGTACGCGCCGCTCAGCGCTCGCTCCAATCTCGAGCGCTGCCTTCGTTCGCTGGCCGATGAGCCCACGGAACACGGGAAAGCCGGCTCGCGCGAATCAACATCACGCGCGATTGAACGTTGTATCAACTAGCTTGCGCATTCAAACTGAGGGGTGGCATTGACTTCGCGCGCCACGTGTAGCGCGGCGCCTCGCAACGTGGCCTCGCATGCCAGTGCGCATGAACGGCCTCGCCGGCTTCACTGTGGCTTATGCCCGAATATCGAAAAATGCTTGTGCTCCTCGCGATGATCTTCCACGCCAAGCACCCCGAATTCGATGGGTGAGCGCGTGTAGAAAACGTGAACGTGTTCCGCTTCGACGGCTTCAAGCATGCGCCTGGCCTCGTCTTCAGTGACGGCGAGGATGATCTGCACCGGCTGGTCGGCGAGCTTCAACATGTGCGCTGCGTGATGCGCGCCCGCATGCCCGGTACCCTCGGCGCAATTAATGACGGAAACGCCGTGGATGCCCAGATTCTTCGCTTCATGAAGTAGCCACTCGCACACCGTGCGATGGCCATGATGGCGGTTATGTTCTGTGTAGAACGTAAGCTGATAACCGTTCATGTCTTTCTCCCCCCTGCGCACCGGGCCGCTGAGCGAAAGCCGCGGCCGGATGAACGGCCCGATGCCCACCGGCCACCGAAACGCGCTCAATTGATTCTAGTGCATCATTCCGGCGCCGACATATGCTGCATCGCAACACGTTCACGCGATACATTACGCATGCCAAGCCATGGCGCGCGTCCCGAAAAGGCGCGCGCGACAGGACGCATCATGGCGTCATATACGGCACCGAGCAGGAAAGCACCGGTGGATGTCTTGTTGAAGTTCACCAGTTCTATTCGTTCGTTCCAAGCGTGTCGAACTCGATTCGCGCACGCGTATAGAAGAGCCGAACACCGCCGGCGTTGAGCTTTTCAAGCAGCTCGTCAATCCGGGCATCTTCGGCCACGAGCGTGACGGCAACCGACTGTTCCGCAAGCTCGAAAAAGCGAGCTGCATGATATTTGCCCATTGCGTCTATGCCTTCCGCTATCTCGACGACCGTTGCGCCTTGAATGCCAGCGTGCCTGGCTTCCTCGAGTAACCAGTCGACGACCAACAAGTGCCGGACGCGATGGCTCCGATTCGCCGTATATATGGTCAGTTGACTACCTCTCATGAATGCCTCCTGCCATCGAGTGAATGACTGCGCTGGGTGCAAGGACCGAGAAGAGACGACAACGCACCGTAACCCCGCTCGCCGGGGTGTGCGAAAATAAATTTGCTTGCATGGGAAACCAGACTTCTGCGACGAAAAATCTGGGCGGCAGAACGCCAGGACGATACCTACGACGCCCCGACCCAGGACCCGTAGGCATCATTAGCCGGCCATGCCGACGGTTAAAGGAGGAATGCCATCTCCTGTAATTCAGTGTAGCACGCAGGTTTTTCACCTGCCATGGCAGTTGGCGTCGCCCCGCGCCCATCAAGGCATTACTAACTCAGAGTCACCAGAATGCGATTGCGAAGCGCCCTCGCTTTTCGTAGAGTGGAAGATGACCTTGCGGGGAAGGCACCCGCCCCAACCCGGGATGACTCACTCAATGATGCCTGCGTCTGTCCTTCACCCAGGACCTCGTCGCGCTTTTCTCGCCGTGGCTTAAGCGCACCTCTCCCCGTTTTTGCCGCTGACGGGTCCACACCATAGCAAACGGCGTTCGCACCGTACGAAAGAAGACGCATGATCACAATCGATATCCCGGGTTTCGGGACTCTCAGGCTCACCCATCTCATTCTCGACTTTAACGGCACCCTGGCCGTAGACGGGCGGATTCTTCCCGGCATTGCGACGCGTATGGCAGCACTCGCGAATGATTTGAATCTGCACGTTGTCACCGGCAACACACATGGCGACGCGCAGGATCAACTGCGGGACTGCGCCGCCGAAGTCGTTTGCCTCGCGGCCACTGGACAGGCACAAGCCAAGCGCGACTACGCGCTCAGCCTGGGACAGTCCGGCGTGGTGGCAATTGGCAATGGCAGGAATGACGCACTGATGCTAAAGCAGTCGGCGCTGGGCATAGCAGTCCTGGGTACCGAAGGGCTCGCAGCCGATGCGCTAGCGGCTGCCGACATCGTGGTGCGCCATGCGGAGGAAGGGCTTGACCTTCTACTCAAGCCGAAACGGCTCATCGCGACCTTGAGAGCATAACTTCGGATGCCTATGTCGATTCACCCGCCCTCCCCAACCGGGCGGCGCATCGCCCGCAGCCTTCGGCACGGATACAGGCACGCGTCTACGACCCGTGACAGCGTGCACGAATCTCGACGAAATCGGGTTCGCTTGCGCAGGTGCTTGGGGCCTCAACCTGTGAGACCAAAGACAATTGGTCCAGCAGCGCATCTGGCTTGCCGGCAGCGCCCGCCATCCCCTTTCGTGCGCGCGTTCCGTGAAACCTGCCGCGACACAGACACACAGACACCGACAACGATCGCGGCGCGCTCATTGCTACAATCTTTCGGTGTAGCGACTGGATAAACATCCTGCAAGTATTCGAATACATGCTTAGTATAACCAGGCATTTCCATGCGAAAACCTGAAAGCGCGCAATGAATCAGCGCACTATGTGAACCGTCAAGCTTGAACGCCCGACGACACTGGTACACGCCTCGCGTCACCTGACTCTGCTACGTCTTCCCTGAATATGACGCGGTACAAATCTGCTCCGAAGCTCGTCTGCAGTGGTATGCCCTGAATCAGGCGGAAAGTGCGCCGCCCATCTTCCCGACGTTCAGCCCGGAGGAACAGTGTTGGGAACGCACAATCATCCGAGAGGCCTTTCGCCAGCGTATAAAGATGTGTGACAAGGCATATCTTCACGTGTGCTTCGAGCAAGGCATTGAAAATTTCCCTGCCGATTTCCGAGCCCTCACGTTCGTTGGTCGATGCAAACGACTCATTTGAAAGGAAGAGCGCGTGTGGCCGGATATGGTCAACAAGCTCGCTCATACGTCTTAACTCTTCGTCAAACTTGCCCCCTTGCATCGTGGCGTCCTCCTCCCGCTTGTAGTGAGTGAAGATTCCAGTCGCAATGTTCGCCCCAAACGCCGAAGCACCGACAACCCCGCCTGCCTGCATCAGCACCTGTGCGATTCCAACACTACGCAGAAAAGTAGACTTCCCGCCCTGGTTCGCACCTGTCACGACGATAGCGTCTTTTCCGTTCGCATCGACGTCGTTTCCGACCGGCCCCTGCTCCATACGTAGCGCGAGGCTCACGTCGTATAGCGTTGCGAAATTGTGTTTCCGCTGCTCGATTGGGAAAGGCACTGGAAAACAGACTGGCAATCCCCGCTTCGCCAGATTGCTGCGTAAGTTCACGAATCCAAGATAGAGGCCAAGCTCAGCGCGCAGCATCGTGAAGAAGCTCTTGATGTGATCGGCCGACTGGGCAAGTGCGTTCGCAACGTGATTGATGCCACGCGCCTCAAGCTCAGAGAGCGCGCGTGCGCCGTTCTCGTCTCGCTCGGCAATGCGGAACGTGTACGACGGCGGCCTCTTTGCAAGCAGCCGGTGAATCAGGTTCGGGCCCGGCTCGTGCGGCCTGCGCAGGACATAGTGAGTCCCCTTGTTGCCACGACCTGGCTGCGCGCTAATCAGCACGCCGGAGTTGAACTTGAGCTCCTTCAGACAGTGTTTGACTGCCGCGAAGTAATCATCAGCCAACTCGTCGCGCACCATCGCGAAGAATCGCCTGAATCCCGCAGACTCGAATGACGACGCCTCCTCGTCAGCGAGCTGGCGCAATTTCCCCAGCGAGACGAGATACGCCTGCACGAGGTCTCGGGCCGAGTGCAGGATGCTGGTGGCCGAAGCCGTCAGGCCCCAGTAGAAGCTCTTCCGCTCTGTCTCTTGTGCCTCCACGGCAATCGCATACAGTTGCCGTGCAATGGCCTCGTGGCTCACGCAATCCTTCAAGATGGCCTGTCTGTAAAGGATGTCATCCAGTCCATCCAGGCTGACGGGCAGTACCTTCCGTGCCACCCCCTCGATGAATGCATCGCCAGCAGCCATCGCACCATAGACGGTGGCGAGCTCCAGGTCCTGGGTTAGGGTCCTTTCGTTCCAGCGTTCATCGCGATGCCAGTCGAAGTCGCGTTCGGCGTAGAGGAGCCATGCTTTCATGATGCAAGGCGCTCCTTCAGGCGCTCATAAGTGAGACCGTACTGCGCGGCCACGGAAATGGCGTATGCGCGTCCATCTGCGGCCTTTCGGCGAATGCGGAACGTTCGCGCCGCCGGGTTCGCTGCGCTGGTTTCACTGACCATGCTCACCGTCTGCGGACCAAGCCGGGACAGCTCTTCGATAAAGGTCACGCAAACGCATAGCGAGTCACGGCCCATGATTTGGCTGATGATTCGACGGCACAGAAAAACCGCGTCAGCGAGCGTGGTGGAGCTGAAAATCTCGTTCATCACAACAACGCTGCGTGGCGTGGCATTCGCCAGGATCGTGTGCATACGCGTGAGGTCGTCCTGAAGCTTGCCGCGCATGTCCCGTGTGTTCTCTTCGCGCTCGAAATGGGCGAAGAGCTGGTCGCACAGATACAGGCTCGCGTGAATACCAGGCACAGGGCATCCAAGCCTCGCAAGGTAGTGCAGTTGCCCGAACATCCTCGCGAAGGTGGTCTTGCCGCCATTGTTGGGCCCGGAGACAACGAAGATGCGTTCGGCTCCCTCGAGCCAGAAATCGTTGCGGACCACTGGAAGCTTCTCGCTGCAGAGCTTGTGTGCGAGTGCGAGATCGAACGTATCGTCACAACGCTCGGCTTTGCTGCAAGACGACACCACGGGGAAGCAGAATGAGAGGCCTTGTTCCCGGCATAGTTGGATGTACGCGTCGTATGCGATATAGAACTGCACCTCACGGTCAAATGCAGCGACTCCGGCGTCAAGAAAATCGGCGTGACTCTGCGCGAAGCCGGCAAGCATCGCGAACGGTCGAGGTTGAAGCTGCGCAACGAAGTCCAGTATCCGTGCCTCGACGTGATTCATTTCCGGCCACTCTTTTGGCTCGACGCTGTAATCCTTGACGTCGCCTTGCTTGAAGCGCTCGAAGATGGCCAGAACGCGTGCGCTGTAGTCGCTCTCGCCGTCGTAGTTCAACACCGTCACGGCGTTGCTGTGAATATGAATCGCATAGCTAATGGCTTCCAGCGCAGCATGCAGGTCCACCACGTCTCGCCTGAGTCCGGCGAACGCCTCGCCACGAAGATACCCTGCAAGCCATGAGCTGAATTCGCGCAAACCTTTCGACCGGGGACAAGCCTTACGTAGGCTCACGTCCAACGCCTCAAGCGCATCGCAGTACCGGGAAGCCGCTTCGAGGAACCACCACTGCTTTTGTCTCGGGTAATGGAGCTTTTCCGCTTGCGCCAACGATGCCCGCATCTTGCGCATTGACTGCGCAAAGGCGTGGATGCACCGGGAAATCTCCTGGCTCCCGAGATCGCGCATGACGGCATGTCGGTACCGCACTGCACTCTCGCGAGTAAGCGCGGTGCGAAAAAATGGCGTCAGACTGTATTCGTCGTACCCTTGCGTGACCTTTCGCTCAATCTCGTCGAGATTCAGGTCGCCGAAACATTCAGGCTCGGGCACATCATCACGGGGCGGCCCGTCTTCGAGCGTCTCGAACAGGATGCTGTGATATCCCATTTCCCGTCCCCTCGGCGCCACGCCTTTATCAGGGCGCGACGAGACCCAGGCTCAAACGAAGTTTGAGCTGTGAGGATGTGAACCGGGAATCGCCGTCTTGACGGCACAGGCACAGGTGGGGCCAGCGAAGAAACCGCACGCACCGACAATGCCTGTTCCCAGGCCTGTAGGCATCATTAGCCCGTCGGGGCGGTTTCAGGAGGAATGCCATCTCCTCTGGCAACTCTACGCCGCTGATAGCTGCACAACAAGTCCCCCAATCACGCGTTATATGGCACTCATTTCGCTCCCATGCTACTTCCTCGGCACGCGGCCTCGCGATTCGGTGGCTCTCAGAAAATCGAAATCCGCGCCCTGGTCTGCCTGAGTCACCGTGTCGAGGAAAAGCTTGTGATAGCCACGGCTTGCTGTCGGCGCGGAAACCGGATTCGCCTGAGCTCGGCGCGCCAGCTCTTCGTCGCTCACGAGCAAGACAATCTCGCGGTTCGCCACGCTCAATCTGATGCGGTCGCCGTTACGTACGTGCTCAAGCGGCCCACCTATGGCAGCTTCGGGTGTAACGTGCAGCACGATTGTCCCGAATGCCGTCCCGCTCATGCGTCCGTCCGAAATCCGCACCATGTCTTTCACACCGGCCCGAGCCAGCTTCTTCGGAATCGGGATGTAGCCAGCCTCCGGCATCCCCGGTGCCCCCTTCGGCCCAATGCGTTTGAGAACGATGACATCATTTGCGTGAACGTCGAGTTCGTCGGAGTCGATGCGGTTCGCCATATCGCTTGCGTCTTCGAACACGACCGCACGGCCTTCGTGCTCCATCAAGGTCGCAGAGGCCGCGGACTGTTTGATGATGGCACCGCCCGGCGCAAGATTTCCGCGTAAAACGGCAAGACCGCCTTCCGGATACACCGGTGCAGCCAGCGGCTTCACCACGTCTTGCGGGAAGCTCGGGCCGGCGCGTTCCATCTCCTCCCCCAACGTGCGGCCGGTCACGGTCATGGCGTCGAGCTGGAGCAATGGCTTCAGCGCCCGAAACAGCGTGGCCATGCCACCCGCCCGATGGAAATCTTCCATGTAATGCTCGCCGGAGGGCTTGAGGTTGAGAAGCACCGGCGTTTCGCGGCCCATGCGGTCCACCGCATCCAGGTCGATGTCGAATCCGAGTCGCCCGGCAATGGCGGCAAGATGCACGATGCCGTTTGTCGAGCCGCCAATGGCCAGGAGAACGCGCAGGCCATTCTCGAAGGAATCTGCACTGAGGACCTTGTCGATGGTAAGCCGTTGTCGTGCCATCTCCACAGCCTGGGCTCCGGTCTGCTCGGCGATGCGCATACGGTCCGACGTCACGGCCGGAGGCGACGCGCCACCCGGCAACGTCATGCCCATGGCTTCCGCCACACAGGCCATCGTGCTGGCCGTACCCATGACGGCGCACGTGCCCACGCTCGGAACGAGTCTGTCGTTCACCTCACCAATCTCTTGCGCGCCGACTTCACCCGCGCGGAACCTGCCCCAGTAGCGGCGGCAATCGGTGCACGCGCCCACTCGTTCGCCGCGATGCGCGCCCGTGATCATGGACCCCGTAATGAGCTGGATGGCGGGAATCCCCGCCGATATGGCGCCCATCAGCTGCGCGGGCACCGTCTTGTCGCAGCCGCCGATCAGCACGACCGCGTCCATCGGCTGCGCGCGAATCATCTCCTCGGTGTCCATCGACATGAGGTTTCGCATGTACATGCTCGTCGGCTGCGAGAAGCTCTCGTGGATCGAGACAGTCGGAAATTCCATCGGCAAGCCGCCGGCCAGCAGAATGCCACGCTTGAGCGCCTCGAGAAGTTGAGGCACGTTCCCGTGACACGGGTTGTACGCACTCGCCGTATTCGCGATGCCGATAACTGGACGATCGAGCGCGTCGTCGGTATATCCCGCCCCCTTGATGAAGGCCTTTCGCAGGAATAGCGAAAAGCCCGTGTCGCCGTAGTTCGTCAGTCCGCCTCGCATACCATCGGGAGCACCGGAATGCTTTTCGTCGGGGTTTTTCTTTTCGGACATGGCTACGATCCTCAACTCGGTTTGAAAGCGGTCTCCCGTAAGGGTACTGCGAATCCCCAATGCAGCCTCGACTACATCGTGAATCCTGAATTGGCACCTCGCCTGTTGCCGGAACGGCCCCCGCAAATTACAGAACGCCTGCACTGCCGGCGCGCCGTCACGCGGTAAGTCGCATCCGCATACGGATTGGACCGAACCCGCACAATGCTCGCCCTTCGAGGTATCAAATTTGCTACCAAAGATCATCCCGGCCAACGGAAGCGAGATCATGTCGACGAAACAGCCCACCCACGATTCCTCCCGCGCGGCCCCCAGCGCGAAGTTGCCCCTGTATCCGCAAGGCGCGTCCGCCTCGCCGGCCGGCAAACAACCGGCGCCCCCGTGCACGCTCGTCATCTTCGGCGCGGGCGGCGATCTGACCAAACGCCTGCTGACGCCGGCGCTCTATAACCTCGCCGTCGATCGCCTGCTCGACGACAACATGAAGATAGTCGGCATCAACCGCGGCGAGCGCGAGACGAAGGCGTGGGGCGACGATCTTCACGGCGCCATCCAGCAGTTCGCCGCCGACAAGGCAAGCACCTTTCACGCCGGCAAGCTCGACGACAAGGCATGGAACTGGGTCGCGCAGCGTCTGCAATACATGGCCGGCGAATTCGACGACGACAGCGCCTATCAGCGTCTCGCGCAACAACTCGGCGGCGGCGCGGCAGGCAACGTCGTGTTCTACCTCGCGGTGAGTCCGCGCTTCTTCAAGCCGATCGTGGAACGTCTGGGCAAAGCCGGCTTGCTGAAGGAAGATGAGAGCGCTGGCAGCGCTTTTCGCCGTATCGTGATCGAAAAGCCGTTTGGCACCGACCTCGCTTCGGCGCGCGATCTGAACCGGCATCTGCGCACTTTTGCGAATGAATCGCAGATCTACCGCATCGATCACTTTCTCGGCAAAGACACCGTGCAGAGCATTCTCGCCCTGCGCTTCGCCAACGCGCTGTTCGAGCCAGTGTGGCGGCGCGAGTATATCGACAGCGTGCAAATCACGGCCTCGGAAGTGATCGGCGTGGAAGGTCGTGGCAAATTCTATGAACAGACCGGCGCATTCCGTGACATGGTGCCGAACCATCTGTTCCAGTTGCTCGGCATCATCGCGATGGAGCCGCCCAATTCGTTCGATGCGCAAGCGGTGCGCAACAAGAAAGCCGAGATATTCGAAGCCATCGAACCGCTCACGCCGGATGACGTGGTCTTCGGGCAATACGAAAAAGGTCCGGCGGGCGTGGCCTACCGTGACGAACCCGACGTGGCGAAGGACACTCGGACAGAAACATACGCCGCGGCCCGCGTGCAGATCGACAATTGGCGCTGGGCCGGCGTGCCGTTCTATCTGCGTACCGGCAAACGGCTTGCCGGGCGGCGCACCGAGATTGCGGTGCAGCTCAGGCGCGTGCCGTTCCTGCTCTTTCGCGACACCTCCGTGAATACCCTTGCGCCCAACGTGCTGACGTTGCGCATCGATCCATCGCACGGCACGACCTTCGATTTCAACGTCAAGACCCCTGGACCGCTCGTGCAGATCGGCGCGGTGCACTCGACCTTCGACTACGACGACTTTTTTGCGGACCACGCCAACGTCGGCTACGAAACACTGCTGTACGATTGCATGCTCGGAGACCAGACGCTCTTTCAACGCGCAGACGGCGTCGAAGCGGCATGGGCGGCGGTGGAAGGCGTACTGCATCCGCGACGCGACAGTGCGATCCCGGTGCACGGTTATGCGGCGGGCAGCGAAGGGCCCGCCGAAGCGGATGCGCTGCTCGCGCGCGACGGCAATGCGTGGCGTACCCTCAGGCAGACCTGACCCAAAAACGGCACCCCTGGCACGCACGACCAACGGAGGACCAGATGGCGGAGACGAAGAGCGCGAAGCCGCGCACGCAAAAACACACCACAAGCAAGACAACGCCGGCACGCGCGGGCATCGAGAACATTCTCGCCATCGACATCGGCGGAACCGGCCTGAAGGCTGCGATCATCGACGCGAACGGCAAGATGCGCACCGCCCGCGCGCGTGTGGCGACGCCGCATCCGTGCCCGCCAGCGTTGCTCGTCGACACGCTTCATACGCTCGTCGAACCGCTGATCGAGCACTACCCGGCAACGCACGTGTCGATCGGCTTTCCTGGTTTCGTGCGCAACAACCGCGTGCTGACGGCGCCGCATCTTGGCGGCGAAGGCTGGACCGACGTGCCTCTCGCGCAGATGCTCGCCGAACGCCTGGGCGGCCCGTCGGTGCGCATGATCAACGACGCGGAAATGCAAGGCCTCGGCGCCATCGAAGGTAAAGGTCTCGAGTTCGTCCTCACGCTCGGCACGGGCGCGGGCACGGCGATGTTCCGCGACGGCGAACTCATGCCCCACCTCGAACTTGCGCACCACCCGGTCAGCCGCAAGCATGCCTACGACGAATACATCGGCGAGGCCGCGCGCCGCAAGGCCGGCAACAAGCGCTGGAACCGGCGCGTCGAGAAGATCATCGGCATTCTCGAATCGCTCGTCCATTACGACAAGCTGTGGATTGGCGGCGGCAACGCGTCTCGCCTCACGTTCGACCTGCCGGCGAACGTGGCGACCGTGTCGAACGAGTTGGGCATCGAAGGCGGGGCACGCCTCTGGCATCCGCGCTCGATCCGCGATTCGATGTAGTTCGGGAACGGTGTGGCTGACTACAGGCGTGGATTTTTCGTCAGCTCTCACGCCACGTGCGAAATGCCTTGCACGGCCCCGGGGGCGCTGGCTTCGACGTAATCCAGCACCGCCGTTACCGCTTGTGCACGAATGACGCTCGTGATGCTGCGCAAGGGCGAACGCGCTGCTGATTGATCAATCAATCAGGAGTCCTTCAATCTACGTTTTAATGCGCATGCGCACCGGTCAAATACCCCCTCGCAGAAACCTGGCTTATGCGCGCGTTGCCCTGCTGCCTTTGCGAGCCGGCGGAGCCACATCCGCGAACAGCTCGACCACCTGCTCGCGCAACCAGCGGTTGCCTTCGTCCTGCTGGACCCGTGCGTGCCAGAGCAGATGGATCGGCGCGGCGGGCAGCGTCATGGGCAGCGCGCGCAGGCTGAGCGAGAACGGTTTGGCCAGTTGCAGGGCGAGCCGCTCCGGCACCGTAGCGATCAGATCGGTGCGTTGGAGGATGTAGCCCACGCTCATGAAGTGCGGCACAGTCAGCCGCACCTGGCGCCTTACGCCGCGCCGCTTGAGCCATTCGTCCACCTGACCGTGACCGGTGCCGGCCGACACGACCACCAGATGCTCGGCCTCGCGCCAGGCCGCGAGCGTGAGCGGCGCCTCTTCGAGCGCATGGCCGCGCCTGAACAGGCACACATAACGCTGATCGAAGAGACGCCGCTGGTAGAAGCCGCCTTGCAACTGCGGCAGCAAGCCGATGGCGAGATCGACGCGGCCACCGGCCATCTCATCGCTCAGATTGACGCTCGTGTTGCGGACCGTGTTGAGTGCGACGCCCGGCGCGACGCGCGACAGTCGTTCGAGCAGTGCGGGCAGGAACACGACTTCGCCGATATCGGTCATGCCGATCGTCATGGTGCGCGTGGCACGTAGCGGATCGAAGCCGGTGACGGGGTTCAGCGCGGCATGCAGGGTCGCGAGCGCCTGCGAGACCGGTTCGGCCAGACGCAGCGCGAACGGCGTGGGAACCACGCCACCCGGCCCGCGCACGAACAACGGATCGCCTAGCTTGCGGCGCAGCTTGGCGAGCGCGTTGCTCACGCCCGGCTGGCTCATGTTCATTTGCTCGGCGACGCTCGCCACGCGCCGCTCCTGCATCAGCCGCTGAAAAAGCAGCAGCAAATTAAGGTCGATATCGCTCAGTTCCATGACGCTCGCCTGGCTCCCGGTCATTCAATCCAGTGATGAAGCAGATTCTTTGCATTTTATTGTGGGATGAGAGTCCGGTGCCGAAAATACCGACACGGAGCACGCATTCGACACGCCGCTGGCGCGTGCCACAGCAGCCCGAACCCATAAATCCGGATATTGGAGACACGGTCATGAAGGATCTGAAGATTGCCATCGTCGGCGCCGGCATTGGCGGCCTCACGCTTGCGCTCGCGCTGCGCGAGCACGGCATCGAAGCGCAGCTCTACGAGCAGACCGACGAACTGCGCGAAGTGGGCGCGGCCGTCGCGCTCTCGGCCAACGCAACGCGCTTCTACGAGCGCATGGGCCTGCGTTCGGCATTCGAGGCGGTGTGTGCGGAGGTGCCGGGCCTCGTCTACCGTGACGGGCGCAGCGGAGCGGTGATCGGCCACCATCGCGGCAGCCCCGGCTCTCGCGAGCAATTCGGCGGCTCGTACTGGGGCGTTCATCGTGCCGATCTGCAGGCGGTGCTGTCGCAGGCGGTCGGCCTCGAGCACATCAAGCTCAGCCATCGGCTCGTCGATCTCGCGCAACACCCGGACCGCGTGAGCCTGAGCTTCGAGAACGGCCGGCGCGTGGAAGCCGATCTCGTGATCGGCGCCGATGGAGCCCGCTCGATCACGCGACGCTGGATGCTTGGCTACGACGACGTGCTGTATTCGGGCTGTTCGGGCTTTCGCGGCGTGGTGCCGGCGGAGCGCATGGACCTCTTGCCCGACCCCGAGACCATCCAGTTCTGGGTCGGGCCGGGCGGCCATCTGCTGCACTATCCAATTGGTGACAAGGGCGACCAGAATTTCCTGCTGGTCGAGCGCCATCCCTCGCCGTGGCCTTCGCGCGACTGGGTCATGCCGGCTAGCGAGGGCGAGCAGTTGCGCCTGTTCAAGGACTGGCATCCGGCCGTCGTGCAGATGATCACGGCCGTCCCGATCAGCCAGCGTTGGGGCCTGTTCCACCGCCCCCCGCTCGGCCGCTGGAGCAAGGGCCGCGTGACCCTGATCGGCGATGCCGCGCATGCGCTGGTGCCGCACCACGGCCAGGGCGCCAACCAGTCGATCGAGGATGCCGTGGTGCTGGCCGCACAACTCGCCAAAGCCGGGCCCGGCAACTGGCGCGAAGCGCAGGAAGCGTACGAGCGCCTGCGCCGCGGCCGCACGCGCAAGGTGCAGTACGCTTCGATCACGACTGCGGACGTGCTGCATCTGCCCGACGGGCCGGCCGCGCAAGCGCGCAACGCCCGGCTCGGTGAGCGCGAAAGCGTGCTGCATCATCTGGACTGGATTCACGATTTCGACGCTCTTGCACAGGAGCCGAGCGAGCGCCAGGGCGGGACCTGGCTTTGAGCGCGGAGCGGGCCGGCAGACCAGGCGAGAACGGCCCGAGGCGGGCGGGGGCGGGCGGGAACGGCCCGGAGCGGCCAGATCTTGGCGAAGCCCGAAAGCGGGTGCGGCGTTTGCGCTTAATGTTCTGTTAAGCCCGCGCCATCTAGAATCGGCGCTTTCAACCGGAACCCTCTGCGCAAGGAGCCCCCAATGCAAAGCGCCGCGGATTCGCGCTACGACATCGTTGCGCGTTTGCTTCACTGGCTTGTCGTTGCCCTCGTGGCAACGCAGTTCGTGATCGGCTGGACCATGCCGGGCGTGCATCGCGACACGCGGCCAGACGGCGAGATCGCGTGGCACCTTGGCGTGGGGACCGCGCTCCTTGCCGCGATGGCATGCCGCCTGCTGTGGCGCGCAACCCATCGTCCACCGCCCGACGAACAGCCCCCTTTGCTGCGCACCGTCGCGACCCTCACGCATGGCACCCTTTATGCGTTGCTCTTCGCGGTTCCGTTACTGGGGTGGATCAACGCTTCGTCGCGCAGTTGGGACATCACGCTGCTCGGGTTCATCCCGTTGCCCGCGCTCTCGCCGCCGGGCTCGCCGTTCGGGCATGCCATGGGCGACGTCCACGGCGTGCTCGCGTGGGTGCTATTCGGGCTCATCTGCCTGCATGTCGTCGCAGCGCTCTATCATCGCTTCGCGCTCAACGACCGTGTGCTGCAGCGCATGAAGCTGTAGCGGCTTGTTGGATGGAGTGCTGCTCGATGGGCAAACGCCTGCGCCGGCTTGGGAATACTCATTGATCGTCAACAAGATTTCGCGAAAACGTGACTTACTTTACGCACTGCGGATTGCACGGTTAGGCGCGCTTGACAATGTATGAAATTTTTCGGATGCGTGTGATGTTACTGCCCCCAGCTTTCACGTCGCTGGAGGAAACGCACGGGCACAGGATAACTAACCGTTTTTACGCCGAGTAACGGCGAATGGCAGCAGCGCACCGGAGATATCCGATACGTCAACACGGATTACAACGGCCCTGGCACCACAGCGGGTGCACGCCAGTCTCACATCAGTGAGAAATTTGAAGTAACAGAAATTCCCGGTGCGATGGCGAAGATGGGCTGGCACGTTGCCGCTGCACTACTGAATAAGTGGTTCGCCCATTCGCCGAAGAATCAGGCGGAAAATGCATTCCAGAAGGCACGCGGCCATACACGTGAAGGTGTGGGCTATCCGCTCGACTGCATTGACACACGCACCATCTCGCTCGATTGGGTGCTCTCGTACCGCGCACGCAGGACGGCTATAAGCAACTACAAAATGCTGGATATCTCTCGACAGGCAAGGCGACGGACAATCTCCTTTCTATATATATTTACGGCAGATCGTACATTCTCAATGCATGGCACCGCTGGGAAGCACATGTACGCGATTTTGTTCGTGACCGCTTGGCGCGAAACGATGACCGCCAGGGCGGCAGTACTAACAGCGGCGCCGTAAGGACTAGCGCAATGAGCCGCTCAGGCGCGACTGCCCAGCGGCGGCAGCCTGGACGATCCATCGGCAAATCAGCGGCCAATCGCATATGAAATCCCCTTAAGTAGCGCTACGGTCCTCAAAACCAGACGCTTTTCAACACCCTGCCAAGGCCTGTATCCACTAGAAGCAGGCCCTGGATTTACCGAGTCGCCACGAAACACCCGCCCCTGCATTTCGCCTCAGTCACGCATCAAACCTCGCCGACAACCGGCTGCAGGGCCTTCACCCAGCACGCAACTGCCACCGCCCCGCCATCGGGCGTGCCGATGGCACGCGCGCCCAGATAGCTTGCCCTGCCCACCCGCGGCATCATTTGCGCGGTTTGCTGCGCCCCAAACTCCGAGGCGCTCACCACCTCCGCCCATATCTGGGCAACGGTCCGGCCGGACTTCAGCCCGTTTTCCAATGCGTCTACTGCAGGAACCAGCGCATCCAGCATCGAGCGGTCGCCCGGCTTCGCACCGCCCAGTTCGCTGATCGCCTCGGCCGCGCCGCGCATAGCGGCCGCCCAGTCCAGCGCGCCGGGCTCGGGACACTCGGCGAGCGTGCGGGAGGCGCGCAGCAGCGCCGTTGCGTAGAACGGCCCGGAGCTGCCCGCTATCGCGCGGCGCAAGGCGGCGCCAAGCGCCGCCAGCGCGCCGTGCGGCGTCGCGAGCGCGCTCTGGGGCAAAGCCAGAATGGCTTGCGCCGCTCGCCTCATGCTGGCCCCGAGATCGCCGTCGCCTGTTTTCGCGTCGAGTTCGCCCAACAACGCTTCGTTCTCGAGTAGTGCGTGCGCAACGGCGTGGAGCGCCGGCTCGAGCCGTTGCGCCCATGCCTCGCTGCCACCCTCCGCGTGCAACGCGCCGCCCTCAGTGAACGAATCGCGTGCGGGACTCGAAGGCTCGATGCGGATATCGCGATTGACCGTGCCGATGCCGGGCCATGCACGCGCTTCGGTGCCGGCGTCGAGCAACGCCAGCTTTTTGTCGTCGAGGCGGAGCACGGAGATCGAGCAGCCCGGCATGTCGAGCGCCGAGAGGAACGTGCCAGTCCACGCCCGCTCGACGGCCACATCCCGGCGATTCAGGCTCTCGAATGCCTCCCGCATCACGATCGCCAGCTCCATCGCGGGGGTCGCACCCAGACCGTTCACGAACAGCGCCACCCGTTCACCGCTTTTCAATGCCAGGTCTTCGACGATATTGGCGAGCAGCGTTTGCGTCAGTTCGCTGGCCGGCAGCGGAGCCGTGCGCTCGACACCTTTCTCGCCGTGTATGCCCATGCCGAGCTCGATCTCGTCGTGCGCGAGGCGAAAGCCCGCATTTTCCGCGCCGGGCAACGTGCAACCGTCCAGCGCCACGCCCATCGTGCCGAGGTTGTCCGCCGCATGGCGCGCGATCGCGGCGACCTGAGCCAACGCATCGCCCCGGGCTGCGGCAGCGCCCGCAATCTTGTGCACCAGCACGGTTCCCGCAATGCCGCGCCGCTGATGGCGCTGCGTTCGTGCGCGCAGCGAAACGTCGTCCGCCACGGTGACGACTTCAACCGGAATGCCTTCGGATCTCGCCAGTTCGGCTGCGAGGCCGAAATTGAGCCGGTCGCCCGTGTAGTTCTTCACGATGAGCAAGGCGCCTTGCGGGCCCGCCGTGGCGCGGATCGCGGCAAGCACCGAATCGGTGGAAGGCGACGTGAAGACCTCGCCGCATACGGCGGCGCTGAGCATGCCGCGCCCGACATAGCCGCCATGTGCCGGCTCGTGACCGCTGCCGCCGCCGGAAATAACGGCGACAGTGCGCTGCGCCGGGCTGGGCAGCCCCTTGCGCACGAGGACGTTTTCGTCGCCGAGCACGGCGATATGTGGCGCGGTCCGCGCAATACCCTCGAGCATTTCGCGCACGACAGCCGACGGGTTGTTGACGAGTTTCTTCATGACAGTCCCTTGAAGGAGTGACAGGAGCAGTGGCTGCGGATCTTGCGCGACCCATTTACGCCATTTACGCCATTTGCGTATTGAAGCACGGCTTCGGCGCCGGGGCGCTGGGGCGCTGGGGCACCACGCGAAGCGTAGGTAAAAACACCGATCAAGCCACCACGCTCAATTGCCGTTATGCCGAGAGTAGCGTCCGGCCGCAGACTTGCCCGTGCTTTCGCCGTCTGCATGGCGGAACGCCTTGGCCCCTCTGCTCGCCTGGAACGCCGATGCCAGCGCTTTCACACGTCCCCTGTCGACTCTTGCGCAGCGGCATGCGCGTGGACGCGCCAGGCCTGGCAATCCTGCGCCAGTTCGAATTGGCGATCGAGAACGGAGGCAGCAAGACACGACGTTGCGGCTTCGCACGTCCTTTGGACGTGGCGACGGCGCAGTCCTACCGGGAGGCGAGCCGTGCCGCCAGCACCCACCCAGGCTAAGCTCCTCAAAGGGCCCACGGGGCCGCGCGCCTTTTTCTTTGGCAGCCTTCTCGTCGCCTTCGTCATGGCGTCGCTTTGCGCGACTGTCCTGTACCAGAGCCGCCACGACGCCCTGGAGAGGGCGCGCGAGAACTCGCGCAATGTCGCGCTCATCGCCGAGCGCGACATCGAGCGCAACTTCGAGCTGTACGCGCTCTCCCTGCAAGCCGTCGTCGACGGGCTGGGCAGCGCCGACGTGATGGCATTGCCGGCGCATCTGCGAGGCCAGTTGCTCTTCGATCGCGCGATCACCGCACAATATCTGGGCTCGATGCTCGTGGTCGATGCGGCCGGCAACGTCATCATGGATTCGGCCGACGACACGCCGAGCAAGGACAACTTCGCCGACCGGGACTACTTTCAGGTCCAGCGCGACGATCCCAACGCCGGCCTCTATGTCAGCGCCCCGTTTCGGTCCCGCTCGCGAGACGGCGCGCAGAGCATTGCGCTGAGCCGCAGGCTGTCGCATCCGGATGGCTCATTCGCCGGCATCGTCATGATCGCCATCAATCTGGACTATTTTCACCAGTTGTTCGCCGGGCTCTCGCTTGGGCCGCACGGGGCGATCTCGCTGATCGCCCAGGACGGCACCATGATCATGCGGCAACCCTACGATCCCGCGGTCATCGGGCGCAACATCAGCAAGGCCAGCACGTTCCGGCACTTCAGATCGGCCACCGAGGGCAGCTTTTCGGACACGTCGTCGATCGACGGCGTGCGCCGCATGTACTTTTTCCGCAATTTCCCGAAGTTGCCGCTGATCATCATGGTCGCGGAAGCGGAACCCGACATCTACGCCGCATGGCGCCGCCGCGCGCTGACCATCGGCTCGCTGATGGCAACGTTCGCCATCGGCTTCGTCGTGCTCTCGTTCGTGCTGGGCACGCAGTTGCGGCGCAGAATGCAAGCCGAGTCCGAGCTGCAGCTGCTCGCCCGCACCGATAGCCTGACCGGCCTGCACAACCGCCGCACACTCGGCGATATCCTCGAACAGGAATGGCGACGGGCAAAACGCACGCGAAGCGTGTTCTCACTGTTATTCGTCGATATCGACCGTTTCAAGGCCTACAACGACAAGTACGGCCACCAGGCAGGCGACGACGCGCTTGCCGCCGTGGCGCGGTGTATCGGCGAAAACATCCGCCAGCCCGTGGACACGGCGGCCCGCTACGGTGGCGAGGAATTCATAGTAGTCCTGCCGGATACCCGGCTGGACGGCGCGTGCGCGATCGCGGAGAACATCAGGATGGCGATCAGCGAGCTCGACATCGAGCACTCGGACAGCGAGTACGGCCACGTCACCGCGAGCATCGGCTCCGCGAGCTGGACGCCGGAGCAGGACATCGACGTCACACAGGTCATCAAGGCAGCCGATCGCGCGCTGTACGACGCCAAGGCGCAGGGCAGGAACCGCGTGGCGACGTGCACCGCGTAACGCAAGCTTTCGCGCTGGCGTTTAACTGATCGCAATAGCACACGACAGCGACTACGGGCTTGCAACGCTGCTCGCGGCGCCCACGCGAGCCGCCTCAGGCGCGTCCTGCCCTCCCCCCAGCGCGATATACAGCGAAGCGCCGTTCTGAAGCGCGGCCGCGCGCAACTGGATCAATTGCTGTTGCGCGGCAAAGAGGTTGCGCTTCGCATCGATCACTTCGAGGTAGATGGAAATGCCGTTCTGGTATCGAAGATCGGCTGCTTCGGCAAGGCGCGCCTCGGCGGCTACCGCATCCTCCTGAGCCGCTATCTGCTCCTTGAGGCGTTGGCGTGCGATGAGCGCGTCGGAAACCTCGCGGAAGGCCACCTGGACCGTCTTCTGATAGTTCGCCACGAGTTCGGTACGGTGTGCTTCGGAAAAGCCGAGTTGCGCCCTGCGGCGCCCCGCGTCGAAAATCGGCAGCGTGACGAAGCCGGATACGAGCCACGCCTGCTTGCCCGGCACGAACAGGTCGCTCAGTTCGGGCGACACATAGCCGAAACTGGACGTCAGCGAAACGCGCGGGAAGTAGTCCGCCCGCGCAGCGCCGATATCGGCGTCGGCCGCCCGCAACGACTGCTCGGCCGCCCGGATATCAGGACGCAATGCCAGCAGCGAAGAAGGCAAGCCGGCGTCGAGATCGCCGAACTGGTCGGCGTCGCTCATCTCGCGCCGCCCGGTAACGTCGACGGGAAGCGGACCACCAATCAGGACTGCCAACTGATTGCGCTGCTGTCCCGTCGTTCTTTGCAACTCGGCTAGCTGCGTCTGCGCCTGGGTGACCAGTATGCTCGCCTGCTGATAGTCGACGATCGACGTGGCGCCGGCCGCAAGGCGCAGCCTCGCGACCTCCTGGGCGTATTGGCGTGTCGCGAGCGTGTGCTGCGCAAGCTCGATTCCTTCGTTGCCCGAAAGAATGGCGTAATAGGTCGCCGCGACGTTCGCGATCAGCGAGAGGCGAAACGCATGCGTAGCCTCCACGGTAGCAAGGTAGTTGCGGCGCGCGGATTCGGACAGGTTGGCGACACGTCCCCAGAAGTCCAGTTCGAACGAAGAGACCGCGACCTGCACGTTGTACTCGTTGAAGTGGAACGAGGTGTTGTTATTGGGATCTTCGGGCTCGACCACGTTCAGCGGCACCTTGGCGCGAGTGGCTTCTGCGCCGGCGGCGATCTGCGGCAACTGCGCGGAGCGCTGCACGCGATAAAGCGCCTGAGCCTGCTCGATGCGCGCCACCGAAGCCGCGAGGTCGCGGTTGCGCTCCAGCGCCGCCGCGATCAGCAGCTTGAGCGTCGGGTCGCGAAAGAACGCCTCCCACGCGATTTCCGAGGCGAGCCGCTCGCCGCCCGGCGTAGAAACATCCGGGCTTTCGTACGTGCCCGCAATCGGAAGATCCGGCTGCTGGTAGCGCGGCGCGAAATTGCACGCTGCCAGCACGAGGCACGCCATGAGCGCCATCCGCTTACGCATCGCGCGCTCCCGTGCGCGGCGCTTGCGCCTCATCGCCGTCGTCGTCATGCGCCTTCTCGCGGCTCAGCCACCTGCGCGCAACGACATAGAAGAGCGGCGTGAAGAAGATGCCGAGCAGCGTCGCCGTCAGCATGCTGCCCAAGATGCCGGTGCCCACCGCCTGCCGTCCCGCCGCGCCCGCGCCCGTGGCGAGCACGAGCGGCAACATGCCGAGGACGAAAGTCACGCTCGTCATCAGGATCGGCCGCAGGCGCTGACGCGCGCCGTTCACGGCCGCACTCACGGTATCGCTGCCCGCCGCCTCCTCCTTGATCGCGAATTCGACGATCAGGATGGCGTTCTTCGCGGCGAGGCCGATGATCGTCACGAGGCCGATATTGAAGTAGATATCAGCGGAAAAGCCGCGGGCCATCGTCAGGAGAACGGCGCCGAGCACGCCCAGCGGAATGATGAGCAGAACCGCAACGGGAATCGCCCAGCTCTCGTACAGCGCGGCAAGGAGCAGAAACACCACGATGAAAGAAAGCAGCAACAACGCGCCGATCTGCCCAGCCGCCTGCTGCTCTTCGAAAGCCGTACCGGTCCATTCATAGGTCAGGTTGCCTGTCAGGACGCGCTGCGCGATACGCTCCATTTCCGCGAGCGCCGCACCGCTCGAGCGCCCCGGTGCCGCCTGGCCCGAGATCGTGGCCGAAGGAAAGCCGTTATAGCGTTCGACCTGCTGGGGCCCGGAGGTCCAGTGCACGCTCGTGAATGCCGAAAACGGCACCATCTCGCCCACGTTGTTGCGCAGACGGATCGCCCCGATGTCCTCGGGGTTCATGCGTTGATCGGCATCCGCCTGCATGAGCACGCGCAGCACGTTCCCCTCGTACACGAAATCGTTCACGTAGTTCGCGCCGAACGCCAGCGCGAGCGCGCTGTTCACCTGCCCGATCTGCAGCCCTAGTGCGCGCGCTTTCACGCGATCGATATCGACATACAGTTGTGGCGCGGCCGGCAAGCCTTCGGGACGCATACCGACAAGCAGCGGGCTGCGCGATGCCTGCGCGAGTATTTGCGCGCTGGCCTGCTGCAAGGCCGCACCACCCACGCCACTGCGGTCGAGGATCTTCATCGTGAAGCCGCTCGCATTGCCGAGCGAGGGAATGGCCGGCGGATCGAGCGCAAACACGAGCGCCTGCGGAATATTGCGGAATGCGGCGTTCGCGCGCCCGACCAATGCCGCCGCGGAGTTCGACGCGCCCGGCCGGTCTTCCCATGGCTTGAGGTCGACGAACGACATCGCGGCCGACTGCCCCTGGCCGAAAAAGCTGAACCCAGTAATGGAAGCGATATTGCGCACCTGGGGCTGCTGCCTGAGAAACGCCTCGACTTGATCGACGACCTGCTGCGTGCGCTGCTGCGTAGCGCCTGGCGCCGCCGTATACGATACGAAGACATGCCCCTGATCCTCGCCCGGGATGAAGCCGCGCGGCAACTGCGCAAAGAGCAGCCCGGTCGCCACGCAGACAACGACAAATACGGCGAGCCACCGCACGGGCGTGCGCAGCATCGCCTGCACGGCGAGAACGTAGCGCTCGGTTGCCGAGTCCAGGCCGCGGTTGAATGCGTCGAAAATGCGCTGCTGCATGCGGGCGGGCCAATGCGCGGCAGGGCGTTTGCCCACGCCCTCGTCCCTGCTCGCCTTGCTGCCCAGCAGCGCGGCCGACATGGCCACGCCCAGCGTCAATGCAAGCAGCGTGGAAAGAAAGATCGATATCGTCAGGGTGACCGAGAACTGGCGATAGATCGCGCCGGTCGAGCCGGGAAAGAAGGCCATGGGAACGAAAACGGCCACGAGCACGAGCGTGCTCGCGATGATGGCGCCCGCAATCTGGCCGATCGCCTTCACGGTCGCCTGCCGTGCACGGAGCCCCTCGTCCTGGATCAGGCGCTCGACGCTTTCCACCACGACGATCGCGTCGTCATTGAGAATGCCGATCGCGACGATCATGCCAAACAGTGAAAGCAGATTGATCGTGAGTCCGAACAGATAGATCCCAACACAGGTTCCAACCAGCGCGATCGGCACGACCAGCGTGGGAATCAGCGTGGCCTGCCATTTCTGAAGGAACAGGAACACGACGACCGTCACGAGCAGTAACGCTTCGACCATCGTGCGCAGCACGCCACGTAACGAGGTCGTGATGAATGGCGTCGTATCGAACGGAACGACCCAGACCACGCCCTTCGGGAAGGTGGGCTGCAGTTGCGCGAGGCGTTGCCGCACGGCGGCCGCCACGGCCAGCGCGTTGGCCCCGCTCGCGAGCTGGATGGCGATCCCTGCGGACTCCTTGCCATTCACGCGAAAACGAAACCCATAGCTGTCGTTGCCCAGTTCGACACGCGCGACGTCGCCCACGCGCACCGTGGAGCCATCCGGGTTCGATCGCACGATGATCTCGCGGAACTGCTCGGGCGTGGAAAAGCGGCTCTGCGTGACGATCTGCGCGTTGAGCTCGGTGCCCGGCGCGATGGGCTGCTCGCCGAGCCCGCCGGCCGCCGTTTGGCTGTTCTGCTCCTGGATCGCCGTCATCACTTCGTTGGCCGACAGGCCGAAGCTGCCGAGCTTTTCCGGATCGATCCATATCCGCATCGCATACGAAGAACCGAAGAGCTGCGCATCGCCGACACCGGGAATGCGGCGCAGTTCGTTGACGATGTTGTTGGCCGCGAAGTTGCCGAGTTCCACTGCGGTTTTCGAACCGTCGACCGATTGAAGCGCGATGAGCATCAGAAAGCCCGACGAAGCTTTCGTGACCGTCACGCCAACCTGCCGGACCTCGAGCGGAAGACGCGGCTCGACGCGGCTCACCCGGTCCTGAACCTGCGAGAGCGCGACATCGAGATCGGTGCCGGGCTTGAGCGTGACGGTGATCTGTGCCGTGCCGTTCGAGCGGCTCGTCGACGACATATACAGGAAGTTGTCGACGCCGTTCATCTCGTTCTCGATGAGCGAGGTCACCGTGCGGTCCAGCGTCTGCGCATCGGCGCCGCTGTAGACCGCCGATACGGTCAGCGAAGGCGGCGCGACGTCGGGGTACTGCTCGACCGGCAGCAGCAGCAGCGCGATGGCGCCGAACAGCACGATGAAAAGCGCGACAACCCACGCGAAGACCGGCCGGTAGACGAAGAATCGCTTCATGGGCGCGCCGGTCAGGAGTGGCTGGCCGGCATGGGTTGGGCGTCCACATGCTGGCCCGGCTGCACTTTCTGCCAGCCATCGACGATGACCCGCTCGCCCGCTTCGAGCCCGTCCTTCACGACCCATTGCCCCGCTTCCTGCGGGCCCAGGTCGACGTTGCGGCGAACCACGGTTCCATCGTCAGCGACGATCGAGAGGCTCGTCGCATTGTTGCCGAACTGCACGGCGCGCGCGGGCACGAGAATGCCGTTCGGTATGGTGCCGATCTCGATGCGGCCACGCACGAACTGGCCCGGTAGCAGCACGCGCGACACGTTGTCGAAGCGGGCGCGCAGAATTTGCGTGCCTGTGGAAGGCTCGACGACGAGATCGGTGAAGTCGAGCACCCCCGGCTCCTTGTATTCGTCTCCATTCGCAAGCGTGAGCCACACCTGCACGCGGCCCGTGGGCGCGGAGATGGCGCCCGACTGGAACTGTTTGCGCAGTTCCAGCAGCGAAAGGTTCGATTGCGTGAAAACGGCGTTCACCGGCGTGAGCTGGTTGACCTGCGTGAGCAAGGTCGCACCGCTTGCGCTGACGAGCGCGCCTTCGGTGACGAGCGCGCGTCCCACGCGCCCTGCGATGGGCGCGCGAACCGTGCAACGGTCGAGCCTCAACCGGGCCAGCGTAACCGCGGCGCGTGCGTCCGCAACGTTCGCTTCGGCTTGCTGAAGTGCGGCCAGCGCGGCCTCGTATTCCTGGGCGCTCACCACCAGGCGTTCGACGAGCGGCTTGAATCGCGCCACCTCGGAAGCCGCATTGCCCTGCACCGCCTGGGCGCGACTGAGGGCGGCCTGCGCCTGCTGCAACGCCGCTTCGTAGTCGCGCGAATCGATGAGAAAGAGCGGCGCGCCTGCGGGTACATCGGTGCCCTCTTCGTAGAGGCGCCGCTCGACAATGCCGTCCACACGGGCACGCACCTCTGCCGACCGGATCGCCTCGATCCGTCCGGGCAATTCGACGACCCTCGGGATCGATTGCGCCGCAACCGTTTCGACGAGCACGCTCACCGGCGGAGGCGCGCTGGCGCTCGGGCCTTGCCTGTCGCGGCATGCGCCGGCCGCGAGCACCAGCGATGCCACGACGACGAGCAGGCACGGCCGATAGCGTCTGACTTCACAGTTTGGCACCCGAGGCTCCGCCGAAGTCAATCGAGTCGGTACGATCCGGCATCCGACCGCGCATTACGCGCAAGTTTGACCGGTTCGTTGAAATGTTCGCTCAAACCGCGGTTTCTGTCCCCCTATGTGCGCAGTCTTTCGAATTCGATCACCTGGTGTTAGCAAATCAACATCAGGTGTGCTTATTCACAGGAATTACTCGAAACCGCCACAAAAGCCGTCGATCGTAAACTTCTTGCAGTCGGAATTCCCTCTACTACTATTGATAGGCAATTCACACGCCTCGATTCTTTCAATTTCGAACGATTCGCCTACTCTTTTAAGGGCACGTTCGCACAACCGGGAAACACAGCTTTCAGGACGTTGCATAACCAAAGAAACCACAGGTCATGAACGACGTCAATCATCTTCTTGTGTCAGGAGATCGAATCATGAAAAGCCAACTCGTCCTTTCTGCCATCGCTGCGCTCCTCGTCGGTATCAGTTCTCCTGTTCTCGCGCAAAGCAACTCTGGCGGTGACCAAAGCCAGGGGACCGGCCGCCAGCAGGTCATGCCGACCATGCCGCATAACGACTGGCATGTGGGACAGCAGGTCCCTTCGAAATACCGGCACTACAACTTCGTCATGAACAGCGACTCCTGGAAGTCCCATAATCTGGACGCGCCGAAGCGCGGCCAGCAATGGCTTGGGGTAAACGGCGACTATGTGCTCATGACGAGAAGCAACGGGAGAATCGTGAAGATCGTTCCCGGTACGCAGTGACTCAGCTGTAGTGATTCAGGAGTTGACGATGAAGCGCGGGGCGCCAGGCATGGGCGGTTGCCATGCCTGCCCATGCCTCAATCGATGAGTCGCGAGCGCAGGCGCTTGTACTCTTCCTCCGTGATCGAGCCCGTCGCTTTCAGACGGTCGAGCTTCTCGATCTCGTCTGCAATGCTGTAGCCAACCACTTGACGCAACTCGTCGCGCGCCTTTTGCGCGCGCTCCTGGTTGCGTGCCGCCATGTCTCTGCCCTGTGTGAGGATATAGGCGAATATGCCGATATAGGGCAGCACGACGAGAAAGATCATCCAGACTACCTTCAGAAATCCTGATATATCGTGTCGGCGAAACAGGTCACTGGCGATCGTGATGAATAGCCAGAACCACAATATGAACATGAATATCGAAAATGTATCGATAATGAAGTTAGAAAACGTAAAACCGTTTGCGAAGATCATCGAAGCACCCCGTCGGTTGCGCGTGGAAAGCTGAAATGGCGTGGCACGTGCGTCTCAAGTGCTGAATGACGCGTCGTTGGTTGCGAGCGAGACAGTCGTTGAGATTGGCGCTCTCGTCAGTAGAAACTGCGCCTGCGCTCGCGTCCGGCAAAAGGAACGACGGCCATCGAAATGAGATCCAGGCCCAGAAACAATCCGAGCAGGGGCAACGGTACGCTCGGAAAATTCGCGGCGAGAAATATGGCGAGCAAGAATGAGAGCGCTGCACTGACAAGGCCGATATTGTTCATCTTCACTTCCTGGTCGGTCGATGCGATGATCTTGAAGAAGCCGTCAAGAACGAAGAATATCATCAGCATCACAGTGAGGCCTCGTGCACGCGCAGTGTCGTTCGCGAGGATCAGGAGACCGACCAGAATCGGCACGACAACAGGAGGAATTCTCCTGAGAATCAGTTTCCAGCCTCTTGCTGTCAACAGATTCAACGCATGCACGAAGCCGCAAAGCAGCAGCATCCTTGCAATGAAAAGCGTACCGATCAATGAACTGCTCGTCAGCGATATGACGATACAGAAAATTCCCGCTATTACGAAGAGCGTCGAACTCGCAATGGGAAAAATAGCACGCTTTTTCATATTTGAATGTGAGATTTCGTGAAATTAAGCGTTCTACGATCAGTCGTGAAAGTATAGTGCCTGAGTACGCAAATACAAGCACGCACGGGCCGAGGCTTCGGGCGTCCGTATGACAATCAACGCGCCGCGGGCGCCGATGCGTGAATACATCGTGAATCTCGAACGCAGCCACACGTTTTCTTTCAGCGCTGAAGGCGAGCACTTCCTGCTCGACGGCGAGCCGTTCCAGATTCGCAGTGGCGAAATACATCCAGCCCGCATCCCGCGCGAGTATTGGCAGCACCGAATCCGCATGGCCAAGGCGATGGGGATGAACTGCATCGCCTTCTACATCATGTGGAATTACCACGAGACGCGGCGCGGCGTGTTCGATTTTCACAGCGGCAACCGCGATGTCGAGACGTTCATCCGCCTGTGCCAGTCCGAAGGCCTGTGGGTGCTGCTGCGCCCGGGGCCTTACGTCTGCGCCGAGTGGGATCTGGGGGGCCTCCCGGCCTGGCTGCTCAGCGAGCCTGACATCCAGTTGAGGACCGACTCCGCCACCGATCCCCGCTACATGGCAGCGGTGGCTCGTTACATCGACGAACTGGTTGTGCGCATCAAGCCATTGATGATCGGGCAAGGCGGACCGATCCTGATGATCCAGATCGAGAATGAATTTGGATCGTACGCGAGCAATCCCGCTTACCTCGAAGAACTCAGGCAGCTTTGGCTCAACGGCGGCATTACGGGGCCGTTCTACACCGAAGACGGCCTGCCGCAACTCCAGCGCAATCGCACCACGGTAAGCGGCGGTGCGATTGCGTTGAGCAACGGCGACGCAGCACAAATCGCAACGGTGCGCCGCGAATTCCCCACCGTGCCTGCAATGGCGGGCGAGGTGTACCCCGGGTGGCTCACGCATTGGGGCGAGCCGGTGTTCGCGGGGACGAACTACGATCTCTCCGGCACGTTGAACGCATTCATGCGCTCGCAACTGTCGTTCAACCTCTATGTCATTCACGGCGGCACGAGCTTTGGCTTTTATGCCGGTGCGAACGTGGATGATTCGGGCAACTATCAACCCGACATCACCAGCTACGACTATTCGGCGCCGATCACCGAGCAGGGCGTCGCGACGCGGAAGTACATGTTGTATCGCGACATCATCGCGCGCTATCTGCCAGAGCCCTTGCCGGACATACCCGACGCCATCCCCACGCTTGATTGCGCCGGTGCCGATGCCTTGATGCCCACGCGCTATGCATCGATCTGGGACAACCTGCCCGCTGCCCTGCCGCGTGAGCAGAGCATCGACCCGCAGCCCTTCGAACACTATGGCCAGGCATTTGGCTTCGTGCTGTACCGCAAGCCGTTGCTGGAATATATGAACGGCGCGCTGGACATCAGCGGCGTGCACGACTATGCGACCGTCTTCGTCGGCGAGCGCTACGCGGGCGCTGTGTCGCGGAAGGCAATGCCGCTTGCGTATGCGCAACCGCTGCGCGTCATGCATCGCGCGCCGCTTGTCCTGGCTTCGGCGTCCCAGGCGCACGAGGCGAAGGCTGCCGGTGCGAATTCGTTAGAGATCCTTGTCGAAGGCATGGGTCGCGTCAACTTCGGTCCCGCGATCGTCGACCGCAAAGGGCTGCTCGAACCGGTTGCGCTGAAACACGCTGACGGATCGCTCTCCATGCTAAGAGACTGGGAAGTCTTCCTGCTGCCGATGGACGAGGCGTTTATCGCTAACCTGAAGGCGCGCTGCACGAATCCACTGAAACCCGGCCTCTTCTTCAAGGCGAGCTTACGGCTGGATGAAGTCGCCGATACCTGGCTCGACATGAATCAGTGGACCAAGGGGATCGTCTGGGTCAACAGGCACAATCTCGGACGCTACTGGAATATCGGCCCGCAAAGGCGCTTGTATTGCCCCGCGCCGTGGCTTACACGAGGCGATAACGAGGTGCTTGTCTTCGACCTGCATCAGATCGACCCGAAGCCCGTGCAAATGGCGAGTACGCTTGAGTAGCGCTTGCGCCAACGCCGCTTCACTGCGGCGCTTCGACGACCGGCAACAGCTCCAGCGTGAGCACTTCGAACGGTGCGAGTTGAACTTCCTGCGGCAAGTCCGCGTGCAGTACAGCTGGAATACCGAAAGCCCCCGCATCTCGAATGCTGCGCGTATTGAACCAGCCCGCCGCCGCTGGCAGTTCCAGTTGCCGCCGCAGATCGAACGTGAAGCGTTGCGCGCGGCTGTCCGGATTGCGCAGCGTCACGATCGCCTTATGCGGCGCCCACGCGGCCCAGCCGTATACCGCCTGTTCGTCCGGCGCTCCGCCAATCCAGTGGCTATCGCGCAGCACGTCGCCGTGTTCGCGCGCCCATCTGGCGGCTTCCGCGAGCGCGTCCCAGTCGCGCTCGCCCAGCAGCGCGGGGGTAATGTATAGCTCCTGGAGTTGCGTGCCGCTGCCGAAGTATGACCAAACTTCGTTGGCGAAGGCGTCCCCTGCCGACGTATTGAGGCGAGGATTGCACTGCGCGCAGAACACGCCGTGCAGCATCAGCGAATTGAGTGGAAATAAAGGACTCCGTATCACGACGTTGTGCCAGGTCTGCGCGTCGCGGTACGTGATCCAGCGCTCGCGGTTCGTGCCGCTGCCCGCCAGGCCGTCGTCGTTGCCGCCGCGCCAGATGGAGTCGACGTAGCGCAGCCAGAACGGCGAAGGATGCGTGCCTGTCGTGAGATTGATGTAGGTCTCGGGTTTGGCCGCGCGAATATCTTCGATGAGCTGGATCGCCGCGTCCCAATCGCTATCGAAGAGGCTGCCTGGAAACACCTTGTCGGCGTTGCCCGTGCCGTCGAACTTGAACTGGTTGATGCCGTCCTTGTCGAGCAGATCCATCACGACTTCATGAAAGCGTCGGTAATAGCGCGGACCCGACAGCGCGAGGCCGTTATCGATGACCTCGTAGCCGGCCGCATGGCCGCGCGCCACGCGCTCCTGTTTCTGCGCGCCATAACCGCCCCACGGAGAAAGCCATATGCCAGGCGCGGCACCGTATCGTGCTGCGGCCTCTCGTAGCGGAACGAAGCCACGCGGGAATGCCTTGCTGAACCGCCAGCCGCCGCCAAGATCGTCCCAGCCGTCGTCGAACAAAAACGAATCGATCTGCACCGCACGCGCCACGTGCAACTTGCAGCCGATCGCTTCGATGCGCTCTAACGCCTGCTCCTGCGTGTACGGCGTGAGGTAGCCGATATCGCCCCAACTGTTGTAGTGCAGAAAAGGACGATACGGGCGAGCGCGCTCCCGTTCCAGGTAAGTGGCAAAGTCGCGCCGCAACTGGCCATCGCCTGCCACGCCGATCACTGCGGAATAGACGAGCGTCCTGTTCCTTTCCAGCGGCAACACGCGTTGCAGCTTGAAGCTGACGCTGTCGCCTTCCACGTGACTCGCCGCCAGCGGGTGCTCGAAACCCAGATAGAAGTTGCCTGCAACGACCGGTGTGCCTCTCGTTTCTCCGCTGGCTTGCGCGCCGGCAACACGCGTTTCCAGCATGGAAACAACAGCGATGGCTTCGTCCTGAACGAGCGCCGTAACCGCGATCTGCATGCGCAGGTATCGCGAGCCATCGCGCTGCTCGATGCTCCATTGCACCTTTAAGCGTTCTTGAGCATCGACGAGCGTGACATTCACGCTCCGGCCCGCGATTCGTTCAGCCAGGCGCGACGCGCGGGAGTTGGGTGCGAGCGTGGCTTCGCTCAGCTGTGCCTGCACCCTCAGCCCTGCCAGGCCGACGAGACTTCCATCGGCGAGCATTAGCGCGAACGGCGCAACGACGGGCAGCGTGTGCGAGCGCGCGCAATCGATCAGCGAGAAGTTGGCGAGGCGTGCGTCCGTGACCGTCCAGCGTAATGCGATCGCGTCGTTACCGAATGAACACGAATCGCCCCTTCTCTGGAATACGGGCATGCCGGCTTGTGCAGGCAGGGCATCGTTGGCGCGCATGGAAAGACCTGTCTCTGTCAGGAGCAGTTTCCATAGGGTAACGGCAATGGCCTCGCGCTTTCAAGCGGGGCGATTGCCATTCGTTTTCAAGCCCGCCTACCTGCACGATGTGACTGGAAATCGTCGATGTGGAACGCCTTTTCGCACCCAATCCAAAGGCGGTGCGGCGGGCGGCGCCTTGGAGGAGCCGCCCGCGCCCTATCAAACGACGCCCGGATTGATGTAGGCAGTCTTGACCGTGGTATAGAACTCGCGCGCATAGCTGCCTTGCTCGCGAGGACCATAGCTCGACCCTTTGCGACCGCCGAACGGAACGTGATAGTCCACGCCAGCCGTTGCGGTGTTCACCATGACCATACCGGCCTGCACGTGGCGGCGGAAATGGTTGGCATGACTGAGCGAAGTCGTGCAGATACCCGCCGACAACCCGAACTCCGTGTCATTGGCCACGGCAAGCGCCTCGTGATAGTCCTTGACCTTGATGACCGAAGCGACCGGGCCAAACACTTCCTCGCGGTTGATTCGCATTCCCGAGGTCGTATTGGTGATGAGCGCCGGCGCAAGGAAGTAGCCGCGCGTAGCGCCTTCCACGCGCTCTCCGCCAAACACCTCTCCGCCTTCCTCGCGTGCAATCGCGATATACCGCTCGTCTTGCTGAAGCTGCTTGTCGTCGACGACAGGCCCGATATGCGTACCGTCCGCCAGCGCATCACCAGTCTTGAGCACCTTCATCCGGGCCTTCATGGCAGCGACGAAGCGGTCGTGAATGCCTTCCGTGACGATGAGCCGGCTCGACGCTGTGCATCGCTGCCCCGTCGAGAAGAAGGCGCCGTTGATACAGGCTTCGACGGCGACATCGAGATCGGCGTCGTCGAGGACGACCATGGGGTTCTTGCCGCCCATCTCGAGCTGGAACTTCTTGCCCGTTGCGAAGCACTTCGCACCAATCGCGCGGCCCGTCGCGACCGATCCGGTGAAGCTCACGGCATCGACATCGGGCGAGCTTACGATGGCTTCGCCAACCACCGAGCCACGGCCCATCACGAGGTTGATCACGCCAGCCGGCGCGCCCGCTTCCGCGATGATCTTCACGAGTTCCCACACGCTCGCTGGCACGAGGTCCGCAGGCTTGATGACGACCGTGTTGCCATAAGCCAGCGCGGGAGCGATCTTCCAGGCCGGAATGGCGATCGGAAAGTTCCAGGGCGTAATCATCCCGATGACGCCGAGCGGCTCGCGCGTCACCTCGACGGTCATTCCAGGGCGCACCGAAGGCACCGTCTCGCCGCCAATACGAAGCGCCTCGCCGGCAAAGAACTTGAAGATCTGTGCCGCGCGGCCAACCTCGCCGATTGCCTCGGGAAGGGTTTTGCCTTCTTCGCGCGCGAGCACCCGGCCCAGTTCGGCCTTGCGGGCAAGAATGACGCTGCCAACCTGGTCGAGCAGGTCGAAGCGTTGCTGCGGCGTAGACAGCGACCACTTGGCGAACGCCTTGCGCGCGGCTGCGATGGCGCTCAGCGTTTGCGCCTCGTCTGCCTGCGCGAATTCGCCGATCGCGTCGTCGAGATTCGAAGGGTTGATATTGACAGAGGCCGTGGCGCCGCGCACCCACTGGCCATCGATGTAATTGTCGAACGTGTTCATGTTGTCTTTCCTGTTACAGCGTTAGTGAACGCAACGCGCACGATGGCTCAGAGCAATCCGCGGGCAGCCAGATTGCGGTAGAGCGCGCGCACGCCGAAGGTCCACGGCGCGATCTCCGTGCTCAACTGCACGGTGTTGGTCAGTGCGCCGAGTTGCGGTGTCGAGATGGTGACCTTGTCGCCGAGGTGGTGCGTGAAGCCGCCGCCTTCCGTGTCGCGGTCCTTGATGGGCGAGAACATGGTGCCGAGAAACAGCATGAAGCCGTCGGGATACTGGTGATGGCGGCCCCAGGTCTGCGCGACGAGGTCGGCGGGGTCGCGGCTGATTTCGCTCATGTGGCTGACGCCTTCGAGAACGAAGCCGTCATCCGTACCCTCGACTCGCAGCGCGACGCTGGTCTGGCGCACGGCGTCGAGGTCGAACGACTCGTCGAACAGTCGCACGAAAGGGCCGATCGCACAGGAAGCGTTGTTGTCCTTGCACTTGCCGAGCAGCAATGCCGAGCGGCCTTCGATGTCGCGCAGGTTGACGTCGTTGCCGAGCGTCGCGCCAACGATCTCACCGCGGCTATTTACGGCAAGCACGATTTCCGGCTCGGGGTTGTTCCAGTTCGATGCGGGCAGCAATCCGATGTCCGCACCAAAGCCCACCGCCGACATGGGCTGCGACTTCGAAAAGACTTCGGCGTCGGGGCCAATGCCCACTTCCATGTACTGGGACCACGCGCCGCGCCGCTCGAGTTCAGCCTTGAGCTTCATCGCCGCTTCCGAGCCCGGCTTGATTTTCGAAAGATCCGTGCCGATCGTGGCGGCGATGGTTTCCCGAACCTCACGCGCCTTCGCAGGGTCGCCGCCGGCTTGCTCTTCGATCACGCGCTCGATGAGGCTCACTGCGAACGTCACGCCGCATGCCTTGATGGCCTGCACGTCATTGGGCGCGAGCAGACGCAGCGCGGGGTCCTTCGCGCCGGGCAGGTTCGCTTCCAGCAGCGCCTGAACCGAACCGAGCGACTCTCCCGTCACCGTGCGCGCAAACCGGGCGACGTCCTCGCGATCGAACAGGTCTGCGGTGGTCGGCGCGCTGCGGGTGATATCGAGGACTTCGCCGTTGCGAACGAGCACGACGGAAGGTCCTTCGTGCTCGCCCGCTCGACGCCATACGCGTCCAACGAGCAGCGCCTTTTCGAGGTCGCGGGGAAGCGAGGCGGATTGGGAGTTCGAGGTCATGGTGCGCAATGTCTCCAGTTCGTGTGCGCCGCTGATGCGGCAGGGCTGGCCCGAATGTTTGGAGCAAGCCCGATCCGGTTTAGTGTGAGTGTCGCGGGTTGCCGCGCTCGGCGATGACTTTCAGATAGAGCGTTGCCGGCTCGAGGCAACCGCCGGTGGACAGTTGCCCCACCGTCTTGCGATACAGCTCCTGCCATGGCGTCTGGGCCGGCGGAATGTCGAAGCTCACCGTCTCGCGGCGGCGCGCGAGTTCCTCTTCGTCGACGAGCACGTTCACGCTGCGCGCATTCAGGTCGACACGAATCCGGTCGCCCGTTTGCAGCAGCGCGAGGCCGCCGCCAACGGCGGCTTCGGGCGACATGTTCAAGATGGAAGGGCTCGCCGAAGTGCCGCTTTGCCGCCCGTCTCCGAGCGTTGGCAGCGACGTGATGCCCTTGCGCACGAGTTCCGCCGGCGGCGCCATGTTGACGACTTCCGCGCTGCCCGGATAACCCACCGTACCCGTGCCGCGAATCACGAGAATGCAATGCTGGTCGATGTCGAGCGACGGGTCGTTGATGCGGGCATGGTAGTCCTCAGGACCGTCGAACACAATCGCTCTTGCTTCGAACGTGTTTTCCGCGCCGGGCTCGCTCAAATAGGTTTGCCGGAACGCATCGCCGACCACCGACATTTTCATGATCGCGCTGTCGAAGAAGTTGCCCGATAGCACCATGAATCCGGCACCGTGCTTGAGCGGGTCGTCGGTGGTCTTGATGACTTCGCGGTCGGGCTCGGGCGTGCTGTCGGCAATGGCGCCGATGGTTCGGCCCGATACCGTCAGGCACTCGCGATGCACGAGGCCGCCGCGGTCGAGCTCGCGAAGCACCGCCGGCACGCCGCCCGCCCGATGGAAGCCCTCGCCCAGATACTCGCCTGCCGGCATGCAGTTCACGATGAGCGGCACCTGCTCGCCCACGCGCTGCCAGTCGTCGAGGCTCAGTTCGATGCCCATGTGCCGCGCAATCGCGATCAGGTGCGGCGGGCAGTTGGTCGACGCGCCAAGCGCCGAAGCGACGACGATGGCGTTCTCGAACGCCTCTTTCGTCATGATGCGGGAAGGCCGCACATCGTCGCGCACGAGGTCGACAATGCGCTTGCCCGTTGCATACGCCATCTGGCCGCGCTCGCGGTAGGCCGCCGGAATGCTGGCGCAGCCGGGCAGCGACATGCCCAACGCTTCCGCGAGGCTGTTCATGGACAACGCCGTGCCCATGGTGTTGCAGTGGCCAATGGAAGGCGAGGAAGCCGTGGTGAGCTCCATGAAGCCTTCATAGTCGATCTCGCCGGCCGCGAGCAGATTGCGCGCATGCCAGATGACCGTGCCCGAGCCCACACGTTTGCCATGGTGCCAGCCGTCGAGCATCGGCCCGCCCGAGAGCACGATGGCGGGCATATCGACCGTTGCCGCGGCCATCAGGCACGCGGGCGTGGTCTTGTCGCAGCCCGTCGTCAGGACGACGCCATCGAGCGGGAAGCCGTGAAGAATCTCGACGAGACCGAGATACGCGAGATTGCGGTCGAGGGCCGCAGTGGGCCGGCGGCTCTGCTCGGCGAGCGGATGCACGGGGAATTCCATCGGAATGCCGCCGGCATCGCGAATGCCCGCCTTGGTGCGGGCCGCAAGTTCGATATGGTGACGATTGCACGGCGCGAGGTCGCTGCCCGTTTGCGCAATGCCGATGATGGGGCGGCCCGATTGCAGTTCTTCACGCGTGAGGCCGTAGTTCATGAAGCGCTCGACATAGAGCGCGGTCATGTCGGCATGGGCGGGATCGTCGAACCATTCCTGGCTGCGCAGGCGCCGTGCGTTGGGCTGGGTCATAGGTCTTGCTCCGTGGTTCCTTGTCTTGACGATGGGGTGGTCACGCTCGCCTGCCTGGCTGACAGTGTCAGCGCCCGGCGGACTGAGCCGGCCGTTCGCGCGATGCCGGATTCGCAAGGCGATTCACGAATGGATCGGCGCCATTGTTATCGGTAACATTTCTCGATGTTATCACGCTGTGCAGGGTCTGTGCACCTGGTGGATGCCATGCGATTTCGCGGTTGATCCAGGTGGAAACCCCTGGCTTGCCGCGGAGCTGCGCACCGTGATAATTTAATCGCTTAGTTACCGGTAACATATTTGTGACGGGAGACTGGCCCAGAAATACTACCGACACCACAACAGCGCAAGCCCCTTCACTCACGATGACTGGTTTGAGTATCGACTGTCCACGCAACCACGGCACCCACGCCGCGAGACCAGCGCCTCGACGCCTCGCAACTCGAACGCGCGCGCCCTTGAACTAGCCGGGCAAAGCCCGGCCACACCACGACGAAGTAGCGGGAACGGTCTGCTTCGCAGCGAGACCGTTCAATGACTTATGCAAAAGG
>NZ_DATJWR010000065.1:0-7898 GCF_035501035.1 Paraburkholderia sp.
GATCGTGCGCGGCGTGCCGCCTTCGAGGCCGACCGCCTTGTCGGCGGCGTCCATGCGAATGTCGAGGTACTTCTCCAGACCCACGCCAGCGGCCAGCAGCGCCGCTTCGCCGTCCTGGCCGAGCTTGTTCAGATAGTTCACACCGGCCCACACTTCATCGGGCGTGATGTCGAGATCGTCGATAGCCTTGAACAGATCGCTCAGCAGACGGTGCGTAATCTGCTGGAAGCGCGCATTGCCGTTGTTGCCTTCCAGGTTGGCGGCGGCCTTCAGCAGATCCTGCACTTCCTTCGTTTGAAATACTTTCACGCTCATGATTACTGTCTCCACTTGAATTTAGGGGGAACGGTCTCGAGGCGGGCTTGCCCTCTACACAACATCAAACTTTCCGCTTCACGCGTCGCCGTCACGAACCGACGACGGGTGACGGCACAACGGCGTCACGGCAATCTTCATGTACGGGAAAAGCGGCAACGCAGTCAGGATCTCATGCAGCTCCGCGTTGCTCTCTACGTCGAAAACGCTGTAGTTCGCGTACTCGCCGACCACACGCCAGATATGGCGCCACTTGCCGCTGTGCTGCAGCTCCTGCGAATACTCTTTCTCGCGAGCCTTGATCTGGTTGGCGACATCGGCTGGCATGTCGGCCGGGATATTCACATCCATTCGTACGTGGAAAAGCATGGTCCAATGTCCTCTTCGTGGGATTGGGATTACCGCGTGGCTTTCACGAAGCCATCGCGCGTGAAGCGCTTGACCCTGGCTTCGTCCAGCTCGATGCCGAGGCCCGGCCGATTGGGCACGGTCAGGGCGAAGTCGCTGTAATCGAGCGGCTCGGTCAGGATTTCTTCGGTAATCAATAGTGGTCCGAACAATTCAGTTCCCCACTGCAGATTGGCGAAGCTCGCGAACAGATGCGCCGAGGCAATCGTGCTGAACGCGCCTTCGAGCATCGTGCCGCCATAAAGCTCGATGCCCGCGGCATCGGCAATTGCAGCCACGCGCTGCGCGGCGAACAGTCCGCCGCTTTGTTCAATCTTGATCGCGAATACATCGGCGCCGCTGTTCTTCGCGATCTCGAACGCGCTTTCCGGGCCTTGCAGGATTTCGTCGGCCATCAGCGCCACGGGGAAGCGGCGCATGAGGCGCGCAAGCGCCGCGGGCGATGCCACCGGCTGCTCGACGAGTTCGCAGCCCGCGTCGGCCAGCGCTGGAATCGCCCATGCCGCCTGCGTTTCGCTCCAGGCCATGTTGACGTCCACACGCACCGCGGCGTGGTCGCCGAGCGCCTTCTTGATCCCGGCAACGTGTCCGATGTCGGTCTTGAGCCCCTTGGCGCCGATCTTCAGCTTGAAGATGTTGTGCCGGCGCAGCTCCAGCATCGTCTCCGCCTCGGCGATATCTTTCGCCGTGTCGCCCGAAGCCAGCGTCCATGCAACCGGCAGACGGTCGCGGCGGCGGCCGCCCAGCAGTTCGCTCACCGGCACGCCAAGGCGCTTGCCCTGGGCGTCGAGCAGCGCGGTTTCGAGCGCGCTCTTCGCGAAATGATTGACCTTGACCAGCTTGCCGAGGTGCGCCATCAGTTCCTGGATGCGCGTGGCGTCGCGGCCAACCATTGCCGGGGCGAGGTACGTGTCGATCGCCAGCTTCATCGCCTCAGGGCTTTCCGGCCCGTAGGCCATGCCGGCAATGGTCGTGCCTTCGCCGATACCGAACACGCCGTCGCTGCAATGGATCTTCACGAGCATCAGGGTTTGCCCGTACATGGTGGCGACCGAGAGCTTGTGCGGGCGGATCGTCGGCAGGTCGACGAGGCGGGTTTCGATACGTTCAATCGTCGCGAGGGTCATGGCAGAAGCTAAGTGATGTTCGTGGAGCAGGGCGGGCGCAAGCCGGCGGGGGCGCTCGGCCTGCGCGTCCGTCGCACCGATGGGTGAGGTGCTCAGGGGCTTCGATGGCATTAAATACCTGAGCCCGTGCGGGTGCTATCCGTCTACTTGAGACTCACTATCCGATTTTTTTGGCGCGGCCGCGAAACGCCGCCGCGCACGGCCGGCCGCACGGCCCCTCGCCAACCCGTACGGCAGCGCGGCGGAAAAAGCGGATAGCAAACGGCGACCAGGTGGATAGCGCCCGCGCGGCATCGGGTATTCAATGCAGCTCATCGATGACCTGGTCGCAAGACCACTGAATGGCAGGAGGAGAACCCATCGTGAGCACGGAGAAAACCACGCCGCAATGGCAGGAACTGATTGGCGGATGTCTCGACTTCCGTCCGGCAGAGGGCGTCTATCGCATAGCGCGCGAGATGTTCACCGAGCCGCAACTTTTCGACCTCGAGATGGAATTCATCTTCGAGAAGAACTGGATCTACGCGTGCCACGAAAGCGAGATCCCCAAGCCGCACGACTTCATGACGATGCGCGCCGGACGCCAGCCGATGATCATCTCGCGCGACGGCAACGGTCAGCTCAACGCGATGATCAACGCGTGCCAGCATCGCGGCGCGACGCTCACGCGAATGGGCAAGGGCAATCAGTCGACCTTCACGTGCCCGTTCCATGCGTGGTGCTACAAGAGCGATGGACGGCTCGTCAAGGTCAAGGCGCCGGGCGAGTACTGCGACGACTTCGACAAGTCCACCCGCGGCCTGAAGAAGGCGCGCATTGCGAGCTACAAGGGCTTCGTGTTCATCAGCCTCGACGTCGACGCGACCGACACGCTCGAAGACTACCTCGGCGACGCACGCATCTTCTTCGACATGATGGTGGCGCAATCGCCCACGGGCGAGCTCGAAGTGCTGCCGGGCAAGTCCACGTACACGTACGAAGGCAACTGGAAGCTGCAGAACGAGAACGGCCTCGACGGCTATCACGTGAGCACCGTGCACTACAACTACGTCGCCACCGTGCAGCGCCGCAAGGAGGCGACGGCCCAGGCGGGCGGCTCCACGGACGGCACGCTCGATTACAGCAAGCTCGGCGCGGGCGACGCCGAAACCGACGACGGCTGGTTTGCGTTCAGGAACGGCCATAGCGTGCTGTTCAGCGACATGCCGAACCCCGGCGTGCGTCCCGGCTATGCCAGCGTGATGCCGCGCCTCGTTGAAGCGCATGGCCAGGAGAAGGCCGAGTGGATGATGCACCGCCTGCGCAACCTGAACATCTATCCGAGCCTCTTCTTCATGGACCAGATCAGCTCGCAGCTGCGCATCGTGCGTCCGGTGGCCTGGAACAAGACGGAGGTCATCAGCCAGTGCATCGGCGTGAAGGGCGAATCGGACAAGGACCGCGAGAGCCGCATCCGGCAGTTCGAAGACTTCTTCAACGTCTCGGGCATGGGCACGCCGGACGATCTCGTGGAGTTCCGCGAGCAGCAGCGCGGCTTCCAGGCACGCCTCGAACGCTGGAGCGACATTTCGCGGGGGCATCACAAGTGGGTAGCGGGCGAGACGGCGAATACGCGCCTGCTCGGCATCGAGCCCGTGCTGTGCGGCACGGAGCTCACCCACGAGGGGCTTTACGTGAACCAGCACGGCGCGTGGCAGACGTTCCTCATGAAGGGTCTCGCACAGCAATCGAACGGCAAGAAGGAGGCCTGAACCATGACCGCTACCCTGCAACAATCGGTCGAGCAGTTTCTCTATCGCAAGGCAGAGCTTTGCGATGCGCAGAGCTGGGACGAGTACCTCGACCTCTTCGACGAAAACAGCGAATTTCACGTGCCCCAGTGGGACTCCGAGCACGTGTACACGACCGACCCGAAACGCGGCATGTCGCTCATCTACTGCGCGAACCGCACGGGTCTCGAAGATCGCGTGTTCCGTCTGCGCACGGGCAAGTCGGCGGCATCGACGCCGCTGCCGCGCACGCTGCATCAGATCACCAACGTCCGCGTGGCGCAACGTGAAGGCGCAGAGCTGGAAGTGAAGGCCAACTGGGCCACGTTCTACGCGCGGCACGGTGTGGGCGAGCACTTTTTCGGGCGCGTCACGTACCAGCTGCGCCCCGCCGGCGACAGCTGGAAGATCGTGCGCAAACACGTGCTGCTGCTGAACGACACGATCAACGCAGTGCTCGACTTCTATCATCTTTAAGCGGGAGTGCCACGACATGAGCCACAAGGTCGCGTTCAGCTTTGCCGACGGCAAGACCGTGTTCTTCGATATCCGCGCGGGCGAGCTCCTGCTCGATGCCGCGCTGCGTAACGGAGTGAACATTCCGCTCGATTGCCGCGAGGGCGTGTGCGGAACCTGCCAGGGTCGCTGCGAATCGGGCACATATACGCAGGAATACGTCGACGAGGAAACGCTCTCCGCCGACGATCTCGCCGCGCGCAAGATCCTGTCCTGCCAGACGCGCGTGCAATCCGACGCATCGTTTTACTTCGACTTTGATTCGAGCTTGTGCAGCGCCGGCGGTACGACGTTGCTCGCGGGGCAGGTCAAGGAGGTAAATCAGGTATCCGAAACGACGGCGATCCTGCACCTGGACGCGAGCGCGCACCAGGGACGGCTCGATTTCCTGCCTGGGCAGTACGCGCGCCTGAGAGTGCCGGGCGACGGCGTGTGGCGTTCGTATTCGTTCGCCAACCGGCCCGACGAGAACAACCAGTTGCAGTTCCTGATCCGGCTGTTGCCGGACGGCGCGATGAGCAACTATGTGCGAGAGCGCTGCGAGCCTGGCCACACGATCGAGTTCGAGGCGCCGCTCGGCACGTTCTATCTTCGCGAGGTGGAGCGGCCGCTGGTGATGGTCGCAGGAGGCACGGGCTTGTCCGCGTTTCTGGGCATGCTCGACGACCTCGCGCACAAGGGCGGCTGCGGCCACAAGGTGCATCTCTACTATGGCGTGACGAACGCACGCGATCTGTGCGAACTCGAGCGCTTGAAGTCCTATGAGACGCGCATCGCCAACTTCGCGTGCGACATCGTCGTGATGAACCCCTCCGAAGCGTGGCAGGGCAAGACGGGGCTGATTCCCGAACATTTCGACCGGGCCATGCTTGAAGCGAATCCGTTCGACATGTACGTGTGTGGGCCGCCGCCGATGGTCGAGGCAATCAAGGCGTGGCTCGCGAACGAGCGCATGGACGGCCACCGGCTCTATTACGAGAAATTTGGGGACAGCAACAGCGCGCAAGCCGCAGCCTGAAGCGACGGCGCAACTTGCCTTTGGGGTGTTTCGATATTCTTTCTCCGCGCGGCGTGGTTTAACATTGAGTATTGTCAATTTCTCAATGCCACGCCATGCCAACCCCTGCCGTCAACGATAGCCGCGGCATTGACGCACTGCGACACGACCTCGAAGGCGCGCGGGACTGGATGGCGTCGATCTGCGGGCCACATGGACTGCAGGTACGCAGCCCGCAGGCGCTGCAATTCCATCATTCGGGCACGGTGATGCGCTCCACGGCGACCACATTGGGGCACGTGGAGTACGGCACCGACGTCACCGTTTCCGTGCACAACGACGCGCCGCTCAACTGCTATAGCGTAAGCCTGCCACTTACAGGGCAGCAGGAACTCGCCGCACGCGGACGTCTATGGCTGTCAGATCAAGACCGAGGCCTGGTTCTGTCGCCGCATGAGACGCAGGATCTCGCGATCACGGGCAATTGCCGCAAGGTCATCGTTTCCATTCCGCGAGCGGCCCTGCGCCAGGTCCTTGAAGGGCTTCTGCAACGACCCCTCGACGAGGCGTTGACGTTCGAGCCGCAGATGAATGCCGCCGACGGCGAGCAGGCCTCCTGGTGGCGCATGGTGAAGTTCCTGCTGGCCGAAATGGGCACGGCCGGGCCGCTGCTGAATCATCAGCAGATGACAGGGGATCTCGAGCAGGCGTTGATCAAGGGGCTGTTGCTCTCGCAGCCGCACAACTACTCGCAGGCACTCGCCGAGGCGATGCGTCCTACGTGCCCGCATTATCTGCTGCGCGCGAGGCAGTTCATCCATGACCATGCCAGCGAAAATATCGCGCTCGAGGACATCGAGCGCGCAGCGGGCGTGTCGCGCTACAAGTTGTTCGAGGGCTTCCGGCAGCACTTTGGGTACGCGCCCATGGCCTACCTGAAGCGGCACCGTCTCGAAGCGGTGCGGCGTGAGATTCTTTTGGACAGATCGGAGCGCAACGTTTCTTCTATCGCGATGAACCGGGGCTTTTCGCATCTCGGCCGCTTTTCCAACGACTACAAGCAACTCTTCGGCGAAACACCGTCGCAAACGCTCAAGCGCGTGGCGAAACGTTAGGTCGTCAGATTGAGCGCCCGAAGGCTGGCGTGCGCGCCAAGGTTGAACATCCGTTTCGCGTGCTCAAGCAGCAGTTTGGTTATACGAAGACCCGCTACCGAGGATTGGTGAAGAACACCGCGCAGATCACGACGCTGTTTGCGCTGGGCAACCTCTGGATGGCGCGCAAGGCTTTAAGCAAAGCGTGAAACGCCCGGCGCATCAGGCCGTGAAGTCTCGGCAAACGAAGGTCATCATGCTTCAAAAGCCAGACGACCAACCTTGCTAGCAGACTCTGCGGCCGATACGCCCAACGTGAAAAAAGATCGGCGCTCTGAAAACATGTTGTGCAGACCTTCCCCAGATCTCCACGCATTCGCCGTGATCCGTTCTTCGGGATGGACTATCAAGATGGTCCCGCCGGGGTCTCATCGGCATTTTTCTCGGCAGCCTCGTGCACGCGCGGGTACTGCCGATGCGGAACCAGAGCGCTCATTGCATGTTTACTAACGCGATGTTTAATCGTCAGATAAATAAGACGTGGTCAACCCGGTGAGCGGCAGTTTGCCGCGCCCCCACCAGCTAGACTTTCTGGCCCAGGCTGTGCGTACCGCGAGGCGGGGGAGTGCCGTATCAAAGCCTTCGCGCCAGACATGGAGCATCAATTAATTCGGATTTGTCCTGTATGAAGTCGGGGAGGACGCGGCCACTATCTTGGATATTCATTTCAGATATTGAAGGAGGCGAAAGTGAGCCCGTTTTTCCTGATCCAGCCTGGAACCCTGCACGAACGTGCCGGCGTCACATCCAACAGACATTTCATCCTGATTCCCGCGCGCCTGCGCTCGCTCTCGAGATGTCTGCTCAACAAACTTCCCGAGCCTGCAGTTGATGGGAAAGCGCGTCATGCCGCTGAGACTCGCACTCATGATTCCACGCCGCCGCCGCCCATGACCGTGACTGTCGATCTGCATCCGCTGGATCATGCCGCGCTACAGGAAGCCGCTCGCGCGGTCGGCATGGACGCAGCAGCGTTTTGTGCGCTCGCGATTCATCGCGCGTCGCGCTCGGTCATAGAACAGAAGCCGTTTCAACCGATCGTCTGACAGCATCGTTGCGTCTATCGGCGTTCCCGCGGATCGTTCATGCCAGCGCGGCCGATAATCGAAGTGCAACAAGAGGCAATGGAATCGAACGAATCTGTCTTCCTGACGAAGGACCGGAGTGCCTACGTCGTTTTTCGCTGATCCTTCTGGCAGTCATACGGCGGTCGCAATACGTCAGCCAGATGCTCAGTTATACGAAAAGCTACTGACGTGTTTCTGAGCGGAGGGTGTCGAGCGAAACGGGATTGAGGAGCGACGAATAGCTCTTGTGCAAATCGGAATTAATGAAGCCAAGCCATTCCTGCAAACGATACCGCGCCATTGTTCCATTGTGAGGTACGAGGTCGTGCTCAGGATTCAGGTCTGCGAGAAACTGTATTATGGCGGAGCTTTCCGTCAGCAAGCTACCGTCATCGAGCTCGAGCACAGGCACGCTTCCCTTTGGATTTATTCTGAAAAAATCGATGTCATCTTGCGTGCGCTTGGTCTGAATGTCCACCTTTTCGAGTTCGATTTCGATACCAGCCTCGCGTGCAACTATATGGGACGCAAGCGAGCACGCTCCT
>NZ_DATJWR010000066.1:0-10150 GCF_035501035.1 Paraburkholderia sp.
TCAGGGTAGCGTGTGATGCGGCGTCCGCTGCGCACCGCGCGATGCGGGTAGAATCCTGCGCTTGCCCGGCAACGGGTACGCCACGCAGAACCCGATGGAAAGCCCGCCATGACCGATTCTTCACCCGCACTCGATCCCGATTTCCCTGCCGACGACCTCACCACCGAAGCCGAGGTGATCCAGGAAGCGCGCCTCTGGCGCAAGGATGGCTGGACGGCGCGCGTGATCAAGAACGAGGACGACGACGGCTGGGCTGTCGAAATGATCAAGGACGGTGAGCCGGAGCCCGCGCTGGTGGGGCCCTGGACCATGGGCCGCGACAAGAAGAATCCCAAGCCGCTCGATACGTCCGCGTTCAACACGCTCGTGAAGACCGCTTCCGAAGTGCTGCGCCGGCACGAGCAGCAACTGCGCGCGTTGTTGCACAAACGCGTGAGCGTGCAGGCAGGTGAGGGCGATGTGGACGTGACGCTCGAGATCGTTCCCGACGAGTACGAGCCCTACGCGCTGCTCAGCGCATTCGACGCGTTCGGCGAGCAGCTTGCCCAGGTGCGCGTCGCCCCGAACTTCAAGCTCACGAAGGCGCGAGCCGAGGCTTGGGCCGAAGACGGCTTCGGTCGCATCGAATAGGCGCTATTAGATAAAGGGGCGAGGCCGCGGGACTCGACCGAACGCTCAGTCCTGCTGGCAGAAGATGGCGGTGAGCAGCGGGCCGGCATGGTGGACGATGGCGTTGTTGCCAGCCGCGCTGAGCGCCGCCTGAACCTTGGCCTGCGAGCCGATCACGACGGCGCCGTAGGCCGAAGGCGCGATGGGTTTGCCGTCGCCGGTGCGAAAGAGCGGGTCGTCCTTCTGGAAACCGACCACCGCGAATACCTTGAAGCCGTAGGCGGTCATGTGCTGCCCCTGCGCGGGCCAGAACGCGTTGATCGAATTGCTCTCGACCCTCATGGGCGTCGGCTCGATCAACTGCCGGTCGATGAGCCCCGAGATGAACTCATGTGCGGACGCCTTGCAGGTCAAGGAATCGTCGATGACGGCAGCGCCGGCATTGCCGGTCAGGAACAGCAGGGTAGCCAGGAAAAGGGTGACGGCGGAGAAACGTTTCATTGCAAAAATCGCGAAAGTGCGTGCGCCGGGAGCGTAATGTGGCGGGCGCACAACGCGCGGATGGCGCAAAGGGTTGCACTCTACCTGCGTTCGGGCAATTACGCTCGCGGCACTGCGGTATGTGATAGAGCCCTTTAAACGTCGGGTTGTCGGCCAAATGGAATTCGAACGTCGGGATAGCTGCAAGCTTTCAGGAAGCCATATATATTTCGCGGTTATGACCGGAAAAGACAAACCTGCAAAAAAAGCTCCGCAAACGGTGCCGTTGCCCCGCACATGGGACGCGCGCGCCGCGCGCTGGCTCGTTACGCCGCTCGTCTCGACGCGCGTCACTCCGAATCACCTGACCACGCTGCGACTTCTGATCGGAGTTGCCGGCGCCGCCTATCTGGCGCGCGGCGACTTTCTGAACGTCAATATTGGCGCATTTCTGATCGTTTTGTCGAATTTTGTTGATCATACCGACGGTGAATTGGCGCGTATCAGCGGAAAGACGAGCCGCATCGGCCATTTCTACGATCTCGCCGCCGATGCGCTCGTCACGGTCCTGCTGTTCTTCGGCATGGGCTACGGGCTCGGCGTCGTGGCAGCCGCGACTGGCGCCGAATGGCGGGTGCCGCCGGCCGTGCTCGGTGGGATCGCCGGCGTGGCGGTCGCCGTGATCTTCTTTCTGCGCATGCGTATCGAGGAAATGGCCGGCAAGGCCGGCACGCAGCAGGCGTTCGTTGGCGGCTTCGAAACCGAGGACGTGCTGTATCTGCTACCCCTTGTCACGCTGACGGGCGTCGTTTCGCCGTTCATCATCGCGGCGTCGATCGGGGCGCCGTTGTTCGCTATCTGGGTGGTGCTCGACTATGTGCGCGCGACGCGCCGCGCGCGGCCCGGCAAGGAAAACAGTCAGGTGTGGATCAGCCGATGAATGTACAAGCAGAAGAACAACAACGGGTTGCAGCGTTCCCAGCGCATTCTGCGGACAGCCCTTCACGCGGCGAGCCGGACGGTGCGATCAGCCGAGCGCTGCGCCCGCTGAACACGGGCCGACTGCGCGACGACTACCAGCGCCAGGGCTCGTTCCTGTATCTCTCCGAGTTCCTGCCCGCGGACGCCACGCAGCAGTTGATCGACGCGGCCAACGCGCTGCTGCCCGAGGTCAATCGCAACTATCTGCCGGGTCACAAGGCGGGCGGCAGTGTGAGCCGTCATACCATCGACCGCCTCGCGCCGTACATCGCGCAGCTTTACCGCTCGCCGCAATTGATCGCGTGGCTCGAAAAGGTCACGGGCGACCGTCTGCAGCTGTCGCCCGAAGACGACCCGCACGCCTATGCGCTCTATTACTACACGCGCGCCGGCGACCATATCGGCTGGCACTACGACACGTCGTACTACGACGGCCGTCGGTACACGGTGCTGCTCGGCGTGATCGACAACTCCTCGTGCAAGCTCGACTACGAATTGCACACGCGCGATCCGAACAAGCCCGACGAACCGGGCTCGGTGCAATATCCGCCGGGCGCGCTCGTGCTGTTCGACGGCGACATGCTGCGCCACCGCGTGACGCCGAGCCTCGAAGGCGAAATGCGCGTCTCGCTCACGCTCGAATACGTGACGAACCCGAACATGCGCCCCTGGCGGCGCTTCATCTCGAACATGAAGGACGCCATCGCGTACTTCGGTTTCCGCCAGGTGTTCCGCAAGGCGCTCGGAGCGAAAGTGTGAGTCGTGCTGCCATCCTGCTGCTGTCGGTCGGCACGGCACTCTTCATCGCGCTGCTCGCGTGGCAGGGCCTCGGCTCGGTGGCGGGCGCGCTCGCGGCCGCCGGCTGGGGGCTCGTGCTCGTCGCGGCGTTTCACGTCGTGCCGCTCGCGCTCGATGCGGGCGCGATTGCCGTGCTGTTCGACAAGCATGCGCGCGTCGACACGCGCGACGCGCTGCTCGCGCGCTGGAGCGGTGAATCCGTGAACAGCCTGCTGCCGGCCGGTCAGATCGGCGGCCCGGTGGTGATGGTGCGCCAGCTTGCCCAGCGCGGCATGCCGATGCGCGACGCGGCCGCGGCCATCACGGTCAGCACCACGCTGCAGGCGCTCGCGCAGATCGTCTTCGCCGTGTTCGGCATCGTGCTGTTTTCGGCCTACGCCGCGAACGGCGCGCCGCGCAATCTCGGTTACGCGGCGCTGATCGCGACAGCTGTGCTCGGCGCCCTGATCGCGCTGTTCTATGTTGCGCAGCGTCGCGGCCTGTTCGGCCGCGTGCTGCGGCTCGCCGCGAAGGTGTTCGGCAAGCGCGACTGGTCGTCGCTCGCCACGCGCGCCGATGCCATCGACGCTGCCGTCAAGTCGCTCTACGACCAGCGTGGCCGCGCGGCGGCGAGCTTTGCGTTGAGTCTCGTGGGCTGGCTCGTCGGTATCGTGGAAGTGTGGCTCGCGCTGCGCTTGCTCGGCCATCCCGTGGGCTGGATCGATGCGCTGCTGCTCGAGAGCATCGGCCAGGCCATTCGCGGCGCGGCCTTCGCCATTCCCGGCTCGCTCGGCGTGCAGGAGGGCGGCTATCTGCTGCTCGCGCCGCTCGTCGGCCTGCCGCCGGAGGCGGCGCTCGCGCTCTCGCTTGCGAAGCGCGCGCGCGAAATCCTGCTCGGACTGCCGGGCCTTCTGTATCTGCACTTCAGCGAACGCAGCTGGCAACGCCGGCGCGCCGGGCGCGTGAGCGCTATCGAAGTCGCTGATTGACCTTTTTTCTCTCAAGGAACGTTTGCGCATGCGCGCCATCATTCTCGCGGCAGGCCTCGGCCTGCGCCTTCAGCAACGCGCTGGAGAACAGTTTCCGAAATGTCTGCTGCAGTTCGAGGGCGTGACGTTGCTCGAACGGCATCTGCAAATGCTGGAGTCGGCGGGCGTCACCGAGGTCGTGCTCGCACTCGGCTTCCAGCCTGAGCTGGTCGAGGCCGAGCTCAAGCGCATCAACTGGCCGCACAAGGTCGAGACGGTGCTGAACCCGCGCTTCGACCTGGGCAGCGTGCTCACGGTGCATCGCACGGCCGAAGCGCTCACGCGCGGCGGCGACGTGCTGCTGATGGACGCCGACGTGCTCTACGACGAGCGCGTGTTCGCGCCGCTCGTGGCGGGCGAGGCGCCTGCCAATCGCCTGCTGATCGACCGCGACTTCGAAGCCGGCGACGAGCCCGTGAAGCTGTGCCTGCGCGACGGCGTGCCGGTCGAACTGCGCAAGCAGCTCGCGGTCGGTCTGCAATACGACACGATCGGCGAGTCGGTGGGCTTCTTCCGACTGAACGAGGCGACGGCGCGCCGGTTCGCGCAGATCGTCGAGGGCTATGTCGATACGGGTCGCGCGAACCTGCCGCACGAAGAGGCGCTGCGCGACCTGCTACTCGAGCGCGGCAGCGAGTTCGGCACAGCCGACGTGACCGGTGCGCCGTGGATCGAGATCGACTTCCCCAACGACGTGACGCGCGCCGCCGAACAGGTGCTGCCGCAACTGCGTCCCGTCGTGAGCCGCATGCCGCAGACGGCCGTCTGACAGATCGAGTCATCTTGATAGGCAATGGCCTACTCAAAGGCCGCGAGGTACGTCTGCCGCGATGAGCCGCGGCGGCCCTCGCGGCCTTTGCGTTTTACCCGCTGAAGCGCACGCTTTTTGCCGGCCGTGTTTCATCTGTTGCAGGGTTCCCGTTCTCCGCAACACGGTGCCATAATGACGGCTTTACGCCATCAGCCACGCTGACTGTCGTCCTGCCCATGCCATTAGCCCTCGGCGCTTTCATCGTTCCGCTCATTGTCGCGTGCGCGATGTTCATGGAGAACGTGGACGGGACAGTCATCGTCACAGCGCTTCCTGCGCTAGCCCGCGATCTCGGCCAGGACCCCATCACCCTCAAGCTGGCCGTCACGAGTTATGTGATCGGCCTCGGCGTGTTCATCCCGATCTGCGGCTGGGTGGCCGACCGCTTCGGCTCGCGCAACGTGTTCCGCACCGCCATCGGCATCTTCATGGCGGGCTCGCTGTTGTGCGCGGCCTCCAGATCGCTCGAAATGTTCGTGGCCGCGCGCTTCGTGCAGGGCATTGGCGGCGCGATGATGGTGCCCGTGGGCCGCATCATCATCTTCCGTTCGCTGCCGAAGTCGGACTTCATTCGCGCGGTCAACTATCTCACCGTGCCCGCGCTGCTCGGGCCGGTCGTCGGGCCGCCGCTAGGTGGCTTCATCACCACGTTTCTGCACTGGCGGCTGATTTTCTTCATCAACATTCCGATCGGCTTGCTCGGCATCTGGCTCGCGAACCGGCATATCGCGAACATGCACGAGGAACATCCGGGGCGGCTCGACTGGCTCGGCTTCGTGTTCTCGGCAGGCGGTGCGTCGCTCTTCATGCTCGGCCTTTCGCTCGTAGGCGGCGAATTCATTTCGAGCGGGAAAGCCGTGACGATGTGCGTGATCGGCGCGCTGCTGCTGGCGGCTTACTGGTTGTATGCGCAACGGATCGAGCGCCCCGTGCTCGATCTGCGCTTTCTGCGCATTCCAAGTTTCAACGCGAGCGTGGCGGGCGGGTCGCTGTTTCGTATCGGGCTCGGCGCGGTGCCGTTTCTGCTGCCGCTCACGCTGCAGGAAGGGCTCGGCATGACGGCATTCGCTTCCGGCGCGATCACCTGCGCCTCGGCGTTCGGCTCGATCTTCATGAAGGCGATCGTTTCGCGCGTGCTCGGGCGCTTCGGCTTTCGACGCACGTTGATTGTGAACGCGGCGATCGCGGGCGCGTCCATCGCGATATACGGGTTGTTCTCGCCGGTCACGCCGGTGTGGCTCATCTGGGTCATCGTGCTCGTAGGCGGCATCTTCCCCTCGCTGCAGTTCACGGGCCTCAATTCGCTCGCCTATGCCGATATTCCGACGCGCGACATCGGCCGCGCCACGAGCGTGGCGAGCGTGATCCAGCAGGTGTCGCTCGGTCTCGGCGTGACGATTGCCGGGCTCGTGCTGCAGTTTTCGCATCGGGTGCAGGGACACTCAACGATCGTCTGGTCCGACTTCTGGCCCGCGTTCCTCGTGGTCGGCCTGTTCTCGGTCGCGTCGATTCCCGTGACGATGCGGTTGCCCGCGAACGCCGGCGAAGAGATCGCGCGCGGGCGGCGCGGCGAGGCTTGATCCCGGCATGACACCCGTATCGCGCCCGCATGGTATCGGCGGATGGCCGGATCGCAATCGAATTGCGAGCGTGCTATAAGGCCAAGTCAGGTTTTCCGTAGGTCGACAAACCGAATCATGGAGGACGCATTCAATGACGCTGGTTGAAAAGAAGAAAATTTCCGCTGCCGCTCTCGCACTCCTGTCCCTTTCCGCCTTATCCACGAGCTTGCTCGAAGTCACGCCAGCCTTCGCGAAGGATACGCAGCAACGCCCCGCGGTCCTGAACGCATCGGCAGTGGCCGTCGCCGACAAGTACGCGGCAGACGCCGCCGAGCAGATCTTCAAGGAAGGCGGCAATGCCGTCGACGCGGCGGTCGCCATCGCCTTCTCGCTGGCCGTGACTTACCCCGAAGCCGGCAACATCGGCGGCGGCGGTTTCATGACGCTCTATGTGAACGGCAAGCCGTACTTCCTCGACTATCGCGAGCGCGCGCCGCTCGCCGCCACGCGCACGATGTACCTCGACGACAAGGGCAATGTGATCGAGGGCAAGAGCCTGTATGGCTACGACGCCGTGGGTGTGCCGGGCACCGTCGATGGCATGTGGGCAGCACAGAAGCGCTTTGGCAAGCTGCAATGGAAGCAGGTGCTCGCGCCGGCGATTGCATATGCGCGTGAGGGCTTCGTCGTGGACGAGCAACTCGCGAAGCGCCGCGAGGACGCCTCGAAGGAATTCAGCGGCAAGACCAACTTCGACCAGTATTTCGGCGACTTGAAGGAGGGCGTGACGTTCAGGCAGCCCGACCTCGCCAACGTGCTCGCGCGCATCGCGAACCAGGGTGCGAAGGACTTCTACGACGGCAAGACCGCCGACCTGATCGCCGCATCGATGAAGGGGCATGGCCTCATCACGAAGCGTGACCTGCAGGAATACAAGGCGGTGTGGCGTCAGCCCGTTGAAGCGAAGTGGAACGGCTACGAGATCGTCACCGCGCCGCCCCCCAGCTCCGGAGGCGTGGGCCTCGTGCAACTGCTCAAGATGAAGTCGATACTCGCGCCGGAGTTCAAGGGCGTTGTGCTCAATTCGCCGCAGTATATTCATTTGATCGCGGAGATTGAAAAGCGCGTATTCGCGGACCGCGCGCAATACCTCGGCGACCCCGACTTCTACAAGGTGCCGGTCGCGCAGCTCACCGACGACGCGTACCTCGCGAAGCGCGTTGCCGAAGTCGATCTCGACAAGCCTTCGGACACGAAGAGCGTACAGGTGGGCCTCGGCGATTCGATGCCGGAGAAGGCGGAAACGACGCACTTCTCGGTCGTCGACAAGTGGGGCAACGCTGTTTCGAACACCTACACGATCAACGGCTACTTCGGCTCGGGCGTGGTCGTGCCGGGTGCGGGCATCGTGCTGAACGACGAGATGGACGACTTCTCGTCGAAACCGGGCGTGCCGAACATGTTCGGCGTGGTGGGCAGCGACGCGAACGCGATCGCGCCGAAGAAGCGTCCGCTTTCGTCGATGACACCGACGATCCTCACGAAGGACGGCAAGGTGGCGCTCGTGATCGGCACGCCGGGCGGCTCGCGCATCTTCACGTCGATCTTCCAGGTCGTCAACAACATCTACGACTTCGATATGCCGTTGAAGGATGCCGTGGGGGCGATGCGTTTCCACCATCAACTGCTGCCGCCGAACACGATCTTCTGGGAGCCGTATCAGCCGATCGACGGCAAGCTCGCGAGGCAGGTCGAGGCGAAGGGTTACGTGCTGAAGGCGCAGAACTTCAACGGTGACATCCAGGCGATCCGCATCGAAGGCGACACGCCCGAGGCGGTTTCCGATCCGCGTGGCCGCGGCGTCTCGCGCGTGATCCAGTAAAAACCGTGCCGACGATGCGAAGCGATGCGCCGTGCATGATTGAGCGCCGTTTCGCATCGGCAATCGGGCTTGCGGTCGCGAAAGGCCGCGAAAGTTTGCATGAGATGAACGTTTGTCCCCAATAATGGGGAATGCGGCTCTGTAATACATCGCGTACCATGCGACTTCCGGCGGTAAGACAGCCCTCTGCCGGCGTGTGTTTTTGCGGGGTGGCATATGCCGCCCCTTTTTCTTTTCCGTTTGCGCGTCTCGTCTCGAGTTCGTGAGACGAGATCACCAGGCACTGACGATTGCGCCCGAAACCAGGCGCGCCCGCCGACCAACCTCTTATCGCATCCACGCCGCATGTACCTGACGAGCCGCGAACTCGCATTGGTCGCCGACGTATTCAAGCTGCTGGCCGATCATGCCGTGCCCGAAGACGTCCTGCGTTGTGAGGTGGGGCGCCGCTTGCTGTCCCTCCTGCACGCGGACGGCCTGTACCTGGGCATGAACGTGTGCCACTGGTCGGGCGAGGAGAACCTTGGCGAACTGCGCATCTGGCGCGGCACGCAGCGAGAGACGTTTTCCGATCGCGAGCTGGCGTTGTTCGATCTGGTGCGCCCGGCTTACACGGTGGCGCTCGCACGCGCGCGTGCGCAAGCGGAGCCAGGCAAGACGGTGTCAGGCGATGCGCCCACGGCGGGGAACGAAGCCTTCAGCCGCTTGACGCGGCGCGAGCGCGACGTGGTTGCGCTCGTGGTGGAGGGGTTGCTCGACAAGGAGATTGCGCAGCGGCTCGGGATTTCCTATACGACCGTGCGCACCCATCTCGATCGTTCGTTTCAGAAACTCGGCGTCAGCAACCGCTCGCGCCTCGCGCGGCTCGTGCAGTCGGCGCAGCGCTGAGGTTCGCTTCGCCCGCCGCGTGGGCGGGCATGGTGCTTCCTGTTATCTCGGCACCGCTGCAGGGACGTTCTCGCCGGCCGCATCGACCAAGCCGAGGCAGGCTTGCGCATTGCCGATCCGCTCGATTGCGAGCAGCGCGAAGCGCGCGAGAAAGAGCGGGCCGTTAGCCTCGCCCAGTTCGGTCATGGTCTTGCACAGGTGCGTGTAGACGGCGTCGAGTTCGCTGTCGGTCATGGCTTTCTCCACATGTACTTTGTTCGGCGGCGGTCAGGACCGCAGCGCATGGTCGAGGGCGGCGAGTGCCTGCGCGGCGGCCGTAGCGGCGCTACCGTGCCAGCGGCCGAGCACGTGCCCGTCCGGGCGCACGAGATAGAGCGTGCCCGGTTGCGCGCCATACATCGGGAACAGTCGCCCCGTGTGATCCCAGCCGCTGCGGCGCCCCGCATCGGCAAGTTGTCGCTGCGTGAGCGCAACGAGAGCGAACGGCAGCGAGCGCTCGCCGAGCGTCGCTTCGAGCGCGGCGATAGGCGCGGGCGTCGCGCCGTCCTCGCTGAAGTAGAACGCCGTGAAGCGCGGCGCGAGCAGGTCGGTCAGATGGCCTTCGCGCGAACCTTCCCGATCGACGATCGTGAGCGGGCATTCGGGCAGCACGACGCCCGGCCCAGGACCGCTCGCGAACGCATCGGAAACGGCGTTGAGCGGCGAGGCCGTGTAGGCGATGGCCGAAGTCTGGCGCGGATTGATCAGCGAGCGCACGGCCGGGTGCTGGCGGGCGAGGCTCAGCACGGCGGTACGCATCAGCTCGAAGGCGAACGACGGCGGCGCCATGAACTCCGTGCTCTTCGTACCGTAGCTCAGGTTTTCGTGGGTCGCGAAGACGCGTTCGTCCGAATAGCTGTCCAGCAGCGCCTCGCCCGCGAGTCCCTTCACGACGAACGCGAGTTTCCATGCGAGGTTGTCGGCGTCGTCGATGCCCGAGTTCGCCCCGCGTACGCCGAAGATCGGCACGAGGTGCGCCGCGTCGCCCGCGAACAGCACGCGGCCGTGACGATAGCGCTCGAGCGTGAGCGCATTGGCCTTGTAGATCGTGATCCAGATCGGCGACCACGGTGCCTTCTCGCCCATCATGTCG
>NZ_DATJWR010000067.1:0-8560 GCF_035501035.1 Paraburkholderia sp.
ATGGCGGACGATTGTGGGTGAACGCAAATCTGCCGCGTGGCGTCACCTTTCAATTCACGGTGCCTGCCACGAATAGCGCCTCCTGAAAAAGCACAGTCGGCGTCACCGATGCGACAAAAACTGGATTGATCACTACCGCGAACGTCCGGTGTCGCAACCATTGCCGACGGGCGGTCATTCCATTCGAATGCCCGCATAACGGGTCGGCTACGGTCTGACGCGCGATGGGCGGCCCGGGAGTTCACGCGTGCGGGACATCGGGCAGAGTTCGACGGCCAGTAAGAGTCATTCAAATCGGATTCGCGACCGTCACCTGCCGGTCGGACAAGAGACGTTCACAGGCCTTTCGTCCACGAGAAGCGGTTCGCCAGCGAACAGTTCGTCCTCAATGGCAATGCAGTGCGACTGCGCCACTCCGTACCACATAGTGATCTTCGAACGCGCCACCGCTACCGCGAGCTCAAATTCTCGCGGAAGCGGGCGCGCGGTGCGCTCTTATCGGCTTAATTCGAGTTCATCAAAGCGTTTTGCCCGATAGATCAGGATCGAGGCAATCCAGCTCACAGCAAAGATGGCGATGATGATGTAGCCGAGGGTGCCGAAATTGTCATTCAGCGTGCCGATGGCATCCCACACCGGCCCTTGCAGCTTCAACTGGTCTGCGAGCAACCCAAGTGCTTCTATACCACCAATCACAACGGCCACGATAACCGACACCAAGGTGATCGTCATGTTGTAGTAGATCTTGCGGATCGGCTTGAGATAAGCCCAGCCGTACGCACCGAGCATCAGGTGCCCATCCAGGGTGTCGATCAGAGACATGCCTGCGCTGAACAGTACCGGGAATACCATGATCGCCCAAGGAGAAAGCCCTCGCGATGCCTGGGTTGCTGCGATGCCGAGCAAGCCGATTTCAGTCGCGGTATCGAACCCCAGGCCGAACAGAAAGCCCAGCGGAAACATGTGCCAGCTGTGGGTGATCACGCGGAACAGTGGGCGGAAGATCCGGGCAAGAAACCCTCGATCGGCCAGCAGCATATCGAAGTCGTCATCCTTATAGACACCGCCGCTCCTGACATTGCGCCAGGCCCGGTAGATGGACCGGAGGATGATCAGGTTCATCAGAGCGATCGCAAACAGGAATAGCGCGGAGGCCAGCGTTCCGACGATTCCGCCGATTTCCTTGTACTGGTCGAAATGCGATTGCATCGCGGATGCCGTAATGGCGACTGCGACAGAAGCAAGCACGACGACAGTGGAGTGACCCAGCGAAAAGAAGAAGCCAACCGCGACAGGGCGCTTCTTTTCCTGCATCAGCTTGCGCGTGACATTGTCGATTGCTGCGATATGGTCAGCATCTACGGCATGACGCAGTCCGAAGCCGTAGGCGAGCAGCGCGGTCCCCAGCAGTACGGGATGATCGCGGAATGCCACCACAGTCCAGATCCAGACAAGGACATTGATCGCAATCAATACGCCGTAGATGCTGAATAACCTATTCCGCACCTTCGTGCTCGAGTCGCCGAAAATTTGTATCAGTTGAGGAATCATCAGACAGTTCCTTGGGATTACGCGTCCCGCTTGAAGTAGAAACGATGGCGAAGAGAGGTCTGACTCCCGGTTCGAAAAGCCCGACGCTTTCAAACTGGATACAGTGGCGCGACCGTGCCGGATTCCCACCGGCTTCCCACTTCGCCCTAATGAGGCTATGCCTGATGCGCTTATACACCGGGCCCAGCGCAATGTCGATAAGCGTGACAGCAACGGGCGCACGGCCACAGGCGAGGCTCAAACCGCGATTACTTTCCTTCGAAGCTCGCCGCACGGAAGGAGAGGGATCACCGGGCGATACTGAAGGGGCACTGATCGACGGGGCAGTGCTCGAAGGGCGAGGCCTGGGAGAACTGCTGGGTGCGTTGCGCGAGTTCACCGAAAGCGGAATGGCGGAAGATCGATTGAGGTGGAGGCATTTGGGCGATCAGTTGTCGCGCCGAGTAAGGGGGCAGCCGGTTATGCTGGCGTGTGCTGCCCTCGCTCCACTTCTGACGAGGGCGTCACTCCTGGCTCAATGCCTTGCAGGTGCGCCATGGATGAAGCGCGGCTTGCACTGCGATTGGACGGATATGGCCCATGTTGAACCACCCGGCGGCTACAGATTCTGAGCGACGATTGCGGCCGCCCAGACTAGCAGCGCCAACCCGAGCGGCCTCCTTATGTGGTGTCCCCATGGCAGATTCTTTTCCGTCGCCATGATCGCCGCGAGCGCGAGCATCCAGCCGATACTTCCCGCACCGACTGCGAACATGAGAAGCATTAAGGCCCAGCAACACCCGATACAGACGAGGCCATGGTGCAGTCCGAGCATCAGGCTGGCACGTCGTTCGTTACCGCCATGCCAGTGTTCAGTGACAAACACCAGCGGTGATCGGCACCTGTCCATGCAGCGATGTTTGAGCGAGGAGAACTGATAGCCTCCCGCAGTCGCGAGGATCAACGTGCCCAGAAGCCAGGCGTGAACAGTCAGCCACGGGATCTGAACCGCTAACGCATGAAGCCCGCTATCCAGCGCGTGCACGCCCACGCCAAACAACGTCCAGATAGCCAGGTACCCCAGCAGAACCAGTGCCAATAACGAATGGCGGTTGGAACGAGCCCGGGTGAGGCGACGGAATATCTGCAGAAGCGGAGCAGTGGTCCCCAGCATCATGGCCGAGAGCATCAATAGCCACGCGATGATATGCAGCATCACTGGCAGCAAAACGCCCCCGCCCGGAACGGTGCTGCACAAATGGCCGATAGGTCCGCTTCCCAGCCACCCGGTATGGTTCAGGTAGCGCGAATACGGTCCTTCATCCCACCCCCACAGTGCCAGCCAGGCCGATAGTACAAGCCCGGCAAGCAATGGCGGAAAGAGGCCTGAGCGCGACGCGGACTTCATCGCGAGTCTCGGTGGCTGTTGGAGGAAGGTCAAGCCTGGAAGTTGAAATGCCCTTGGGTGGCGTTATGGCCTGTCAGGTCGAGGTCGATCTTGAGCAGCGGGTTTTTCATCCGGTAAGCGCTCGCTTTGCTGATGATCGCCGGGGAGCATGGCGTCGTCGAGATGGAATTGCCGAGAAGCACTGCGGGGGCACCGGTCGGACTCCAGTACGGCTCGAGTTCGGCATGAATGTCGGCGCCAATATCGAGTTTGCCTTTGCCTCCCTGAAGGTCAAAGACAATAGGTGCGCGCTCGATCGAGACGATTTTTCCATACAAATGGGCGAAGTCGGCCAGTGGGCCGCCACGCTCGCCTCGATAGACGCTCGAGAGTGCCTCGAACTGGGCATCGGTAGCGCGGTCATCAATATACAGCGCGACCTGCCAGTTGCCCCGAAGGATATTTCCGGGAATGAACGTAGCGACGGCCACCGTCAGCCCGGAAACGTCGATGTCGTCGATCGCACCCTTATCGTAATGATGCGCGATGGCGGCGCAACATGTGCCATTGTCGGCGTCTTCCCCTATGCAGCAAGGGCAAAGCACGTTGCAATTACACACTTCCAGAATACTCCCATCGAGTCTGTAGCTCACTTTAGCCTCCTTGCACCGTCACGCGCGTCGCACCGTCACCTCGCCGCAACGGCTACTGACATCAAGAATAGACCATTGATGCTGGCAGGAGCGGGGCGGATTCGTTCCAGACAGTTCATTGTCGCGGACTGCCAGCTTTTAATCTTTCGTGGTACTGATCCGCGTTAGTCGAAACGAGAGACAACTGAACGAACCGTCCAGATACCCGGCTGACGCGAGCGACGGGGGCGACGGAAAGTGCCGCGGGGTGAGATGCGAGCGTGCGATGGCTCCAATGCAACCAGACTTAGCCGCCCGAGGGTGACGTATGGCCGAGCACGCCAGCCACTGCCAATACCGTCAGCATGGCCACGGCCTCGACGGCCAGCAGCCGGTCAAAGCCGCGCTGCGCATCGCGATACGCAGCGCCGCCCCCTACCGCCGTGGTGTGCAGGCGCGGCAGATAGATCATCCGGTTGTAGCCTCCCAGCAGTACCGCCAGCGTGACGAACACGAGCTTGAGCGTCAGCACGCGTCCATACAGCACGCTCAGCAACGGCGCGCTGACGGGCGCCGTATTCTGCGTCGCGTTGTAGATGCCGGTCACGATCACCACGCCGAGTGCAATCGTTGCCAGGTGCGACAACCGCGTGCAGAACGCCACACGCTGCACCGGCGTAGCGGACGCCGCATCGTTCCGGCGGCACAGCACTTGTGCCGCGACGAGCACGCTGCCCGCCCACAACGCCGTGGCAGCCAGATGCACGACATGCACCGCCTCGCGCAGCGTGAAATCACCCGCGTCGGCGGCATGACTGGCGGCGGCTTTGCCTGCGACGTAGACGACCATGCCCGCTGCCGCAAGCCACCGCGCCGAGCGGCTGTTGCGCGTGCCGCCAAGGCACGCGAACACCACCCCGGCGAGGCCCACTGACCACGCGATGCCGAAGTGCGATTCCGTCAGCACGGCGCTCACCACGGGGCCCGCCTCGCTGAACGGCGAACCGCTCATCACGGCGGCCTCCAGCCACAAGTACAGGCCGCAGGCGAGCCCCAGGGCGCAAAGTGCGCCGAGTCGCGAACGGCCCAGCGCCACAGAAGCAGCGGGACAGCCCGGATCTAGCCGCCCGAGCAGTGCGCTGCACACGAGCGCCCCTACCGCAAGCGCAAACAGCATGTCCTGCACGGCGGCGACCACGATCTGGACGACGACGAGCGGCTCCATCGTTATTTAACCGTGAAAGTGTAGTGGCCCTGCGTGCGGTGGCCATCCGCGGCAACTGCCACCCACGCCACGTTGTACACGCCTGGAATCAGCGCGTTCAGAGCGACCGACATGTGCTTCGTGTTCGACTGATCGACCACTGCCTTGGCGCTCGTCATGGACCTGCCTTGCGCGTCCGTCACGGCAATCGAGCTGAACGTTGGTTCGAGGCCATCGTCGAAATCGATCGCTACATTCCTTTGCGAGGCGGGCACAGTCGACCCCACCGCCGGTGCCTGATGCACTGGATAGGCGTGAGCGTGCGCCAGTTGCGCGACCGTCAGCGTCAGCGCGGCGACCAGCGCGCGTGCCGCGGAAAAATTTACTGGAGAACTTTTCATGGGTTGATCATCGAACGACAAAAGGCGTTGAAAAGTGATGGCCATCGATGACGGCATCGGTTTAAAAGGCTGGACCGCCCAAGGTGAGTCCGACGGCGGGATCTTTGCCGTCAGTCTCGCCTTGGCTTCATCGTCAGGGGAACAGCGGTTTGCCGAGGGTCGTCGGCGCGATGTCGTCGAAGAACAGGTGTGCCTGTACGAGGATCCCCACGTGCGAACCGCTCGCGCGGTTCACCGGAATCTGGGCCTCGACGCCGAACTGGCCGTAACGGTTGATCCAGATGAATCCGGGATTGACCGTGCCGGTCGTCTGCCCCTGGCTTCTCGACAGCGGAATTTCGACGAGCGGGATGATGTTTGCCAGCGGCTGCGGCAAACCAACGTCATGCACGTGCTGCTGCAGATAGGGCAGGCTGTACTGCACCGTGAAGCCATAATTGAACGCGTTGGGCTGTCCGGCGCCGGTGGTCAGCGCTGGACCGGCCTCGGCGGTGATGGCGACCGGGCGCAGATAGGCCAGCGAGTCCGGCAGGTCGCCCATGCCCTTGCCAGCATAAATTGTCGGTGAGATGGTCGAGAAGTTGTCCGCGATCGCCCGGCTGCCCGTGCCGCCGAGTTCGGCATCGACGCCGACAGAGGTCATGAACTCGTGTGCCTCGTTGACATACAGCAGATATTTCAGGCCGACGCCGAAGTTGTCCCAGCCGCGGGCCGTGGGGTTGTTTTGCATCACATAGGTGCCATCGACCGACACAGCCAGTCTTGGCGTGATCAGCTTGTCGTACTCGACATCGAATGTATTGATGCTCTGGTCACCGTTGTCGCCGGGGACGCGGATGTGACCATATTCCAGGTTGGCCTCGTCGCCTACGCCGGGGTCGTCGACGGCAAGGGTCGACGGAAACACGCGGTCGCCCGCAATCGCGTGGGCGCTGGCGACGGTGGGCGTGAAGACAAATGCGCTGACAACGGTAGCAGCGATCGATGTGGCGAGCAGCGGCCTTCCTCCGCGCATGGAAACGGTATACATGGTTCGTCCTTTTTATGGTCGTGATCGTGCGATGGCGCATCCTTGAGCGGACGCGCGACACAGCGCGATGCAGCGCGAGCATCGCGTCGGTAAAAGCCGGATCAGGACAAGACGGGAGGAGCGCGCGGCTGCGCGGGCGTGAGCGGCCCGACGAAGCGAACGCTCTCGAAGCGGGTGGCGACCGGATGCAGGCTGGCCCGGACGATGGCAGCGAACGTTGCGGGCACGCCAGGGATGACGGGAATGTGCGCGAGCAGACCGCAATAGCCGCAGGCCTGTCCGTCGGACATCGTCGAACCTGTATGCGACTGGCTGCCGGGTGCCTCGTGCGGCATCGAAGGCATCGAGCAGTGGCCGTCCATCATTGCGTGGCCATGACGGGTGGCGGCCAACGTCTGCGAGATCGTCGGGGCGAGCGCTACCATCAGGATCGCGAGCAATCCAAGCAGGCTGCCAATTTTCTGAAGGCCCAGGCGAAACACGCTCATGACCGGATATGCGGACGTGCAACGGTGACGGTGAGATTATGCCACGTCAACATCCAGCCTCGGGTTAAGGGGGAGCGGTGCCTCTATCGCGATGTGTGAATGTCCCAATCGGGTCGGCCAGGGCCAACCACCCGGGCAGAGGTCGGCCAGAGGTTACCCTTCACGTTACGGTTCCAATTCAAAACGGCGGCAATGATATTCTCGGCGTGACGCATATGAGCTTCCCGAGCCGAAGAACGAGAACCAATGATCTCAATTACCAATTCGCTTGCTGCGTGGACCGTAGTTTTAGCTTCGGGACTGTTGGAAGTCGTTTTCTCCGTGGCCATGAAGTGGTCCGACAGTTACACAAGGTTGGTGCCGAGTGCGCTGTCCATCATTGCAGCGATGATGAGCGTTTGGTTGATGAGTTTCACGCTCAAAATTCTTCCGCTGGGGACCGCATATGCTGTCTGGGCTGGGATCGGTGCCGCTGGCACGGCCTTAGTTGGATTGATCTGGTTTCACGAGTCGGCCTCGCTCGGTCGCCTGTTGTGCGTCGGCCTGGTTATCGCAGGTATCGTTGGATTGCAGTTTCAGGAAGGTTCTTGATGTCGTTCGACGCCGAACAAATGTTGGCTTCCGGCGATCTCAATCGTCCGCAGTCGGTCGATTACGGAAATCTGACGCCGCTACGCGACGCGAGCCGCGATCGGCAATGCTCGAGGAACTTCCGTGGTCGGCCAAGAAAAGTCGGTCGCTTCGGCGTTCAAATTGGGCTCTATCGCACGATTATTCTCTGACGCACCACAGGAGCTTCTTCTATGAGCACAGTCCCGCTTGTTTGCGTAGCCGTTCTCGGACTCCTCGTGTTTGGTCTAGGGCTAGCCATATCAGCCGCGCGCTTTCGCGGACCGATGAACTACGGTATGACAAACCCTTCGGACTTCCTCTACAGGCTGGTTCGTGCGCACGGCAATACAGTGGAGTTCGTGCCGTTTCTCGCGTTGCTGTTCCTGTACTTCGCTGGCCACCAGCCATCGACGACGACTCTCGCATTGATCATTGCTGCAACCATCTGCCGCTGTTTGCTTGTCATTGGGTTGCTAGCATGGCCGACGATGGCCCGGCCGAACCCGGCCAGGTTCGTCGGAGCGCTCGGGACCTACCTATGCGGCGGAGCATTGTGCGTAGCATTGCTGCTCTAATGCAAGGCGTTGCAGGATCGCAACGCACGAACGACCTTTGGAGAACTTCGGAGGTGCGCTCCGGGCCGCAGACCGTCATTCCACGGTTTTGAGCCGCGCACGTTGCTGATCCCACAGCGGCCGCGGATCCATCGCCAGGTCAGACAGCGTGATCTGGTCCAGCAATGCGTCGTCCGGGCGGGAAACGGAACGTCGCCGGACTGTCACCGGCGCGCCCCCGGTTCACATAGCTGCCTCATCGTCCGGCATATTTCCTCGACGTGACGATGGTCGGTGCCGCAGCAGCCACCGACCACTGTCATACGCGGCAAGAGCGTGTGCAGTGCGCCGTAGTGCATACCCAGTTCCTTCGGGTCGCCATCGTCCAGATCGGCGGATTCATCCAGTTCAGCGTGGCTGCGCCGCGACGCATTGGCGCGTAATCCACGAATCCGCCGCAACCAGCTGCCCTCACGGCGCAACACATCTTCGAAATGCGACGGATGAGCGCAGTTAATCATGTAATACGCCGCATAGCCGCCGGTGTCGGTGTCGGTGCGATCGATCGCTTCCTGCAACGTGTCGCCCGATGGCAGCCGGCCATCCGTTTCCAGAGTAAAGGAAATGACAATAGGCATGTCGCATGCTCTCGCTGCATTGACGATGCCAATGCCTTCCTCCACGTAGTTGATGGTTAAGGCCGCAACCATATCGGCATCCGT
>NZ_DATJWR010000068.1:0-9813 GCF_035501035.1 Paraburkholderia sp.
GGGCGAGTGTGTGGTGCGCCCTGAAAAGGGTATCCGCGCCGGTGGCCGCGATCAGCGACTGACGCAGCCGCCCTACTGGGTGCTCAGCGTTATTGACCGCGATCGCGATGGCAACGCGCGCTTCCGGGAAGCGTTCGCGCAGTGTGCGTATTCTTTCGCTCAACCAGTACCGATGGACAGCCGGTATGAGCGCGTCACGCTGAAATTGCTGTTTGGCGTCATGGAATGGGTAAAAAAGCACGGCGTTGAGGTGACGCTCTGGAAACCGTTGTTTGACCGGGAGGTGAGGCAAACCGACAAGCCGAGCCTGTGGTGCCGGCCCGACTTTGAACTGACGTTCCGTTCGATGGCAGCCACCGGCGTCGCCCCCCGTTTGCACCGCCTCGTCATCGAGACAATGGACGCCGATGATCCTGACTACCTTGAGCGCAAGTCGCGTACTCAAGAAATCATGCAACGACGCGGCATCCTGATCGAGCATCGCGTTGCCGACGATGCTCGCCAGAAGGAGCGGGACGACGTGTTTTTCCGCAGGGTCGCTGCAAAGATCCTGCATCTCGCCGGAGTGCCGCAGACAAGGCCAGTCTGAATGTTTCACTGCGCTTCGTTATCTACCAGCCTTCATGATTGATGCCCCAGCTTCCGGGCGCTTGCCGACAACATCCGCGCCCTCGCCAGAGCGACGCCGAGCATGACGCCCGGAGTAGCGGGCCATGGTTCATTGTGTTGCAGCATGCCGGTCCTGCACCTTCGCGCAGCCGGCGTCCGCGAAGGCTGCTGGCTGGGTGGCTCAACTCCAGGCGCGCGTTTGACATTGCGCGAGCCAACTGTCAAACCGCCCGCGACCGTCACCACGCGGCGGCCGCCCGGACAGAATATGCGACTAACGGTCTGGCGCAATTCTCTCCCGGAACCGGCAAAGCCCTAACAATTCCTGTCTCCACGCAGGGCGGGGCAGCCCCACCCAGGTTTCCGAAATGCTACGCGGGCGCGTGCGGGTATTCGAGCACGACGTGGCCGTATCTGGACGTTTCACCCGTACGCCGTCTTCAGACCGAGCATCTCGTCTTGAACCCTGTCATCGGCGAATGCGGCATCAACGATGAAGCTTTCGCAGCACGTCGACATCAACGAACGATGTCAGCCTCACCGAACTAACGGATTCATCTGAAAACTCCTACACAATTCGTAATCCTATGTAATAAAGAGCTTTTTCTTTGCGTTGCGAACTGGTGCAGGTATCCGGCGCAAGATAAGAACACTTATCTTTATAGTAGGGGTGCGTTTCACTTTTCTGTGGGATCGGCGCTCATGCTCTCTAGTCAGAACATTTATGGCCGAAGCACGCATGGCGCGCTTTGGTCGTGCGCCCGGCATACAGCATGGTGGTGATTGCCATGGTCGTTGATACCGCAATGCCAAAAGCGGCAGCAAGACGGTCTGACGAGCGGAAGAGCAACACCACGCCAATGGTGCCGGCCATGAGAAGCCAGTTCAATCCCGGCAGATAAATCTGTCCGGCGGTGCTCGAGGAAGTGTGTCTGGCGGGCACACGCGGCGACAGTCCGAGCTGCGCCGCCTGTCGCGTGAGTGAGAACACAGCGGAGATCAGGGCCTGCGACGCGACGATGGTGGCGAGCGTCGCCAGGACCACCATGGGATAGAGTCCCCACGTGGGGACGGTCGTATAGAACGGCCGCGAAGCCGCGCCGGGATCGCGCAGCAAAAGCGCACCCTGCCCAAGATAGCTGGCAGTCAGCGCGGGCAGGGCCAGCCCGTACCAGGCCAGGCGAATGGGGCGCGCGCCAAAGTGTCCCATGTCGGCACTCTATCGCACTGACCCGTGCGCGGATTTTGCACCAGTTCCATGACGCTGTCGCTTGTCTCGCATGGCAGGGGTTGTGATACCCGCGACGGCGAGACAGTGCCGTCGGAGACTCCATTGGCCGGCCGGGTTGCGGGCACGCCAGTGTACAGGGTGGAGGCGCTGGCCTCTCACGAGGGAAGCGGCGGTATCACCAGGCCCGGTCGTCCTCGTCTCGGGCACGAGCTGATAGCTAACCGCATAGCGGTTCAATCGGCGCCGCCGCCCGGACCCAGCTTCGCGAGGGGATTTGTTTGCCCCGGGCCGACGTTTCGTGGGCTCAGACCAGCAGGGTCTCCGGGGGAAGGGCGTCCGGTCCGATCAAGCCGGCGCGTGCGGACATCTTGCTGAAAGGGCGATGCGTACGTCGAATTACCTGAGCTTATGGAAGGCAAAACCGTGTTCCGCATGGCAGCCAGGCATGCCACGAACCCGTGCTGACCGGGATCGAGTCAACGAGGCGTCCTGCGCCGGCATCGTGATGGAGGTCCCGCTACGGGCCCAAAATGTTGATGTGTGTCAACGCGAAGAGGCCCACTACATCTAACCTTACGCACGACGGGTAACCGGTTCACTGGAACGGAGCGCGCTTCATGCATACCGTCCAGTCGCGCCGCCCAACCCCGGGATGCGGCACGCATCGATTATTAATTAAATAACTGATTTAGTTGCGTCGTCAGGAATTGCACGGAGCGCCATGGTGCGGCTGCCTTGGCATTGACTGCACGATATTTATGCCTTTTTTATACGCCCTTGCCTAGGATTTTCATGTCCTTTGCGAGGGGCGGTATCACCTCGTGCCACAGCGATCTGTTACAGGGAGCAGCAATGGACCTGATCTACATCGTCGGCGTCGCCGCCTTTTTGGGGCTCTCGCTAGCACTGGTGATCGGCTGCGAGAAGCTGCACAGAAACGCACCGGGAGGCCGGCCATGACCGCGTGGATGATCTGGCTCGCCGCCGCCGCGACGCTTCTCCTGCTCGTGTACCTCGTGTACGCGCTACTGCGCGCGGAGGAACTCGAATGAACACCTACAACGTGCTCCACCTTGTGCTTTTCATCGTCGTCCTGACTGCCGTCGCCATTCCGCTTGGTCACTACATGACCTCGGTGTTCGACGGCACGTCTGTCGTCGTACGCAAGATCGGGCGGCCGGTCGAGCGTTCTCTATATCGGCTTGCTGGGGTGGATCCAGACGCCGAGATGTCGTGGAAGCAGTACGCGTTCGCGGTGCTGCTTTTCAACGCACTGGGCGCATTGGCGGTGTATGGCTTTCTGCGCCTGCAGCAATGGCTGCCTGCGAACCCGCAGGGCTTCGGTCCCATGACGCCCGATGCCGCCTTCAATACGGCAGTGAGCTTCATGACCAACACGAACTGGCAGAACTACACGCCGGAGACAACCGTAAGCTATCTCACCCAGATGACGGCGCTCGCGGTTCAGAACTTCCTTTCCGCGGCGACAGGCATTGCCGTGGCCGTCGCGCTCATCCGGGGGTTTGCCCGCCACACGACAAAGACGATCGGCAATTTCTGGGTCGACCTGACGCGCTGCACGCTGTACATCCTGATGCCGATCGCGTTTGTCATCGCGCTGGTGCTCGTGAGTCAGGGGGCGATCCAGAACTTCAGGTCATACGTGGATGTAGCGACGCTCCAGGTCACGACCTACCAGGTGCCAAAGACCGATGCACAGGGCAACCCGCTCAAGGATGCAAAGGGCAACCCCGTGATGCAGGACATGAAGGCGGATAAGCAGACGATTGCGATGGGGCCGCTGGCGTCCCAGGAGGCGATCAAGATGCTCGGCACCAACGGTGGTGGCTTTTTCAATGCCAATTCCTCGCATCCCTACGAGAATCCGACACCATTGGCGAATTTCGTCCAGATGGTTGCCATGCTGAGCATTGGCGCTGCGTTGTGCATCGTTTTCGGCCGGATGGTCGGCGACAAACGGCAGGGGTATGCGGTTCTCGCCGCCATGACCATTGCGTTTGCGATTGGCTGCTGGGGCGAGATCTCGTCCGAGCAGGCGGGCAATCCGTTGTTCACCTCGTTGCACGTCGACCAGACCAGGTCGGCGCTGCAGACCGGCGGCAACACGGAAGGCAAGGAAGTACGGTTCGGCATTGCCGATTCCGGCATCTTTACGGTCGCCACCACGTCGGCATCGTGCGGCGCGGTCAACAACATGCACGACTCGCTCACGCCGATGGGTGGCTTCGTGCCGATCCTGATGATGCAGCTGGGCGAGGTCGTCTACGGCGGTGTAGGATCCGGGCTTTACGGGATGCTGGTATTTGCGCTTCTCGCGGTGTTCATCGCCGGTTTGATGATCGGGCGCACGCCGGAGTACGTCGGCAAGAAGATCGAATCGTACGAGATGAAGATGGTGTCGATTGCGGTCCTCATCATGCCGATGATCGTGCTGGTGGGCACATCGATCGGGGTGCTCTCGCCGCTCGGCACCGCGGGCATTGCCAATCCCGGCCCGCACGGATTCTCCGAAATTCTCTACGCGTTCACCTCGGCCGCGAACAACAACGGCAGCGCATTTGCGGGGCTTTCCGTCAATACGCCGTTCTATAACGTTCTGCTGGCCATCGCCATGTGGTTTGGCCGGTTCGTGCCGGCGGTCGCGGTGCTGGCCGTCGCCGGCTCGCTCGCCCAAAAGAAGCGCATTGCCGTGACCGAAGGGACCTTACCGACGCACGGCCCGCTGTTCGTCGTGCTGCTGCTCGGGGCCGTGCTCCTGATTGGCGCGCTGACGTTCGTGCCTGCGCTTGCGCTTGGGCCCGTCGCCGAGCATCTGTCGATGATTGCAGCTCACTGAGTACGAGGAAAGCATGACCACGCCCGCTCAACCGCCGGCCCATCGTCCCGACAATCTCGGTCAGGCACGCACGGCTGCACGCTCGATGTTCGATCCGGTGCTCGTCAAGCCCGCGATCGCCGAGTCGTTCAGGAAGCTCACGCCGCGTACGCAGTTGCGCAATCCCGTGATGTTTTGCGTGTACGTGGGCAGCGTGCTGACGACGATACTCTGGTTTGCCGCACTTGCCGGGCAGGCCGAGGCGCCGGCAGGTTTCATCCTTGCCATTGCGCTGTGGCTGTGGTTCACCGTGCTCTTCGCCAACTTTGCGGAAGCGCTTGCCGAAGGCCGCTCGAAGGCCCAGGCAGCGTCGCTGCGCAGCGCGAAACACAACGTGATGGCGAAGAAGCTGAACGAGCCGCATCCGAAATCGCCTGTCACTGTCACGACTTCGACCGACCTCAGAAAAGGCGATGTCGTGCTGGTCGAGGCGGGGGACACGATTCCGGCTGACGGCGAGGTCATCGAGGGCGTGGCGTCCGTCGACGAGTCGGCCATCACGGGAGAGTCCGCACCGGTGGTGCGCGAATCCGGCGGTGATTTTTCATCGGTGACGGGCGGCACACGCGTGCTCTCGGACTGGCTTGTCGTGCGGGTTTCGGTTAATCCCGGCGAGGCGTTTCTCGACCGCATGATCGCAATGGTCGAAGGGGCGAAGCGCCAGAAGACGCCAAACGAGATCGCGCTGACGATCCTGCTGGTGGCCCTCACGCTCGTGCTGCTGTTCGCCACGGCGACCCTGCTGCCGTTCTCGATCTTCTCCGTGGCAGCCGCACAGGCGGGCCACGTCGTGACCATTACGGCACTCGTGGCCCTGCTGGTCTGCCTGATTCCCACCACGATCGGCGGCCTGCTCTCCGCCATTGGCGTGGCAGGCATGAGCCGGATGATGCAGGCGAACGTGATTGCGACGTCGGGTCGCGCCGTCGAGGCGGCCGGCGACGTCGATGTGCTGCTGCTGGACAAGACGGGCACCATCACGCTTGGCAACCGGCAGGCGGCCGCCTTCATACCGGCTCCTGGCGTTTCGGAGCAGGACCTGGCGGACGCGGCGCAACTCGCGTCGCTTGCCGACGAAACTCCGGAAGGCCGCAGCATCACTGTGCTTGCCAAGCAGCGCTTCAATATCCGGGAGCGCGACATGAGCGCGCTGCACGCCACGTTCCTCGGCTTCACGGCGCAAACGCGGATGAGCGGCGTCGACCTGCCGGAGCGTGAGATCCGCAAGGGCGCGTCCGAAGCGGTGAAGCAGTATGTCGAGGCCAACGGCGGCCGCTATCCTGGCGAAGTCAACACCGCTGTGACCGATGTTGCGAGACGCGGCAGCACGCCGCTGGTCGTGGCCGAGAAGCCGGGCGCCCACGGCAGTACCGGCAGCGGCCCGGCGCGCGTCCTCGGCGTGATCGAGCTCAAGGATATCGTCAAGGGCGGCATCAAGGAGCGTTTTGCCGAACTGCGCAAGATGGGCATCCGCACGGTCATGATCACCGGCGACAACCGGCTCACGGCCGCAGCCATTGCCGCCGAGGCCGGCGTCGACGACTTCCTCGCCGAAGCGACGCCGGAAGCCAAGCTCAAGATGATCCGCGAACATCAAGGGGCCGGGCGTCTCGTAGCAATGACGGGCGATGGCACCAACGACGCACCGGCGCTCGCACAGGCCGACGTCGCCGTGGCGATGAACAGCGGTACGCAGGCGGCGAAAGAAGCGGGCAACATGGTCGATCTCGATTCCAATCCGACGAAGCTGATCGAGATCGTCGAGATCGGCAAGCAGATGCTGATGACACGCGGCTCGCTCACGACGTTCTCGATTGCGAACGACGTCGCGAAATACTTTGCGATCATTCCGGCGGCGTTCGCTTCGACTTATCCGAAGCTGCGCGTGCTGGACGTGATGCACCTCACGTCCCCGTCGTCTGCCATCCTTTCAGCGGTCATCTTCAACGCGCTCATCATCGTCGCGCTCATCCCGCTCGCGCTCAAGGGTGTCCAGTACCGTGCGCTTGGCGCCGCAGCCGTCTTGCGCCGGAATCTGCTGATCTACGGCCTTGGCGGGATTCTGTTGCCGTTTCCGTTCATCAAGCTGATCGATGTCGTGCTTACCGCATTTGGGTGGGTCTGAATCATGAAGAATTTCTTGCGTCCCGTGCTGGTGTTGTTTTTGCTGTTGACGGTAATCACGGGCGGCGTTTATCCGCTCGTGGTGACGGCGGTTTCCCAGGCCGTGTTCTCGCGTCAGGCCAACGGCAGCCTGATCGAGAAGAACGGCAAGCCGGTCGGCTCCGCACTGATCGGCCAGCAGTTCGACGCGCCATACTATTTCTGGGGCCGCGTATCGGCCACGACGCCGAATCCTTATAACGCACAGAATTCCGGCGGCTCGAACCTCGGCCCCACGAATCCCGCGCTCGCCGACGAAGTGAAGGGGCGCATCGCGGCGCTGCATGACGCCGATCCATCGAACACAACGCCTGTTCCGGTTGATCTCGTGACTTCGTCAGGCAGCGGGCTGGACCCCGACATCACACCGGCTGCGGCGGCGTATCAGGCCGCGCGCGTGGCGAAAGCCCGTGGGCTTACGCTCGACCAGATCGACGGACTGATCGCGCAGAACACCTCTGGACGGCAGTTGGGCATATTCGGTGAGCCGCGCGTGAACGTGCTGAGTCTGAATCTCGCGCTAGACGAGCTCAAGCCGATGCATTGAGTGTGTGCCTGCGCGGCGGTAGATGGCCAACGCGCGTGCCCCGACAGCAGGACCAAGGGACGACTCTAAAAGGGATGACTCGCAAGGAGACGTGCGATGAACCGGCCCGATCCCGACGAACTGCTGGACCGGCTGCAGCGTGACGAAGAGAAAAGCCAGCGAGGACGGCTCAAGATATTCTTTGGCGCATCGGCCGGCGTCGGCAAGACGTTTGCGATGCTGCAGGCCGCGCGGCGCCGCAAGGACGAAGGTGCCGACGTCGTGGTGGGGATCGTCGAAACCCATGGGCGCGAGGAGACGCTCGCACTGATCGAAGGCCTGGAGGTCATCGCACCGGCGCGCATTGAATATCGCGGCCGCCTGCTTGCCGAGTTCGATCTCGACGCCGCGCTCGCGCGCAAGCCGCAGTTGATCCTCGTCGACGAACTCGCGCATTCGAACGTCCAGGGCAGCCGGCATCTGAAGCGCTGGCAGGACGTGCAGGAACTGCTGAATGCCGGCATCGACGTGTTCACGACGGTCAACGTCCAGCATCTCGAGAGCCTGAACGACGTGGTCGGGCAGATCACGGGCATCCGCGTGTGGGAGACGATACCCGACCGCGTGTTCGATCTCGCCGATGAAGTGACGCTGGTCGATCTGCCGCCTGAGGAACTGCTTGACCGGCTGCGCGAAGGCAAGGTCTATATGCCGCAGCAGGCGGAGCATGCGGTCCGCAATTTCTTTCGCAAGGGCAATCTGATCGCGCTGCGCGAGCTCGCGTTGCGCCGCACGGCCGACCGTGTCGATGCGCAGATGCGCGAGTACCGCGCCGATCAGTCGATCGAGCGGATCTGGCAGGCGCGCGAACGCATCATCGTGTGCGTCGGCGCGGGGCAGGAAAGCAGCAATCTCGTGCGCGCGGCGGCGCGCCTCGCTTCGAACCAGAAAGCGGACTGGCTAGCGGTCTATGTCGAGACGCCGAAGCTCGAGCGGCTGCCCGATGCCATTCGCAAGCGCACGCTCGACGCGCTCAAGCTCGCGTCCGAGCTGGGCGCGGAAACGGTCACGCTCCAGGGCGACGAAGTCGCGCCGACGGTGCTTGCGTACGCTCGCATGCGCAATGTTTCGAAGCTGGTGGTGGGTGCGTCGTCGGTAACAGGATGGCGCGCCCGCCTCATGCCGTCCGTCGCACAGCAGATGGTCTGGTCGGCGCGCGATATCGATGTCACGGTGGTCAACTCCGGTGCGGTGCGCGAAGCCGCCGAGCGCCACGACGCCATGAGCGGGTTTGCGGGGCCCGCTATGGGGGCTCGCCGCTCCGCACCTGGCTCCTACGCCTGGGCACTCGCGATCTGTGCGGCCATTACCGCGATCGCCGCCCTGCTGCTCGACCGGATCGCGCAGACCAATCTCGTGATGCTCTACCTGCTTGGCGCTGTCTTCACGGCCTCGCGGCTCGGGCGCGGGCCGGGGGTGTTGTTCTCGTTTCTCGGCGTGGCCGCGTTCGACTTCTTTTTCGTGCCGCCACGCATGTCGTTTACGGTCGCCGACACTCAATATCTGCTCACCTTCGCCGTGATGCTGATGACATCGCTGACGATCAGTCACCTGACGGCAAGCCTCAAGCGCCAGGCGCATCTCGCCACGCTGCGCGAGCGCCGCACGGGGGCGATGTTCGCAATGACGCGCGAACTGGGTGGCGCACTGATGACGGACCAGATCATCGAGATCGGCATGCGTCACGTGAGCGAAGTGTTCCAGGCGCGCACGGCGATCCTGCTGCCCGATAGCACGGAGAAGGTGCGGCCCAAGGTCGAGAACCCCGATCCGGCGACCGCACTCAACGACGTCGACCTCGATATCGCCCAATGGGTCTACGACCAGCAGAAACAGGCCGGCCACGGCACGGAGACCCTGCCTGCCGCGACGGCGCTGTACCTGCCGCTCAAGGCGCCGATGCGCACGCGCGGAGTAGTCGCGTTGCTGGCTGAACAGATGGCAGAGTTTGCCGTGCCCGAGCAGCGGCGCATGCTCGACACCTTCGTCGCGCAGATCGCGCTCGCGCTCGAACGGGTGCACTACGTCGAGATCGCGCAGGACGCACTCGTGAGCATGGAATCGGAACGACTGCGTAACTCCTTGCTGTCCGCGATTTCCCATGACCTGCGCACGCCGCTCACGGCGATCGTGGGCTTTGCATCGGTGCTTGCCGACCAGGGTGCCGCCATGTCGGGCGGGGCCAGGGCACAGGAACTCTCGGACGCGATCCGCGAGGAGGCGCTGAGGATGAATGGACTCGTCATCAATCTGCTCGACATGGCGCGTCTTCAGGAAGGCAGCATGCGGTTGAACCGGCAGTGGTCGTCGATCGAGGAGCTGATCGGC